>JANMQV010000126.1:0-7760 GCA_031370645.1 Candidatus Eiseniibacteriota bacterium | reverse complement strand
CTTCACGCGCTCGGCGAGCACGCAGGCGCCTTCGCGAGACGTCTGCGGGAGAATCGCCACGAATTCGTCGCCGCCGTACTTCGCGACGAGATCGATCGAACGCGCCTCGCGCACCAGAATCTGCGCGACCAGGCGGAGCACCTCGCTTCCCCGAAGATGTCCGTTCTTGTCGTTGTACTTCTTCAGATTGTCGACGTCGATCATGAGGATCGAGAACTTCTGACTGAAGCGAGCCGCCCGCTTCACCTCGCGCCGGAGCCCCATCTTGAGAAAGCGGTAGTTGTAGACCTGCGTGAGATCGTCGGTCACCGCAAGTTGCTCGGCGCGCCGATAAAGTTTCCCGTTCTCGATGGCGATCGCCGTCTGATTCGCGAGGAGCGACAGGACGCGAAGGTGGCGGTCGTGAAACGGCGAGGCATCGATCCGATTCACGGCGACGAGAACGCCGAGCGTCGCGTCGCGGACCTTCAGCGGGGCCGCGAGGCAGGCCGCCGTCCGAATGCCGGGGAGCGAGTCGATACTGGGGTGGTAGCGGGGATCGGCGCCGACGTCCGGCACGTGGACCGGCTGCCCCTCCAGGAGGACCCATCGGGTGATCCCGGCATGGCTCGGCAGTTCGTAGCGTTCGAGCCCCAGGATGTGGTGGTCGGGAGCGGTCCGCAGGGCGAACTTCCGTACGTGCGGCCCGTCCACCGTGATGAGGAAAACCGCCTGGGCCTCAAGCATTTGCAGGGCGCAGCTGAGAACCGACTCGAAGATGGTCTCCTGCGCCTTCCCCCCATTGATCAGGCTGGTAATTTCCTGAAGGGTGGCAAAAAACAGGTCGCTCCCCGCGAGGTCATCCGTCGCAGTTTGCATGGGTTTACGCGGTTCGGTCGTCACGGGAGGGGTGAATCTGCAATCTCCGTGCCCTTCGGGGGTCACTCCCCTGCCCGGAAGGCCCTCCAGTGCCGGCGGAGCCTCAGGAGGGCGAAGGCGAAGACCGCCCCGATCCCGCCGAGGATGTACCAGTAGGAGGCAAGGCCGCCGGGGAGGCCGCGGGCCGCGCGAAGGAAAACCACGAGGAGCCAGAGGTCAGCCACGACGACAACCGCGCTGATCCCCATCGAGATCGCGCGTGAGACCCGGGCTTCGGTCCATTCGTGTTTTTCTGGAGTCGTGTTCATGGCGGAGAAAAAGTGGTGCGCCCGAAGGGATTCGAACCCCTGGCCTTCTGCTCCGGAGGCAGACGCTCTATCCAACTGAGCTACGGGCGCAATGAGTCGATGATACTACCAGTTAGGCGCTTCCGATCATACCCTTGTCGAGCAGGGATGATCCAGTAAGTGCGAAGGGGTGCGGGTCCAAGGACCGGCTCTTCGTTCTCATCTTGCCTTCCGGCCCCAGCGTGCACCACTTTCAACGGTAGCCATGACCCCCCGGACGACCATCCGCTCCGCGATCGCGGCCGCGATCATCCTGGTCGGAGTCACTGCCCGACCGTCCCCGGTCCGCGCCGATTTCGCAGCGGACAGCACGGGCCTCTATGGAGCGTGGAAGTGGGTCGAATCAATCGGGACAATGGTCCCAGGCACCCAAGTGATCCGGGACCACGAGGCGATCCTTTCCATCTTCCCCAATTCACGTTTCTTCTTCCGCGACGTCGAACGCAGCTCGCTCCGGGCGGTGTCGCACGGGAACGTGGTTATCCGCCGCTCCCGCGAGCGTATGGGGGATGGCCCACCAGCGAGAATTGAGGTCGAGCTCACCGGGGGAGGGAAGATGTGGGTGTTTCACTGCTTCTTGGCGACCTACCGGAACGCCAATGAAGTAATGATTTACCCTGGCGGATGCGGAGGAATCGTCCTGGACGCATCGTATATGATTTTTAAACGGGTTAAGCGAACCGCCCAGCCCGAATCGACGATGATCTATGACTTCCCTATGGCTCCTACGCAGAGCGCGCCGGTACCGCCGTTCGATACGCTCCTGTTCCGCCCCGCTCGATCCAAGTAGCGAATATCGGACGAACACCATTGCCGGAGCGGATTCCCACTTGGCAGACGTTTTGGAAAGCGAAGCCTACGGGGCGGGCTTGGTGACCGTTTCGTAGGCTTGGCGGATGCTCGCGATGTAGCGCTTCAGATCTCGCAACTGAGGGAGCGCGAGCGCCTGGGGGCCATCGCAGAGCGCCAGTTCGGGGTGGGGGTGGAAATCGACGAGGACCATGGTGGCCCCGGCGATCACCCCTTGCCCGATCACGTGGAAGATATCGGAGAGGCCGTCCGGCGCCATGTCCAAGCGCCCTACGCTATGCGACGGGTCGATGCAGACCGGGAGCCGCGTTTGCCGGCGCACCACCGGCACGTGGGCGAAATCGACGAAGTTCCGGTGCGGGTCCCCGAGGTGGGTCTTCATGCCGCGGAGACAGAAGACGATGTTCGGATTCCCTTCGCTTGCCACGTACTCGCAGGCGTTGAGCGATTCCTCGAGCGTGATCCCCATACCGCGCTTGAAGAGGACCGGGAACCGCTTCTGCTGCCCGACGTATTTCAGGAGTTCGAAGTTCTGCGTGTTCCGCGTGCCGATCTGGAGCATGACGCCGGTGGGATTCCCCGCCGCCTCAAGCGCCGCGCGGATCTCGTCGACGTGACGCGCGTCGGTCACCTCCATCGCGATCACCTTCATGCCGTGCTTGCCCGCGAGTTCAAACACCCACGGGAGACAAGCCTTGCCGAGTCCCTGGAAGTCGTAAGGGCTCGTGCGGGGCTTGTAGGCTCCCATGCGGGTCGTCTCGATCCCCTCCGCCTGAAGCGCGGCCATCATCTCGCCGACGTGCTTTGGGGTGTCGACGGCGCAAAGGCCGGCGAAGAGTTTCACGCTTCGTTCATCGAAGCGGACGCCGTTGTACTCGAAGCCCGGCGTTTCGGCATTCGAGTGGCGGCCGATGAGGCGGTACTTCACGGAGACGCGTACCGCCTGAAGGACTCCTGGCAGATTTTCGAAGACGTCGGTCGGGACCGTGCGGGTGGACCCGATCAGGTGGATCTCGGTGATCGACGTCGTGGCGCCGCGGAATTCGTACTTCCGCGCCGTGACGCCTTCGAAGCGCTCGGAGAGGCGGATGACGGAAGTGATGATCTGTTCGGAGGCGTCCGGTTCGAGCGTGATGATCATAGGCGGGGATGATATCCGATCACACGTTCCCTCGTCCCGATTTCTTGCCGCGAGCCGCGGACCAGGCCTCCACGACCGCCAGGTCCTTATCGCCTCGTCCGGAGAGATTCACGATCACGAGAGGGTCCTTCCCGAGCGAACCTCGCTTGCCCTCGCGCAGCACCCACGCGAGTGCGTGTGACGATTCGAGGGCCGGCAGAATTCCCTCCACGCGAGCGAGGGCGAGGAACGCGTTCACCGCTTCATCATCCGTCACGGAGTCATAGCGCGCACGCCCCGACGCGCCGAGTGCGGCGTGCTCCGGACCGACGGCGGGATAATCGAGGCCCGCCGAGATCGAGTGCGTCTCGAGAACCTGTCCGGCTTGGTCCTGAAGCACGAGGGTCCGCGTTCCATGGAGAACTCCGGGCGCCGGCGCAGCGAAGCGCGCGGCGTGCTTGCCGGAGGCAATTCCCTCGCCGCCCGCCTCGACCCCGACGAGCGCGACACCCGCATCGGGCAAGAAGGCGCGGAAGATGCCGATGGCGTTGCTTCCGCCGCCGACGCAGGCGACGACGTAATCGGGAAGAGCCCCTTCGCGTTCTTGGATCTGCGCGCGGGCTTCGCGACCGATCACCGAGTGGAAATCTCCCACCATCGTGGGATAGGGATGCGGTCCCAGCACGGAGCCGAGAAGGTAGTGCGTCGTCCGGACCGAGGCAGACCAATCGCGCATCGCCTCGTTGATCGCGTCCTTGAGCGTGCGGCTGCCGGACTCGACCGGGATCACCTCGGCACCGAGGAGGCGCATCCGTTCGACGTTCGGGCGCTGCCGCTCCATGTCCACGGCTCCCATGTAGACTGCGCACGAGAGGCCGTAGCGCGCCGCGACGGTGGCGGTGGCGACGCCGTGCTGCCCGGCGCCGGTCTCCGCGATGAGGCGCGTCTTTCCGAGCCGCCGCGCCAGTAGCGCCTGCCCGATCGCGTTGTTGATCTTGTGCGCGCCGGTGTGGAGGAGGTCCTCCCGCTTGAGATAGAGCCGGCGAATTCCCGACTCCGCGGCGAGTCGCGGCGCTTCGAGCAAGGGCGTCGGGCGTCCCGCGAAGTCGCGAAGCTCGCGCGCGAATGTTTCGGTGAACTCCGGGTCGCGGCGCGCGGCCTCGTACGCCTCTGCGAGTTCGCGAACAGGACCGTTCAACGTCTCCGGAACGTAGGCGCCGCCGAACGAAGCGTCGGGACCGAAGCGTCCGGGAACCGCCGGAGCGGGCGTGGTCTCGCGGCTCATGATCGTTTCGGCCGGTCGCGGTCCGCTTGGCGGACCTGTTCGATGAAGGCACGGACCTTCGCGAGGTCCTTCTGCCCCGGGCGACCGCCTTCGAGTTGAAGCCCGCTCGACACATCGACGCCATAGGGCCGCACGTCGCGCACGAGCGCACCCACATTCTCAGAGTTCAATCCGCCGGCGATGAAGAGGCGGAGCCCATCCCGCACGGCGATCTTCGCCCATTCGGTATCGGCGCGCTTCCCCGTGCCTCCTGGGAGAGCCGGGTCATACGCGTCGAGGAGGTAGGTTCGAAGCGGGATCATCGGCAGCGCGGACGGCTCGGGCAGCGTCGCGGCCCGAAGCACGTGCCAGACGTCGGCCGGCGCCCAGGGAACGCGTTCGAGCCACCCCTCCACCTGCACGGCGCGCAGCCGTAGAGCCTCCACCAGCGGCGCCACCCCGTCTGGGCCCTCCTCTCGGAAGACACCGACGAGATCCGCGCTCGGCACGGCGTTCCGGATCGCCTTGGCCTGCTCGAGCGTCATGCGCCGCGGGCTCTCCGTCAGCACGAGACCCACATAGTCAGCCCCCGCCTCCACGACAGCCGCGGCGTCCTCTGGAGTCACGATGCCGCAAATTTTGATGCGCGTTTTCATGATTCCCCTTCCGCCCGGCCGATGAGGGCCTGAAGCGCGGCGCGGACATCTCCCTGCCGCAAGAGGCTCTCTCCGATGAGGACGGCGTCGGCGCCGAGTTCTTCCAGCCGTTCGATCTCCGCCCGAGTCCGATATCCGCTCTCCGCGACGCGGACGCGGTCGGGCGGAATCCGCTCCAGCAGCCGCTCCGCATGCCCCTTCCGGACCGACAAGGTTCGAAGGTCGCGGTTATTGACTCCGATGGCTCCGGGCACCGAAAGCGCGCGGTCGAGTTCGTCGGCTTCGTGAATCTCAATCAGTGGATCGAGCCCGATCCCGACACAGAGTGCCGCGTAATCGTTCAACTGTCGCTCGTCGAGGAGCCCCACGATGAGAAGCGCCGCATCGGCCCCTCGGGCTCGCGCCTCGTACAACTGCCGCTCGTCTACCACGAAATCTTTGAGTAGGACCGGCACGGAGACGCGATCGCGCACGCTCACCAAGTGTTCGATGCTCCCGCGGAATCGGTTCGGCTCGGTCAGGACGGAGATGGCCGCCGCGCCGGCCTCGACGTATCGTTCGGCGATACCGGACGGGTCGTACTTCGCGCCGTCAACAATGGCGCCGGCACTCGGCGACGCCTGCTTCACCTCCGCGATGGCGCGAAGCCGCGCTCCCGAAGGGCGGCGAAGCGCGTCGAGGAACGATCTCCGGTCCTCGCGGCGCGACTCGGCCTCCGAGCGCAAGGTCGCAAGCGGAATCCGGCGCGCGTCTTCACGCACGCGTTCCAGCCGTTCCCGCCCGATGACCGCGAGGAAGTCGCCGCTCATTCGGCGTCACCCGAAGCGTGGGCTCGTCGTGTCGCGGCGACGAAGGCGTCGAGCGTGCGTCCCGCGCTTCCGTCGTCGAGCGTGCGCGCCGCCAGGCGTCCCCCTTCGGCTACATCCGAGGTTGTTCCCGCCACCCATAGCGCCGCCGCCGCGTTCAAAACCACGACGTCGCGCGCCGGCCCGCGCTCTCCGGAGAAAACATGACGCAAGATTCCCGCGTTCTCCACCGCATCGCCGCCTTGGAGCGCCGCGATCGGCGCCGGCTTGAGGCCCAAGGCGCGCGCCTCGACCGGAACGCGACGCGGAATCTCCCCCGCCTCCACCAGCACCGCGACGTTTTCTCCTTCTAGTGAAAGTTCGTCGACGCCGCCACCCCCGTGAACCACCAGGGCACGCTTCGTCCCGAGCGCCAGGAGGACGCGCGCCACCGGTTCGACGCGATCGATCTCCGAGACCCCGAGGAGCTGGTGCGTCGCCCGGGCCGGATTCACCAACGGTCCGAGCCAGTTGAAAAGGGTCCGAATGCCGAGCGCTTGCCGCACGGGTGCGACGCGACCGACGGCGGGATGAAAGCGCCGCGCATAGAGGAAGCAGAAACCCGTCTCTCGCAGGATGACGCCGCACGCTTCCGGTCCCAGGTCGACGACCGCTCCGAGCGCTTCCAAGACGTCCGCGCTCCCGCAGCGGCTCGAAACCGAGCGGTTGCCATGCTTCGCCACCGGCGCGCCTGCCGCCGCCGCGACGAACGCCACCGCCGTCGAGACATTGAAGCTGCCGCTCCGGTCGCCGCCTGTGCCGCACGTATCAAGAACGGCCGTCAGGCCCGAATCGAACGGGATGGCGGTGGCCCGGAGCGCTTCGGCTCCGCCGAGGAGCTCCGATTCGGCTTCCCCGCGCGTCGCGAGCGCAGTGAGGAAGGCTCCGATCGTCGCCGGCTCCTCCTTCCCTCCGACCATCGCCAGGACGGCCGCCGAGGCCTCCTCACGCGAAAGGTGTTCACCTCGCAGGAGACGAGGGAGGAGCTCGGCGATCACGACGGAACGGAGCGGCGGGGCGCCTCCGCGACGGAGAGTCCGGGAATGAGGCGGAGGAAATTCCGGAGCAGATCCTTCCCCTGAGGCGTGAGGATCGACTCGGGGTGGAACTGGACGCCCCACGTCTCGTGGTCGCGATGCCGGAGCGCCATGATTTCATTCTCCGGAGTCCACGCCACCACCTGGAGCGCCTCGGGAAGCCCTTCCCGCGCGACGACGAGCGAGTGATAGCGGGTCGCCTGAAAGGGATTGTCGATGTCGAGGAAGATGCCGCGTCCGGTATGAATGACGGCCGATGTCTTCCCATGCACCAAGCGTTCCGCGCGCACCACGGCCCCCCCGAAGACCTCTCCGACGCACTGGTGGCCAAGGCAGACCCCGAGGATCGGGATGCGCCCCGCGAATGCCTTCACCATGGCGTTCGAGACCCCGGCGTCCCCGGGACGGCCGGGACCGGGAGAAATCACGATCGCGGATGGATTGAGCGCCTCCGCCTCCTTCACGGTGATCTCGTCGTTTCGCACGACCTTCGGAAGCGCGCCGAGTTCACCCAGATATTGAACCAGGTTCCAGGTGAAGGAGTCGTAGTTGTCGATCATGAGGATCACGAGTCGAGCCCCCGCTGCGCCAACCGCACGGCTTCTTCGACAGCGCGTGCTTTGTTGCGCGTCTCCTGCCATTCCGCTTCGGGGTCGGAGTCGGCGACGATACCGGCGCCAACTCCCACATGGATGCGGCCCCCTTCCAGCGTGGCCGTCCGGATGGTGATGCAGAAGTCGGCGTTCCCATGGAAATCGAAATAGCCCATCGCGCCGGCGTACGCGCCGCGCCGAGAGGGCTCCAGCGACTCGATGATCTCCAT
>JANMQV010000120.1:0-17469 GCA_031370645.1 Candidatus Eiseniibacteriota bacterium | reverse complement strand
AGATCATCGGCCCCCTCGGAGCCGGAGGGATGGGCGAGGTCTATCGCGCGAAGGATCTCCGCCTGGGCCGCGAAGTCGCGGTCAAGGTGCTGCCTGAGGCGGTGGCCACTTCGCCGGACAGATTGGTCCGCTTCGAGCGCGAGGCGCGCACGGTCGCGGGGCTCAATCATCCGAACATCGTCACGCTCCACTCGGTCGAGGATGAGGACGGCGTCCGTTTCCTCACGATGGAACTGGTCGAAGGACAGACCCTCTCCAATCTCATCACCCCCGGCGGGCTTCCGCTCTCTCGTGTGCTCGAACTCTCGATCCCCTTGATCGACGCCCTCATCGCCGCCCACGAGCGCGGTGTGATCCACCGCGATCTCAAGCCCGGGAACGTCATGGTGACGCGCGAGGGACGCGTGAAGGTGTTGGATTTCGGCCTCGCGAAAATGGCGGTTACCGAGGGGCCTGATCCTGGAGCCACCATCGACGCCACGGCAGAGTCCCCCATCTCGGGCGCGGGCCAGGTGCTCGGCACCGTGCCTTACATGGCGCCGGAGCAGATCCGCGGCGAGACGGTGGATGCGCGATCGGATCTCTTCGCGCTCGGGATCATCGTCTACGAACTCTCCACCGGCCTCCGGCCCTTCACCGGCGAAACATCCATCGACGTAAGTCACGCCATCCTCCGCGACACGCCGGAGCCGCTGGCCCGACTCCGAACCGATCTCCCGTCCGACCTCGGGCGCATCGTGAGCCGATGTTTGCAGAAGAACCCGCGGGAGCGCTTCCAAACGGCCCTCGATGTGTCGAACGAGCTTCGAACCATCCGTCGCGACTTGGAGCGCGGAAAGCCGGAGAACCCGGCCTCGGGCAGAGTTGCCTCGATCGCCGTGCTCCCCTTCGTCAACCGCAGCCGCGACGAGGAGGACGAATACTTCTCCGACGGCCTCGCCGACGAACTGCTCAACGTGCTGTCAAAGATCAAGGGGCTGCGCGTATCGGCGCGCACTTCATCGTTCCAGTTCAAGGGCAAGAGCGACGACATCGCTACGATCGGCCAGAAGCTGAACGTCGCCACCGTCCTCGAGGGCAGCGTCCGCAAGGTGGGCAACCGGGTGCGGATCACCGTCCAACTCGTGAAGGTCTCCGACGGCTACCACCTATGGTCGGAACGCTACGACCGTCAGCTCGAGGACATCTTTCAAGTCCAGGACGAGATCGCGCTCGCGATTGCCGGTGCGCTGAAAGTGAACTTGCTCGGCGAGGAGCAGGCGGCGATAGCGAAGCGGCCGACCCTCAACGTCGAGGCCTATCAGTTCTACCTCAAGGGCCGGCACCACTGGCAGAAGTGGACGGCGGAGGGGCTGCAGAAGGCCCGGGAATGCTTCGAACGCGCGATTGAGCTTGATGCGAATTATGCGCCGGCGCACTTCGGGCTGGCGGACGTCTTTGCCGCGGAGAGCGCTGTCACCACCCCACCGCGCGAGGCGTGGCCGAAGGCAAAGGCCGCGCTCACCAAAGCGCTGGCGCTCGATCAAGAGCTGGCGGAGGCCTGGACCCTCACTGGCGTCTACCACATGCTCTACGAGTGGAACCAGCCGGCAGCTCGAGCCGCCTTGATGCGAGCGCTCGAAGTCGGTCCGCACCTGGGACACGCCTATGCCGTGCTGGCGCAGGTGGAGCTCTATTCTGGGCGACCCGATGACGCCGTGGTCGCCGCCAAGCGCGCTGTCGAACTGGATCCGCTGGCGGCCTTCTGGAACTACATCCTCGCCTGGGTATACTGGGCGCTGGGCGACTACGACCGAGCTTCGCATCAATTAGAGATTTTGCGGGAGATCGACCCGACCTCATGGTTCCCGCATTTCGGTAGCGGCATTGTCGCAGGCGCGCTTGGGAAGGGGGAGGAAGCAATTGGGTCGTTCGAAGAAGCGGTGCGCTGCTCGGGTGGGAGCCCTTACGCGATCGGATATCTCGCCGCTGCGTATGCTCTCGCGGACCGGCGGAGTGATGCAGAGGGCCAGCTCGCGATGCTGCACGACCGCGCCCAACACGGTTGGGTTCCCGCCCTCAGTGTGGCGATCGCGCATCTCGGTCTGGGCCGCGTGGACCAAGTATTCGAGTGGCTGGAGCGTGCATACGAAGAGCGCGATCAGTGGTTGCTCTGGCACACGTACGATCCTATTTTCCAAACCATCCGCTCGGACCCGAGGATGATTGATCTCCTCCGCCGCCTGGGCGTCCTGGAATGATTCGACAAGACTGATGGAGGGTTGTTGGACAAACTACCGGCTACGGTCGAAGCGGGAGCGACGGTAATCCATCCCCTCCCGCGCGTCAGTTGCAGGGTTAGGGGTCAGGTGGCACTCCACTCGCGTCCCCGGCAGTGATATCGTAGCCCGTCGAACGTGAGCGTACGTTGCCCAGCTCGAAGGAGACCATCGGATGCCATTCCACTTCGGATTCGCGTCGGCAGTGATCTTGATGACGCTTATCGCGATGCAGATCGCCGAAATTGAACTGCTGGGCCGATAGGCGGGAATTCGAGCGCCAAGGATCACGGCACTTGATCCGTGCCGGAGCGCCATCGTGTGCATGGCGACCGAGTAGAGGAGCTTCCTTCCGTGCGCCCGGGAGCGCAGGCCCCATCGGAAATCGCGCCTTCCCTGCCCTTTCGTGACTGCTGACAGGCCGCGCCCCGGCGGCTAGACTGCTCGGCTATGCCTCTATCCTCCAGCACCCGCCTCGGCGCCTACGAGATCGTCGGCACCCTTGGTGCCTGCGCCATGGGCCAATCCGCGGTGGGGTGCGTTCATGAAGAGAATGGGGTTCGAGGCGTGAGATGCCCGAAATAGAGATACTTCAGGAACGAATCGCCACGGACGACCTCCGGCGCCTCGTTGCCGACGGCTTCGGTGACATGGTGAAGTACGTGGTCGACATAGAACGCGGGGTCATCGCCGTCGGCGGCGAGCTTCATGCGGACGCCGAAGCGCTATTGCTGGATTCCGGAAGTCGGCAGGAGAATCTCTGGGGCGCGAACTACTATCCGGGCGCGTCGCCGGAGAAATGCATCGAGTTCACTTCGCTGATCAACATACGTCCCGCGAGCTCAAATCCCGGAATGGAACTCGAGGATCCGGAACTTCGGGAGCGCGTTCGCGCACTGACGTTCGCGTTGATCGGCCAAGGCGAGGAGCTCTGACATGGCCCAGCACGCCGCTCTAACCTTGGAACGATGGAGCCGGTTCACCCTCGATCAGCAAATTCTGATGATCGCGAACGAGATGAATCGTGGATCGAAGTTCCTCGATACCGGTGACGAGACCCGCCGACGGAATGCGTATGAGCGGGCTCTGGCACTCGTCGACCTCACGGTTGGGGCCAACACGGGCCGCGGCCTCCGGCGCGAGTTGCTTCGATGGCGCGATCTGCTCGCCGCGTTGTACGCCGGATCCACCTGGCGCCCCGAGGCTCATGCAGCCGCCTTCCGCGCCCTGCTCCGCTTCACTCCAGCGGCATCGCGGCAGCTCCCCCACGTGTCCGAGGCGGGCCAGGCTTAGCCCGGATCACCTTGACCTCGCGCTCGAAGCGCGCACGCACGTCGGGGTGGTCGGAGAGGTGCTGCTGCAGGATCTTCACGGCCACCTCGCGCCACCGGCTTCGGTCGTGGCTACGGTCAGGTTGGCCATTCCTGGCAACGGCTGGCCACCGTTAGCCGAGCAAGGAAGGTCACCCTAGCCACGTGGCCATGCCGCCATCCAATTGCGAGTACGACTGTTTACCTGGTTCCCCCTCCTCTGCCAGCCCGTTGGCCAACTTTGTCCCAATCGGGTTGACGACGTATCTCCATATTCCTAGGATCAGAACATGGAGAAGTCGAACGCGAGCCTGGGCCAGTCGGCATCGGAACTCATCTCGGAGCGAATCGCCGAACTCGGGGACTGGCGCGGGGAAACCCTCAGCAGAATGCGCGAGCTCATCAAGAAAGCAGACCCGGACGTCGTCGAGGAGTGGAAGTGGATGGGCACTCCGGTTTGGTCGCACGACGGCATCATCTGCACGGGCGAAGCCTACAAGAAAGTCGTGAAGCTCACCTTCGCCAAGGGCGCGTCGCTTAAAGATCCGGCCCGCCTCTTCAACTCGAGTCTCGGCGGAAAGGTGCGCCGCGCGATCGACATCCACGAAAGAGAGGGCGTTGACAAGTCCGCCTTCAAGTCGCTCATTCGCGAGGCGGTCGCCCTCAACAGTTCTGGCAAGCAGAAACCCTCGAAGAAAGCGAAGTCCTAAGGGATCCCAGTCGCATGCCCCCACTGGACTGGCTGCTCGATTCGGATCCCGCCATCCGCTGGCAGGTGTTGCGCGATCTCGTCCGTGCGCCGGCTGAGGTCGTCGCCTCGGAGCGCGCGCGGGTGGCAACCGAGGGCTGGGGTGCCAGGCTGCTGGCATTGCAGGGCGAAGACGGCCAGTGGGCGGGAGGCGCGTGCTTTCCTGCTGAGGGGTGGCGGCGCGCCGAGAACCAGGGGCAGCCCTGGACCTCCACGCTGCCGACACTCCAGCTGCTGCATGATTTCGGGGTCGACCCATCCTCAGACGGAGTGCGCCGGGCGGTGGCGCTGGCCAGAGACCACTGCCGTTGGGAGCACGCCGGGCAGCCGTTCTTCAGCGGCGAGGTCGAGCCGTGCATCAATGGCAGGACCGTCATGTTGGGCTCCTACTTTGATCAAGATGTGGATGGCGTGGTCGCCCGCCTACTGGGTGAGCAGCTCGAGGACGGCGGATGGAACTGCGAGGCGGAGAACGGTTCCGTCCGCTCGTCGTTCGCGACCACGATCAACGTCCTGGAAGGGCTCTTGGCGCACGAGCGCGCAACGGGTGGCTCTACGGAATTGATCGCGGCTCGGCGCCGGGGCGAGGAATACCTCCTCGAACGAAATCTGGTCCGACGTAAGAGCACCGGCCAAGTCGTCAACCCCGCCTGGCTGCAATTCTCCTTTCCGACCCGCTGGCTCTACGACGTGCTGCGTGCCCTCGAATACTTCCGTTTGGTCGGGGACGCGCCGGACTCGCGGATGGACGAAGCGATCGATTCGCTCCGATCCAAGCAGCAACCCGATGGCACGTGGCTCTTGGAGAACTCGCATCCCGGCAAGGTCCACTTTACGCTCGAGGACGGCGACGGTCGGCCCAGCCGGTGGAACACACTCCGTGCGCTGCGTGTCCTCAGTTGGCACGAGCAGTCCGCTGCCTGAGCCGCGGTCCCGATTCGCGCCCGGTTCTGCTTGCCGCGACTCTCAAGCCAGGGAACGTGATGGTGACGCGCGAGGGCCCGTGAAAATGCTCGACAGGCGCCTTCCTCGCGATTATGCTTTATGTTATAAAGTACTTCGTGTAGGTTGCGTGAAGTGTGCTGGGGGCTGAATCCCGATTTGAAGAAAGGACGACATTCGTCATGATGCAAAACAAAGCGATGATCCGCATTCTGCTCACGACAGCGTTCCTATTGCTGCTGCCCCTGTTGGCGATGCAGTTTACCCATGAAGTGAACTGGGACCTCGCTGATTTTGTTGTAGCCGGCGCCCTCCTGTTAGGCGCTGGTTTCACCTATGAGCTGGTAGCGAGGAAGGGGGGGAATCTCGCGTACCGAGCGGCCGTCGGCCTGGCGCTCGCGGCAGCGCTCCTCCTCGTCTGGCTGAATCTTGCCGTCGGCATCATCGGGGACGAGGACAACCCCGCTAACTTGATGTATATCGGGGTGCTTGCCGTCGGATTCATTGGTGCCGCCATCGTGCGCTTAGAGCCGCGTGGGATGGCACGCGTGTTGTTCGCGACAGCGCTCGCTCAAATGTTGGTCCCCGTGATTGCGCTGACGATCTGGAAGCCCCCGGTACCCTCCGGTGTCTTGGGTTTGTTTGGTCTGAATGCGCTCTTCGCCATGCTGTTTGTCGGATCCGGGTTGTTGTTTCGACGCGCGGCGCGCGCGCAGAACGGTCCTGGCGTAGAACCGACGGAGTGACTTGCCGAGAGCTACCGTTCGCGCCCCAAAGCAGGAAGCCCCACGTGGGTCATCCCGCTGGGGCTCCTCGCACCCGCTCGGCCGCCTACTTCAGCGCCTTAGCGATCTCTTTGTGGGTCCAGGCAATGACTCGGATCCTATGCTTCTTGATCGCGGGAGGCAGTCGCCCTGGAATCTTTCCCTTGTAGACTCCGACTACCTTTTTCTCGAGTTTGACGCTCTCTTCAACCTCCCAATTCACCCACTCGCTCTCGGCTGTATGTTTCGACACGTAGACAAGGGTCAGGGACGCCTGCCGGATGCGCTTGCGGATGCCCCTGCGGATGGTTTCGGCCCGCTTGGTGGCGAACGGCGCACGCAGCGACCAATCATTGAAGTCCACAGCGCTGTCCTCGCTCTGGGCTTGGCCGCGTAACAGGTCGACCATCGGCTCGTCTTCATCGGCAAAACTGATGAAGACGTTGCGACGTTCCCCCGCCTGCGGTTTCATCTTTTTCTTTGCCAGTTCTGCCTCCGTCGATGATCGCCTGCCGAGGGGTTCACGACCGGCGTGCGCGGGCTTCGCGAATCAAGCCCAGATTGAGGGCCGTCGTGTCGGGCTCCCAGACTTCGCGGACCTCTCTTAGGGTAGTCGATAGAGCATCCGCCGCAGCGGCTTCATCACCACCCAGCACTTCCAGCTCCAAAAGCATTGCGTGGTCCCAATAGGTCGGGCTGCCGGAGGCGAGGCGACGCGTCACGGCATATTTGACGACCGGGAGAATTTCCCGCTTGCGGCCGTCGTGCGGATCGCGGATCTCCATCAGCGTTAGCGCGTTGATCCCCGGGTATGCATCGCGCCAGTCCGTCTGAAATCCACTCAAGTACGCGTCTATCGCCTCGTCCAGCAACCCCTGCGCACGGAATGTCTCGCCGGCTCGGAACGCATTAATCCAGCGGTCCTTGTACACGCGGCCGAGGATACCGTACGACTCACTGGATGGTCCGTGCCGCGCGAGGAGCTGAAGCAGGACGAGTTCGGCGTCCTCGCCTCGCCCGTCGCGATTGAGCGCCAGGGCGAACTGCTGCTGAATCATCACGGATTCCTGCAAGGGTCGGGACAGGAGATTCTTTAGCCGAATCATGTCCTTCCAGGCCTCGATGGAGCGATAGGAGAGGAAGAGATCGATAGCGACTCCGACCTTCACATCGGAGACGTCTCCCAGCTCAGCCTCGAGAGCGTGGAGCCCCTCGAGACTGCCCACATTCCGAGTTCTCGCTTGCGCAAGGCGCATCCTCATCTCTTGGCTGTCCCCCAGGTTCTCGCGGAATACGTCCGTTCTCGGGTGATCGAGTTGAAGTGCCGGCAGACCATTGGCGAGCTGGAAGATGGGGCTATCGGCGTCGGCAGACCGGGCCGCGCGCAACGCGTCGACGATCGCCTCTCGCATGCCGTCAACATCCTTCGGCTTGCCGTCGGCTCCGAGTCGGTATGGAATGCCGCGAAGGTCCTCCGCATCAAACGGCAGACACCCACCGGCGGCAAAGAGCATCACGGTGCGGTGTGGGCGGACGGCATGTCGAACGCCGAGTTCGTAGCAGACCTTGGCGCTGGCCACTGTCAGGTCCGCAATAGCAACGTGACACAGGACCAGCCGCTCAGACATCGGCTTGTGGGTGACACCGCCGAGTACATCCCCCTGCTCCGCGCGGATGGCATCGAAGCCAGCGTGTTTGATGGCGGGTTCGATGATATCTTGGTAGAGGCTATCGAAGTCGATCCAGGTGCCTGTAGGACCTTGCCTTCGGCCGAAGGGCACCACTACGAAGCACAACTCGTTCGACATCAAGGCTCCCACAGTTGGATTCGTCCAACGAACGGACTGCCTGTTCGCCTGTTCGCCGCCAGGAATCCTCCCCCGACGTCAGGAGGGAAGCTCGATCCCCTCCTCAACTCCCCACGATAATGTCCAAGGGCGTCGTGCGGGTCAATATCCCCGCTTGGATGAGATCGCGAGGTGCCCAATGCCACGGGGGAGTCGAGCGCTCTCGGGCGTCGGACTCGGGCCCTTGACGGGCATTTTCTCGGGCATTATACTTTGTTATATAAAGTACTTCACCGAAACAGTGCGCGCCCCCTAGCGATCTGAAGAAAGGGCGGACCTTCGAATGCGGACAAATGTGGCCCTGAAAGCGTTCATCGTGGCCGGCGTAGCGGTAGCGTTCATCGTGCCGCTTGCCATGATCTGGGGAATCGTCAAGGAGCGATCCCACTATCGCGACACAGTAACGGCCGAGGTCGCAAAGAGCACCGCCAGGGCTCAGACCATCGTGGGTCCCCTTCTCGTCGTACGCTACCGCGAGCGCCTGCCGACGGCTCTGAAGGGCGAAGCGGATCAGGTGAGGGAGGGCATCGAGGTGCTGTTACCGGATTCGCTCCGGCTCCGGTCCAACGCAACTGTTGAGACACGGCAGCGCGGCATCTATCGCGTGCCCTTCTTCCGGGCGACTACCGGGTTCTCCGCCACGTTCACCTTGCCGCCAGGGCTCGGATTAGACAACCGCCAATTGCTGGAGGAGCCGAGAGCCGAAGTCGTCTTCAGCATCTCCGATCCGCGGGGCATCCGCGCGATTCCCGAAGTGAAACTCGACGGTGCGATCCAGGAGCTGCGCCTCGGCACCGGTCTGGGTGCGCTGAAGCACGGGTTCAGAGCCCCGCTTCCCTCGGGTGCCCCCGGGCGGCGCATGACGGTCGACGCCAGCCTCGAGCTGGTGGGCACCGACCGCCTCCTGTTTCTCCCCATCGGTGCCGTCACGGACGTCGAGCTGTCGTCCGATTGGCCGCATCCGGGCTTCGTGGGCGCGTTTCTCCCCGACGAACGCCGCGTTTCGGCCGCGGGCTTCCAGGCGCGGTGGAAGCTTTCGCGTTTCGCGACCGGCATAGACGACCTCATGACACGGATTGGGGACAGCTCAAACCGAAGCGTCCCAGCCGGGCCCGACGCCGGCGGCGACGGGCAGGGATTCCCCGATGCCGAGCTCGGCGTTCGCTTCGTTCAGCCGGTCGACGTGTATCAACAGTCCGAGCGCGCGGTGAAGTACGGCTTCCTCTTCGTCTTCCTGACCTTCGTTGCGTTCTTTCTCTTCGAGGTCCTTCGCCGGATCGAGGTGCATCCCATCCAGTACGCCCTCTGCGGCGCCGCGCTCGCGCTCTTCTTCCTGCTCCTCGTCTCACTCTCGGAGCATCTGCCATTCGCCGCCGCCTACATCGTGGCGAGTGGCGCCTGCGTCGGCCTCTCCGCCATCTACGTGGGGCACGTGCTTCGCAGTATGGCGCGAGCGGGAGCATTCGCCGGCTTACTGGGGGCGCTCTATGGCTTCCTCTACGTCATTCTTCAATCGAAGGATTACGCGCTCCTACTCGGCTCTGTCCTCCTCCTTGCCGCACTTGCGATCGTGATGGTCCTCACGCGGCGGATCGACTGGTACCGGCTCTCGGAGTCTTCGCCAAACACCCCGGAAAGGCCGGGCGGTGGGCTACCTCCGACATGAGCGCAGCCACGCGAAGGCAGAGGTGGCGAAGGCCGCGAATGACGACCTAGACCGGTAAAGCCGAAAGCCCCAGGGGGCATTCCCCTGGGGCTACTCGAATCGCCTTGCCGCGACCCGTTGTCATAAGTGCCACTGAAACTAAGCTCAGGTCTTTTTGATCCTTCGACCCACTGCACGCTTGCTTACAAGACCCTTACCACCAGGTCTCTTGGCTGCACGTACCTTGGCTGCAGTCATCCTACCGCCTCTGCTCTTCTTCACGTTGAATTCACCTCCTTCCTTGCTTCTCCTGGGTGAATGCGGGGCCAGATTCATGCCACGGCGCCCACATCTCGGACACACCCGACCAACGCCCTGATGGGAAGGGTGTTAGGACGGAACGTGGGTCGAATCGGCGGGGAGCGCTAGTCCGAAGGGAGAGGCAGCGCCGGAACGTCTTGCACACATGACGTCGAAAACTTCAAACCCGGGATGGAGCGTGCCCGGTACCTTGCCGCCGCCGCACGAACACTCAGTGAGCCTCGTTCGCCCGGGCCGGCGAGGCGTCGGGTTTGGCCTCGATCTTGCCATACCTCCCTGGTGGGTAGGGTCGGCTGGTCGCGATCAGCGATCGGTTCCGCGCTAACGTGATACCCCGTCAACCGTAGTGGTGCGCGATGCCGGCGCTCGTTCCAGATCGCTTTGTAATAGCAACACTGGGGCTGCTCGCTTTCGCCGCTGGCCGTGCGCACGGTGTCTCGCTTCATCAAAGAGGAACGACGCATGATTCGGCCGGCCGGCGGACCTTGGACTGCCGGCACGATTGTCCTGTTGGCAGGCACCGCGATCGCGCTCCTCATGTCGACCGGCGCGAGTCTTTTCACGCTCGGCGCGCTTCAGCACACCTACCTGGATCGCGGCAACCTGCCGGACTTGGGACCGTTCACGCGTTTCGAATTCCCCGCGATCGGGCATGTCTACGACGCCAATGGCCAGACGCTCATCGCGCTCGCGCGGGAATACCGGCAGAACGCGCCGTATGGCGCGCTCCCTCCGATCGTTCGTGACGCGATCCTCGCCACGGAGGACAAGCACTTCTTCTCCCACAACGGCGTCGACTACTCGTGTTTTCCGCGCGTCCTCTCCAAGATCAGGCTCGGCGCCTTCGCGGAGCGGCTCGCCTCGGCGGGACGCCACGACAACGAGAGCGGCCGGGCCATTCTCCCGCAGGGCGGCTCCACGATCACCCAGCAGCTCGTGCGCGGTTGCTTTCTGCGGCGTCTGACATCCCAGGAAAACAGCTACACGCTCCGCTACGCTGGCGTCAGTCCCCGAGCGCTGTCAGCCCTGATCGGCGAGCGCAACGTGAACATGCTTTTCCGGAAGTGCGAGGAGATCCGGCTTTCTGTGTGGCTCGAACAGCAGATGCGCGAACAGTTCGGATCGAAGCGTCGCGCGAAGGAAGAGATTCTGGCCCGATACGCGAGCTACGTGTACATGGGCAACGGGCAGTACGGTTTTGTGAGGGCGGCGGAGTTCTATTTCGGCCGGCCGCTTTCCACGTTCACGGCCGCGGACGCCGACAAGGCGGCGCTTCTAGCGGGCATTGCCAAGGCTCCGCGCGACTATGCGCCCACGGCGAAGGCAACCGCGCCGATCCTCCATCGCCGAAATCAGATTCTGGCGCTTATGGCCGCGGACGGATTCATATCTCGCGCCGAATTAACCGCCGCGAGCCGGCGCCCGTTTCCTACCGTTGTTCGTCCGATCTCTCGGCGCACACAGTCGGCCGCGGTCGTGGAACACGTTATTGGCGATCTGGCGTCCCATCACGGCGGCCTTGATATCGACGACCTTCTGCAGGGGCGCATTCAGGTCTACTCGACGGTCGACGCCCGCGTGCAGCAGATTGCAAGCGAGGCGTTGGAGCATGGCCTGGACCGGTACGAAGAGCGCCACCTGAGCGCACGTGGAATGACTCAGGGCGCGGTCGTCGTCCTGAGGAATCGAGACGGATCCGTACTCGCCGAGGCGGGCGGCCGGAAGCTCTATCGCGGCCGCGAGGCTTCCTACCGGGACTTCAACCGCGCCAGGGACTCGTTTCGGCAGCCGGGTTCCGCCATGAAACCGATCGTCTACCTGACCGCCTTCCTGGACGGCGACTTCACGCTCGACACTCTGGTGCCCGACGAGCCCATCAGCGTGCCGGACGGTTCGCATGGTGTGAAGTGGATCTCGAACTATGATGGCCGCTACAAGGGCATGATCCCGATCCGGCAGGCCCTCGCCGAGTCGAGGAACACGGTCGCGATCTGGATCACCGAGCAGGTGGGGATTGGCAGCGTCCTGGCCACGTCGCGCAGCCTCGGCGTGGAGACGCCACTTCACCGCTACGCGCCGACGGCGTTGGGCGCCTCTGAAATGACTCTGCTGGAGCTGGCGACGGTCTACCGTACGATCGCGTCCGGCGTCCTTGTGCAGCCCCGCGTGATTCGTTACATCGCCCGTGGCCAGGAGGGAGAGGGGCAGGAGGACCAACGCGTTGACGTGCCCATCTCGCTCGATAGCGATGCGCTCTTGATGATCCAAGAAGGCTTGCGGGGCGTCGTGCGAATTCCGTCGGGCACGGCTCACGCCCTCGACTCGCCGGCGTTCCCGATTCCGGTGATGGGCAAGACGGGCACGACCAGCGATTTCAGGGATGCGCTCTTCGTCGGCTCGACGTACGGCATTGACGGCATCACGGTCGCCGTCCGGGTCGGATTCGACGACAACCGATCACTGGGCCCGAAAGAGGTCGGCGGGCGGGTTGCCCTTCCGGTATTCGAGGAAGTGATGCTGAAGGTGTACGCCGACCAACTCATGGGCCCTCCCCCGTCCTTCCCCTCGCAAATGGAACAGCACATTACGGATTATCTGCAAGGCGAAGGTGCAGAGGCAGGCATGGATCTGATGCAGGAGGAGCCGGCTGAGACGGATGAAGGGTACCGATGAACGAGAGCGCTCGGAGGACTCCCCTATCCGATCCTGTCGGCTCGTGTGAAAATGCGGGAACGGGCGGTAACTAACGCCGTGCCCAACGACTTTCAGAAAGAGGTTGGACCTGAACGCAGACGCGGAGCCGGCTTCTCTCGCCGCGGAGTTCGTCGCCGCGCACAAACGCGCCCACGAAGCGTACGCGCGCCGCGATGCCTCCGCTTACATCGACCTTTTCCACCCTGAGCTCGAATACACGCAGGGGGACGGCCGAACGATTGGCCGCGACGAGTTGGCGCATGACCTGCGGGTTCAGCTCGCTCGAATGCGCTCCGTCGAAATGGAATTTCGCCGGGAGACCCTCGAGTGGGACGGCGGTGCCGGAATCGCTACCGAGACCCTGCAGCAGCGCGCGACGTTCCAAGTGCGCGCCTTCGGCATCGTTCGCCGGGAGTGGACCGTCCGGCGCCGGGGCCGGTACGGGTGGCTCCGTACGGTGAATGGCTGGAAGCTCCGTCGTGTCCAGGTGCTCACTGAGGAGGTTCTTCCCACACGCACGTGGCTGGCGATTCGCTGACGATCGCTCAGCCCACGACCCGCCCCGCTGCTGCCGACTTGTAACGCCCGACCAGCAAGATTTACAACTGCGGCCCGCTCGAAACCAGCCTGCTTCCGCAACGCCCGCTCACCGCAGCCTTTGCAAGAACTCGCCTCATGGCACGCTAGATGCCTTACTCAATGTGGATGAGGTTCTAAATGCGCCCGGAGCTACGCCCGGGAATGTGAATGGGAGGGATGATCATGGTGAATCCAAAAGCACTGCTTCGCACGACAGCCACAATTCTAGTATTCGGGCTCGCTTCGGTTAGTGGATCCCAAGCTAACCAGAGAGGTCACGACGGTGGCTCCGCGAAGCACCCAGACCAGGCAACGCAACCCCAACAGCAGGAGCAGCAGCAGAGGCCCTCGGCACAAAAGCGGCAGCAGCGGCCCGCGGAGCAGAGCCGGCAGCAGCAGCGACCCTCGGCGCAGGACCGGCAGCACCGGACCGCAGATCAGAGCCGGCAGCAGCAGCGGCCCTCGGCGCAGAACCGGCAGCAGCAGCCCCCCGCTCAGGATCGGCAGGCGCAGTCGCGTCGTCAGGCACGAGTTCAGAGGCCATCGCAGACGCAGCAGCCCATGGCCCAGCGCCAGCAGTCCAGGGCCACAGCTCGAAATCCGCGGCGCGAATCCACGGCAGGCGTTCAGAGTCGGTCGACGTCTCCGACTCGCCGCGTAACCCAGTACCCCGCTCAACCGCGCACTGCTTCGACGCGCGTCGAACAACAGCGGGTCTGGTCACGTTACCGCGCGAATAACTGGACTTCACAGCATCGGACGTGGTCCCAACGGGGCGGCTATACCGGATATCGGATCCCGAACCGGCAGTTCATTCTCTACTTTGGCCGGCCGCACCGCTTCCACCTCTCCAGCTTCCAGATAAGAATTGTCGACAGCTATCCGGAGTTCTACTCGGATGGCTACTGGTTCACCATGCTCGACCCGGTGCCTGAATACTGGGGTGACGACTGGTACGACACGGACTATGTCACCGTCGTCGAGTCGCAAGGCGGATACTATCTGCTAAGCGAACAATACCCGGACGTACAGCTTGCGATCAGCATCCATTTGTAACAGCGCTTGATCAGGAATGGCCGTCGCCGGACGCGGATGTCCGGCGACGGCCGCAAGCACCCGGAGGGAATGAACCTGACTCGCCTTACCTACAACACTGCATCGCATGCCTGAGCCCATCCTGAGGCCAAGCAAAGAAGTGACGGTCAGCGGTCGATCATTTTCTCTGAGCCCTTCAAGTACCGCGCCCCATGCGCCCCCACCCCTCTTGATCGCTCGCTGAACTTCGATTTCCGCGGGGTTCATCCCCGAACGGCTCCGGGAGAGTCTACAATCAACCGCCTCCGATTTGGCGGCTCCCGTCAGAACTGAGGCGGGACTCGGATAATGCCCAATCCCCCGCCGCCGTCGCGTCGCGCGCAATGGTACGGAGGGAGTGGCGGCGATCGAACCGGAGCGACTTAAGGAGGCCGTACAAAGCGCCTTGCGGCTAGCGCGCCGCGCCTTGTTGGATTCGCGGCGATCCGGCATGATGGCAGCGAGGTTTGGGTCAAGCCAACCCGGCAAAGCGCGCCGATTGCGTCGCGCCTCGCCGGGATGACGCGGGGCCCGCGCCAAAAACATTACGGGAGGATCTTCATGCCATCGGTGATTGGCGTTCCGGCCGAAACGGCGGCCGACGAGAAGCGAGTTGCGACCGTGCCCGAAGTCGTTGAGAAACTGATCAAGTTGGGCTTCGCGGTGGCGGTGGAACGTGGCGCCGGCGCAGGGGCGAACTGCGGCGATGACACCTATCGCACCGCCGGCGCCGAGACGGTCGAAGGAGCGGCGGCGCTCTGGGCGAAGTCCGACATCGTCTTCAAGGTGCGCGCGCCATCCGCCGAGGAAATCGGTCTGATGCGGGAAGGCACAACGCTTGTCTCCTTCATCTGGCCGGCGCAGAACCCCGAGTTGATGAACCGGCTTGCGGAGAAGAAGGCGACGGTCCTGGCGATGGACAGCGTGCCGCGCATCTCCCGGGCGCAGAAGCTCGATGCCCTCTCCTCGATGGCCAACATCGCCGGCTACCGCGCGGTGATCGAAGCGGCACATCAGTTCGGCCGCTTCTTCACGGGCCAGATCACCGCCGCCGGCAAGGTGCCCCCCGCCAAGGTGTTCGTCATCGGCGCCGGCGTGGCGGGACTGTCGGCCATCGGAACCGCGTCGGGCCTCGGCGCCATCGTGCGCGCCAACGACACGCGCCCGGAAGTCTCCGACCAGGTCGTCTCCATGGGCGGCGAGTTCGTCCCCGTGGACTACACCGAAGAAGGCGCCGGCGTGGGCGGCTACGCCAAGGTCATGAGCGAGGGATTCCAGAAGGCGCAGCGCGCGGTGTTCGCCAAGCAGGCTGCCGACGTCGACATCATCATCACGACCGCGCTGATCCCCGGCAAACCGGCGCCCCGCCTGATCACGGTGGAGATGGTGCGGTCGATGAAGCCCGGGAGCGTCATCGTGGACATGGCGGCGGAGCAGGGCGGCAATTGTGAACTCACCGTGCCCGGCCAGGTCGTGGTGAGGCACGGAGTGACCATCATCGGCTATACCGACCTTCCGAGCCGCCTCGCCAAACAAGCGAGTACGCTCTATGCGACGAATCTGCTGCGGCTCACCGAGGAACTCTGCAAGACCAAGGATGGCGTCCTCAACGTCAACATGGACGACGAGGTCATTCGCGGGACGACCGTGATCAAGGACGGCACGATCACCTGGCCGCCGCCCCCGCCCAAACTTTCCGCGGCGCCGCCCGCTCAGGCCAATCCAGCGGCGGCGAAACCGGCTGAGAAGCCGAAGGGGCACGGCCACGGCGGAAGCGAGCCGGCGTCGCCGGCCCGCACCGCGATCCTGTTCGCCGGAGCGGCCGCCTTGTTCTGGTTCCTCGGCGCGAACGCGCCGGCGGCCTTCCTCTCCCATTTTACCGTCTTCGTGCTGGCCTGCTTCGTGGGCTACATGGTGGTGTGGAATGTCACGCCCGCGCTGCACACGCCGCTCATGAGCGTCACCAACGCGATCTCCAGCATCATCGCGATCGGCGCGCTCGTGCAAGTCGCGCCGCCGTTAATCAACGGGGCGGCAGGCGCCGATCGTCCCGCGACCTGGATCCTTGGGCTCGCGGTGGTAAGCCTCGCGCTCGTGTCGATCAACATGTTCGGCGGATTCGCGGTCACCCGCCGCATGCTTGAAATGTTCCGGAAATAGGAGAGACCAATAATGTCTGCCAGTTTGGCAACCGCTTCCTATATCGCCGCGACGATCCTCTTCATCCTCAGTCTCGGAGGGCTCTCGAACCCGGAATCCTCCCGACGTGGGAACCTGCTAGGCATCCTCGGCATGGCCATCGCCGTGCTGGCCACGATCTTCGGCCCGCAGGTCACTCCAAGCGGTTTCGCGTGGATCATCGGCGCCATAGCCGTCGGCGCCACGGTCGGACTCTATGCCGCGCGCGTCGTGCGGATGACGCAGATGCCCGAACTGGTCGCGCTGATGCACAGCCTCGTGGGCGTCGCGGCCGTGCTTGTGGGCTTCGCCAACTACATCGACCCCGCGGCCGCCGGGCAGTTCACGGGCGCGGAGAAGACGATCCATGAGATCGAGATCTACATCGGCATCCTGATCGGCGCCGTGACCTTCTCGGGATCCCTCATCGCATTCAGCAAATTGGCGGGCAAGATCAGCGGCAAACCGGTCACGCTGCCCGGCCGCCACTTCATGAACCTCGCCGGGCTCTTGGCGGTGATCTGGTTCGGCGGCGCCTTCATCAACTCGCACGACGTCACGCACGGTATGACATCGCTAATCGTGATGACCGCCATCGCGTTGCTCTTCGGCGTTCACATGGTGATGGCGATCGGTGGG
The DNA here is from genome assembly GCA_031370645.1 of Candidatus Eiseniibacteriota bacterium. GTDB lineage: Bacteria > Eisenbacteria > RBG-16-71-46 > SZUA-252 > SZUA-252 > SZUA-252. The sequence goes on along the minus strand of JANMQV010000120.1, from coordinate 470 downwards.
GCCGACATGCCGGTCGTGGTGTCGATGCTCAATAGCTACTCCGGGTGGGCGGCGGCGGCGACCGGTTTCATGCTGTCGAACGACCTGCTGATCGTTACCGGTGCGCTCGTCGGTTCGAGCGGCGCCATCCTCTCCTACATCATGTGCCGCGCCATGAATCGTAAGTTCTTCGCCGTGATCGCTGGCGGATTCGGCACCGGCGGTGGCACTGCGCCGGCCGCCGGGGGCGCCCAGCCGGCTGGCGACGTCACACCCATCAGCGCGACCGATACCGCCGAGCTACTGCGGGACGCGAAGAGCGTCATCATCGTGCCGGGGTATGGCATGGCGGTCGCGCAGGCCCAGCACACGGTTTACGAGATCACCAAATTCCTACGCGACAAAGGCGTCAACGTGCGCTTCGGGATTCATCCCGTCGCCGGCCGCATGCCCGGTCACATGAACGTGCTGCTGGCCGAGGCCAAGGTGCC
>JANMQV010000106.1:0-13882 GCA_031370645.1 Candidatus Eiseniibacteriota bacterium | reverse complement strand
CATCCCCCTGACGCTCATCGTCGCCCTCTTCACCGGTGCTGTCGCCGCCGTGCAGGCCGCCTACCAGATGCGCGACTACGTGCCGATGGTCTATCTCGGCACGGTGATCGGGAAGTCGGTCGTGATCGAACTCGGCCCCGTGCTGACCGCCATCGTGGTCGGAGGGCGGGTCGGCGCTTCGGTCGCGGCCGAACTCGGGACCATGCGCGTCACCGAGCAGGTGGACGCCATGGAGACGATGGGGATCAGCCCCATCCGTTACCTCGTGGTGCCGCGATTCATCGCCGCCACGATTATGCTTCCGGTACTCACGGTCTTCGCGGACATCATCGCGATTTTCGGTGGCTATCTCGTCTCGGTCGGGACACTCGGCATCACGTCGCACACGTTCACGAGCGGCCTTCGGATGTACTTCGAGATGCACGACGTCTTCTCGGGCCTCATCAAGGCCTTCTTCTTCGGGCAGATCATCGCGACGATGGGCTGCTTCTACGGTCTGAAGAGCGAGGGCGGGGCGGAAGGCGTGGGGCTCGCGACCACGAAAGCGGTGGTGGCGTCGTGCGTGTTGATCCTGGTCATCGACTATCTCCTGGCTTCGTTCCTCTTCCGGGTGCTCTTTGCCTGATCTGGCGGCCGTCCCCGGACGCGACGGTGGCCCGGCACTCGTGTCGAACGTCGCCATCGAGTTTTCCGACGTTTGGAAGCGGCTCGGGAAGAAGGATGTGCTCCGCGGCGTCAATTTGTCTGTGGGGCGCGGCGAGTCGCTCGTCATCATCGGGCGAAGCGGGACGGGGAAGTCGGTGCTGCTGAAGCACGCGATCGGCCTGATGGACCCCGATCGTGGCAGCGTGCACGTGAACGGGCTCGATGTGACGCGGTTGGCGGACCGGGAGTTGTTCGAATTGAGGGAAGGGATGGGGATGCTCTTCCAGGCCGGCGCCCTGTTCGACTCCATGTCTATCGGCGACAATGTCGGCCTGGCGCTGCGCGAGCATACGCCCTTGCCGGAAGTCCAAATCGAGATCGTGGTGGCCGAGAAACTGGCCCTGGTGGGCCTGGCGGGGACTGAATCGCTGCGACCTAGCGCCCTGTCGGGCGGCATGAAGAAGCGCGCCGCTCTGGCCCGGGCGTTGGCCATGAACCCGAAGATCATGCTCTACGACGAACCGACGACCGGGCTCGACCCGATCACCTCGGACGTCATCAACCGGCTGATCAGACAATTGCAGCAGCGGCTGAAAATCACGTCGATCGCTGTGACGCACGACATGCGAAGCGCCTATCATATCGCCGACCGCATCGCGATGCTCCATGAGGGACGCATCCACGCGATGGGTACGCCGGCCGAGATCCAGGCAACGAAGGATCCGATCGTGCGGCAGTTCATCGAGGGGAGCAGCGAGGGACCCCTCCAACCGACGTAGAGGGACACGGATGAACCAAACGTCTCGCGCCGCCGCTATCCAGGTTGGAATCGCCGGACTCCTGGCGCTCGTCGCCATGATCGCAGGAGTCGTCTGGCTGAAGGAGTACCGCCTCGGGCAGAAGAAGACGACCTACTTCTCGAAGTTCGAGGAGGTGGGGTCGCTGTCCGAAGGGGATCCTGTCGCCGTTCGCGGCGTGAAGAAGGGCGTCGTCACCGCCATCTTGCTCGAGGACCAAGGGGTGAGGGTGGAGTTCGAGATGCAGCGGGACGTGATCCTGCATCCGGACGTGGAGCTTCGGGTGACGAACAAGGGATTCCTCGGGGAGAAATATCTGGCGCTGGATCCCGGCGTGACTCCCGGGGCTTTTGATGGAAAGAAGCCGATTCCCGGGCGGTTCCAGTCGGGTGTGCCGGAGGTGATCTCCGGGGCAGGCGATTTGATCACCGAGGCGACCGAGTTGTCGTCGCGATTGAACTTGATGCTCGATGCCATGGATCCCGCGACGATCGAGAAGGCCGCGAAGAGCATGGAAAAGGCGACTTCGAGGTTGAGCCATACCGTAGAGGAAAACGAGGTCGATCTTCGGGCGGCGGTGAGCGATTTCCGAAGTGCGGCGAAGAAACTGAACTCCATCGCTTCGACGAATGAGGCGGAGGTGAATTCCTCAATCAAGGATTTCGGGACGGCGTCGCGGCAATTGAGTTCGCTGTCCGAGCAGCTGTCGAAGACGGCGACCTCGTTGGACCGCGTGGTGACGAGGTTGGATTCCGGGCAAGGGACGTTGGGGAAGGCGATTCAGGATTCGACGCTCTACATGGAGATGCGTGAGACGCTGAGGAATACGAACGATCTGGTGAAGGACATTAGGAAGAATCCGAAGCGGTACTTGAAGATTGGGTTGTTCTAGGGTGGGGACGATGGGAGGGGGCCGTGGGGGGCAGGGCGGGAGTATCCCAGGCAGGGCGGATCGAGGGTCGGATTCTTCTCATCCGCGGAGAGAAGGTCATAATCGACGCGGACCTGGCGGAGTTCTACGGAGTCACGACGAAGCGATTGAACGAACAGATGAAGCGAAATCGGCGCCGCTTTCCCAAGGACTTCGCCTTCCGTCTCACCAGAAGTGAGACGAGAGAGGTGGTCGCAAAATGCGACCACCTCTCCAGACTTCGCTTCTCAAGCTCATTGCCCTCCGCGTTTACCGAGCACGGCGCGCTGATGGCCGCGAGCGTGCTCAACACGAGCCGAGCCGTCGATGTGAGCGTGTTTGTCGTGAGAGCGTTCGTTAGATTGAGGCAGGCGCTCGGGGCGACACCAGAACTCGCGAAGCGGCTGGATCAACTCGAGGGTCGCCTGGGACATCAGGACCGTCAAATAACCACAATCATCCAGGCGCTGCGGGAGCTTGCGAGTACCACCCCCGTTCCGAGTCATCGCAGGATCGGATTCAGGTAAGAGCCGACATGAAGAAACGAACTACCTCAAGCGCCGAGCGCGCCACCTTCTTCTGCACCGAGTGCGGGAACGAGAGCCCGAAGTGGTTTGGGAAGTGTCCCGCTTGCGGTGCGTGGAATACTGCGGCTGAAGCGCCGACTGATCGGATCGCTCGTTCCGGTGGTTCTGCGGGGAGGCGGTCGGGCGGTCTTGCCAAAGGCGGCGCGCGTGCTGGGTACTCCGGCGCGGAAGCGGCCGCTCCCGTCAAACTCGATGCTATCGAGACGGGCGCTGAGGATCGGTGGCGCTCGGGGATCACCGAGTTGGATCGGGTGCTCGGCGGCGGGTTGGTGCCTGGATCGCTCGTGCTTATCGGCGGTGACCCCGGTGTTGGAAAGTCCACGCTCGCGCTTGGCCTTGCCGCCGCACTCGCTCGGCAGAACCGCACGGTGCTCTACGTCACCGGCGAGGAATCACCTCGGCAGACGAAGATGCGCGCCGAGCGGCTCGCGCTCAAGGATCCGGACTCGCCGATCTTTGTTCAGGCTGAAGTTGATCTCGATGCCATCGTGGCGCAGGTGGAGCAGCTGAATCCTGCGCTGCTCGTCGTTGACTCCATCCAGACGCTCTACACGCCCGATCTCGATGCGGCGCCGGGGTCGGTCTCTCAAGTTCGCGAGTGCGGTCTCCGCTTGCTTCGCCTTGCAAAAGACCGCTCGCTGCCGATTCTCCTCATCGGCCACGTCACCAAGGACGGTGCCGTCGCCGGACCGCGCACCTTGGAGCACATGGTCGATGCGGTCCTCTACCTCGAGGGAGATCGGCACCACGGTTACCGCATTCTCAGCGCGGCGAAGAATCGGTTTGGCTCCACGCACGAGATTGGCGTGTTCGAGATGCGCGGGGATGGACTGGTCGAAGTGGATAACCCCTCGGAACGCCTTCTGCGCGAACGCGGTGAGCAATCGCCGGGCTCGGTGGTGGTCGGCTCGATCGAGGGGACGCGACCGCTGCTAGTTGAAGTCCAAGCGCTCGTCGCCCCAACTCACTTCGCCAATCCCCAGCGCGTTGCCCAGGGAATCGACTCGCGGCGACTCGCGGTCGTGATCGCGGTGCTGCAGAAGCGCGCCGGGCTCTCGCTCGCGGGGGCCGATGTCTTCGTCAACGTCGCAGGTGGAATCAAACTCGAGGAGCCCGCGGCCGATCTCGGACTTGCGCTGGCCCTCGCGTCCTCGTTCCGCGACAAGCCGGTTTCGCCCGATCTCCTTGCCGTTGGTGAGGTCGGGCTCGGCGGCGAACTCCGCGCCGTCCCCCAACTGGCCAGACGCATCGCCGAAGCCAAACGGCTCGGCTTCCGTTCCGCCATCGTTCCGAAGCGCGCGATCGAAGACCTCCCGGCCTCCGACGCGAAATTCAAGATCCGCCCTGCGGGTACGCTGGCTGAGGCGATCGTCCTCGCCATCGGGGAGTGACGCGTGACCCCGGCCGCCCCTGATCCAACCGCTGCCCCCGCCGCCCCGGTCGCCCCCGCCCCCGACCTCGCGATCATCCTCGCCGGCGCCGGCGAAGGCCGACGTATGGGCGACCTCGGGCCGAAACTTCTTATCGAAGTCGGCGGCCGCCCGGCGCTAGTTCGGGTCGTGGAGACATTCCTCAAACATCCCGCTGTCGGCGAGATCGTTATCACGGTGCCGCGCGAACTGGAACCGCTTGCCTCGCTCGCCCTCGGCAACATCAAGAACCAACGCAAAGTGCGCATGAAACTCATCCCCGGCGGATCCTCGCGTCAGGAGTCGGTCGCGCTCGCCATCGAGGCGCTGACCCAGGGTCTCCCCTACATCGGAGTTCACGACGTCGCCCGGGTGCTGATCGACGCCGCGCTCATATCGCGAGTTCTCCATGCGGCTCGCGAATCAGGCGCGGCGATCCCGGTGCTTCCGATCTCCGACACGGTGAAGGAAGTCGCGCCCGGCCCGCACCAAGACCCGGCGATCCCCACCATCTCCCGCTCCGTCGCGCGCGAGAATCTCGTCGCCGCCCAAACCCCGCAAATCTTCTCTAGTGTTATACTTCGGAAGGCTCACGCGCGTGCGCGGGAGACCCTTGCCGCGGCTACAGATGAGGCGGGTTTGGCCGAGGCGATGGGGGTTGTCGTGACGGTCGTTCCGGGCGACGAACGGAACCGGAAACTGACTGTCGCGAGCGACCTCGTCATTCTCAACGCGCTGCTCCGGGCCGGAGCGGCCACGGAGCGCCTCTGAACAGCCCAGCCACAGAAACCCGCATCGGCACGGGCTACGACATTCACCGCTTGGAGCGCGGCCTTCCGCTGACGCTCGGCGGAGTGTCGATCGCCCACGAGTACGGTCTTCGCGCGCACTCGGACGGCGACGTCCTGGCGCACGCGATCGGCGACGCCGTTCTCGGCGCGCTGGCGCTGGGCGATCTGGGGAAGCACTTTCCCGATAGCGACCCCGAGTGGGGCGGCGTGTCGAGCATGCTGATGCTGGAAGTAATCCGCGCGCTCGTGGCCAGCGCCGGCGCGCGAATCGTCAATGTGGACGCCACCGTCATCGCGGAGGAGCCGCAAATCGCGCCTCACGTCGAGGCCATGCAAGCGAATCTCGCGCACGCGCTCGGCATCGAACCATCGCGCGTCTCGGTGAAGGCAACAACGAACGAGAAACTCGGCACGCTCGGCCGCGGCGAAGGGATCGCCGCCATGGCCGTCGCTTCCGTGGAAGCGCCCCGCTAGGGGCGGCCGCGGCGGCCCTAAGCAGGGAGGAATGCCAATGAAGGTCGTGGTCGTGATGGGCGGCAACACCACCGAGCGGGACGTCTCGCTCCGGACCGGGGCGGGCGCCGGACGCGCGCTCCAGGCGCTGGGGCACGACGTTCTCATCGTCGACACGAAGGATGGCGGCGTCGAGTTCTACCTCCGCGCCATTCCCAACGACACCGACCTTGTCTTCATCGCACTCCATGGCGGCGACGGCGAGAACGGCACGCTTCAGGGCTTTCTCGACCTCGCGCGCATTCCCTACACCGGCTCCGGAATGCTCGCATCGGCGGTCGCCATGGACAAGGCGATGTCGAAGCGAATCTTCGCCCAGGAGAACATTCCGACTCCGGCTTGGGGCGAGTGGTGGGCTCCCGAAGACAAGATCACGAAGTGGCGTCCCGGGCTCACCGACGCGGATCTCAAGCACTTGGGCGGCTATCCGATCATCGTGAAGCCGAACGATCAGGGCTCCACCTTCGGCGTGACGCGCGTGGACAGTCCGGACGGAATCTCCGCCGCGGCGGAGGAGGCGCGGAAGTACGGCCGGCTCATTCTTGTGGAGCGCTTCATCGAAGGGCGCGAAGTGACGGTCACCGTGCTGAACGGCCGCGCGCTCCCCGTTATCGAGATCATTCCCGAGGGCGGCTTCTACGACTACGAACACAAGTACACCGCCGGCGCGAGCCGCTACGAATGCCCGGCCGCGCTGCCGCAAGAGCAGAGCGAGAAACTCCTCGCGCTCGGACTCAAAGCCTATCGCTCCCTCCGTTGCCAGGGCGTGGCGCGCGTCGATTTCCGCGTCGCCACCGACGGCACGCCCTACTGCCTGGAAGTGAACACGGTCCCCGGCATGACCGAGACGAGCCTCGTCCCCAAGGCGGCGGCGGCAGTCGGGATGTCGTACGAGGACCTGGTTCGCGAAATCGTCGACGCCTCTCCCGCGCGCCGCGCGCGCGCCCCCAGGTAGGGCGCGCGCATGCTTCCGGCCCGCGCGGCTGAAGTCGAAGCCGCTGACGTCATCGCATTGGGAATTCGCCTCGGCATCATCATTTTCGGGGCGATTCTGGTCGTTCGCCTCTCTAGCCTCCTCATCGCGAACCTCGAGAAGACGATTCGCGCCCGGAGCGAGGGGGAAGATTCCGCACGGGAGAAACGCGCTCGCACGATCGGCGGCGTCCTCCGCGGCGGCACGCGCTCGCTTGTCTTCGTCGTGGCGGCGCTCATGGCGGTACGGGAACTCGGCCTCGACATCACCCCGGCACTCGCCGCGGCGGGCGGATTCGGCGTGGCGGCGGGACTCGGCGCGCAATCGCTCATCCGAGACTGGGTCGGCGGGTTCTTCATCATCCACGACGATCAGTACGGCGTGGGCGATACGGTGCGAGTCGTGGGGGTGGCGGGGTCCATCGAGCGGCTGACGCTCCGCCACACCGAACTCCGCGATAGCGACGGCTCGCTTCATTTCATTCCGAACGGCGAGATCAAGATCGTCACCAATCTCACGAAGTCGTGGGCGGCGCCGATGGTCCGCATCCCGGTCAGCACGGACGAGGATCCGGAGCGCGTTCTCCGCATCCTGACTGACATGGTCGCCGCATTCAAAGCGGACGCCGCGTCGGCCGCGCTCATGGTGGACGGCCCAACGGTCCTCGGCCTCGACGACGTTTCCGGAGGACAATTCATCGTACTCATCCAAGGGCGAACCCGTCCCGAGAATCGACACCCCGCCACCCGCGCGCTACGGCTCGCGGCCATTCGTCGGCTCCGCGCGGAGGGAATCGCCCTCCATAGCGCGAACACGGGAGAGACGACCACGTGAGCGTTCGCGTCTACGACACGCGCCGCAGGGCGAAACTGCCGTTCGGGAAGAAGCCGGGCGACCACGTGGGCATTTACACCTGCGGCATGACCGTGCAGGACAAGCCGCACGTGGGGCACATGCGTTCCTCCATCTCGGGCGACGTCATTCGCCGCTGGCTCGAGTCGCGCGGCTACGTGGTCACGTACGTCTATAACTTCACGGACATCGACGACAAGATCATCGCGAAGGCGAACCTCGAGGGCGTCGATTACGAGGATGTCTCGCGCCGAAACGAGAAGGCGTACCTTGAATACGCGCTTCGGCTCCAGATCAAGCCCGCGACCCACTACCCGCGCGCGACCGAGCACATCACGGAGATCCAGGCGCTCATCCAGAAACTGATCGATCGCGGCAACGCCTACGCCTCGGCTGGCGATGTCTACTTCGCCGTTCGTTCCTACAAGGACTACGGCCAGCTCTCCGGGCACAACATCGACGACCTCCGCTCCGGTTCGCGGATCGAGGTGGGGGAATCGAAGAAGGACCCGCTCGACTTCACCCTCTGGAAGGGCGCGAAGCCGGGAGAGCCGTCGTGGCCGAGTCCCTGGGGACCGGGACGCCCCGGCTGGCACATCGAGTGCAGCGCGATGGCGATGAAGTATCTCGGCGAGACGCTCGATTTTCATGGCGGCGGCCAGGACCTCATCTTCCCGCACCACGAAAACGAGAAGGCGCAGTCGGAAGCGGCGAACGCGAAGCCGTTCGTCGATTTCTGGGTCGAGAACGGGATGGTGAACCTCGGCGGCGAGAAGATGTCGAAGTCGACGAAGCACTTCTTTCTGATCGAAGATGTGCTCCGCGAGTTCGAGCCCGACGTGGTGCGCTTCTATCTGCAGTCGACGCACTACCGGAGTCCGATCGAGTGGAACGAAGATCGGCTCCGCGAGGCGGGCACCGCGTACGCCCGGCTTCGCGACGCGATGGCGAAAGCCGCGCTCGCCGAAACCGCGGCCGCGGGCGGCACGGCGTCACGCTCGCCGCTCGCCGCGCAAACGGCCGCGCTCGCGGCGACGTTCGAAGAGGCGATGGACGACGACTTCAACACCGCGCGCGCCCAGGGGCACCTCTTCGAACTCGCGAAAGAGATCAACCGCGTCGCCGATTCCCCGGACTCCACGGCCGACGATCGCGCGGCCGTGGCCGAGGCCGGGAAGACACTCCAGCGGCTAGGCTCGATCATCGGGCTCTTCGGCGCTTCCGAAGCCCCGGAAGAAGCCGCCCCGGGGGCCATCCAAGCCCTTGTGCGGCAACGGGATGAGGCCAGGCTGCAGAAGGAGTGGAAACGAGCCGATCAATTGAGAGACGAGATACTCGCGCAGGGCTACACCCTCGAGGACGCGAAAGGGGGGACGATCGCCCGGCGTAAACGCTGATTCCACAATCGACCACGCGAGGCCCAGCACCCCATGAGGCTCTTCGGAAAACCGAGGACGCTCCAGGTAGAACTGCAGGTGCTCTTCCTCGCCGTGGGGACGACCTTCCTAGCGCTGGCCACCGTGCTTCTCTACCAGAACGGCCAGGCCTCACTCCGTCGCCAACTCATCGGCACCGCCACCACCGCTGCCGAGACCGCCGCGGCCCTCGTGAACGTAGACGGGCATCGCTCCATTCGCCGCGCGGCCGACATGAACTCGGCGGGCTTCCGGACGATCGTCGAAGACCTGAGCGCGCTCCGCCGCGCGAATCCCGCCATCTACCACCTCTTCACGCTCGCCCCGACGGGGAACTTGGGGCAGTGGGGCGTCGTCGTGGACATGGGCGGCACCGCACCGATCGTCGACGACCAGGAGTTGCGCGGGGGTCGCCTTCCGATCGGCGCGCCGCCGCCCACGAACGTCCCCCAATCGCTGATCCACGACGGAATGGAATCTCCGGTCTGCAAGATCTTGGAGCTCGACCACGCCGATCGCGCGCGGGTTGTGGCCATCTCGCCGATCCGCGGCAAGCAGGGAGAATCGGTGGGGCTTGCCGTCGTGGAGATGAGTGCGGCCGGACTTCTGGCCGAGGCGCGGCTGCTGGGGTACGTCTCGATCGCGATCTTTCTTCTCGGCCTCTTCGCGAGCATCGTCGCGAGCAGCTTGGTCTCCCGCTGGGTGACCCGGCCGCTCCATGAATTGCTGCGCGGCGTCCAAGCGATTGCGAAAGGCGAACTCGGCGCTCGCGTGGAAACAACGGCTCGAAACGAAATCGGCGAACTCGGGAACGCGATCAATCAGATGGCCGCGGGACTCGAAGCATCGCAGCAGCGGGACGCCGCACAGCAGGCGCGGCTCCGCGATCTCCATCGCATCGGCTCCGAAGCGGCGGCGACGCTGGAACTTCCGGCGACTCTCGAGGTGGCGGCGCGCGGCATGGCAGAGATTTGCGGCGGCGCCGAGTCGATCGCCGGTGCCGCAGCGAGGCGCGAAGGGCGCATTCACCTCTGGTCTCGCGTCGGCCCCGGAGTCGTGGACGACTCGTCGTGGGATATCTCTCCCGAGCCGATCGAACTCGTCCTCGGCGCCGAGACGAGGCTCCTGGCCCGCGTCGAGTTCGAGACGGCCGGCCTCAGCTTCCTTCTCACGCACCCGGCGGCCTACGCCATCGCGGCTCCGCTTCGCGTGAACGATCAGACCGTCGGGATTCTCCTCGTCCTCGGCGAACGCGAGACCTTCCACTCCGACGCGGTTTCGCTGGCGCGGCTCTTCGCGGCGCAGGTTTCGGCCGCGGTCGCGAACGCGCGGCTCTTCGAACAGGTGCGGGAACTCGATCGCTCGAAGAGCGAGTTCCTCTCCATCGCGTCGCATGAAGTCCGCACCCCGCTTACCGTCATGAAGAGCAGCCTCGACCTTCTGGTCGGGAGCAAGCAATTCGAATACACGGAAGACCAGCGGCAGTTGATCGCCTTCTGCCAGGAGTCGGTGGAACGGCTCATTCGTCTGGTGAAGGACATCCTCGACATCTCGAAGATCGAGGCCGGCGTGTTGCAGGTCTCGCTGATGCCGACTTCGATCAACGAACTTGTCGAGAAGTGTCTCTTCTGGGTTCCGCAGTTGCCGGGCGGACAGGGGATCGAAATCGACGCGCGCCTCCCATCACGCCCGATGATGGCCTCCGCCGACGGCGGGCGCATTCAGCAGGTGCTGGAGAATCTCATGTCGAACGCGCTCAAATTCTCGAGCCCGGGCGGCCGCGTGACGATCGAGTTGGTGGAGCACGAGCAGGAGATCGAAGTGATCGTGAGCGACCAAGGAAAGGGGATCGCGCCGGAAGACCTGCAGCGGATCTTCGGAAAGTTCTACCAAGTCGAAGAAGCGGCCACGCGTGAGCGCGGCGGCACGGGACTTGGCTTGGCCATCTGCAAGGGGATCATCGAATCGCACCGCGGCCGCCTATGGGCCGAGAGCAAACTGGGACAGGGAAGCCGCTTCCACTTCACCATGGCTCGGGCGCTGGAGAACCAAGGGGTGCAGGGGCAAGACGCCGAAATGCGTGTGGCGCCGATCCTTTCCCCGCTCCGGGCCGATCAGGGCACTACAAACCGGAAGAAAATTCCGGCCTAGCACCCACTAGAAACGCTCCGCGGCGCTATGCACGCGCCGACCTCAAGAAATTCTTCCCGCATGACATTTTTTCATACTCGTCCCAACCATTTTGGTGCCATTCTTTCTGCGGGGCTCTCTGCTCGGTTAGTAGCCGAGGCGCTATCGTATTGCCCGATTCGCTCAAGGCATTCGAGGCTGCCGAGATAACTACTCCGGGGGTAGAAGGGAGCTCAGACGTGGCCGCAATCCTCTGCGTGGACGACGAAGCAATCGTCTGCGCGCTACTCGACCGCCTCCTCCGTGACATGGGTCACGAACCGATCGTCGCCACGAGTGTCGGCGAGGCGATCGAACTTCTTTCCCGTCACCGCATCGACCTCGTGATCGTGGACTGTGTCATGCCCGATCGCGACGGCCTCCAACTCCTCGACTTCATCCAAAACGAAGGGTTGAACGTGCCGACCATCGTCACGTCGGGCTACTCTACCGCCGAGCACGCGCTGGCCGCCACGCAGCATGGCGCCGTCGACTTCATGACGAAGCCGCTTCGCGTGGAGTCGGTTCAACTCGCGGTGAAGAGCGCGCTCATCGTCGATCGGTTGCGGCGCGAGAACGAAGAGTCGCGCCGCGAAATCTCCTCGCTTCGCGGACCGCGCGCCATCGTGGGGGAGAGCGAGTCGATCCGCGATCTGCTGGAGGCGCTCGACGTCGTGGCGCCGACGAGCGCCGCGGTTCTGCTGCATGGCGAAGTCGGGACGAGAAAAGCGCTCTTCGCGCGCGAGATTCATTCGCGGAGCCCGCGCTACGACCGGCCGTTCGTGCGGATCAGTTGCGCGGCAACGCCGGAGGCCTCCCTCGAGAGCGTCCTCTTCGGGCACGAGCCCCACAGCATCGCAGGCGATGGAGCGAACTCCGTCCTGCTGGGCGGACTGGAACGCGCGAACGGCGGATCCATTCTCCTGGACGAGGTCTCGGAACTGCCGCTCCACGTGCAGGGGAAATTGCTTCGCGCGCTACAGGAGAAACGCGTTCAGCGGATCGGCAGCCAACATCCGATTCGAATCGACGTTCGCACGATTGCCACGACTCACCGCGATCTGGCGGCGGAGGTGGAAGCGGGACGGTTCTCGCGAGAGCTTTACGCGTTCCTTTCCGTCGTATCCATTCGCACGCCGCCGCTCCGTGAACGGCTCGAGGATCTCCCGCGGCTCGTGGAGACCTTTGTCGATTGGAATTCCCGGCAACTCGGGATGAAGGCTCCGGCCATTCCGCCGGAGACGCTCGACTATCTGCGGAAGAGGCCGTGGCCGGGAAATGTTCGCGAACTCGCGAACGCGGTGGAGCGGGCGATGATTCTGCATGAGGGAGTGGCGCTCACGCCGGAAGCATTCGGGAGAACGCCGTACGGTGTCGGCGCAGCATTTCGAGACCCTGAATCGGGTAGGATCGCGAATCGCGGAGTGACGAGCGCAACGGCCGAGGACGACGTTCTCGACATTCGCACGTTGGAGCGGCTCGCCATTCATCGCGCGCTGAAGAGGACCGGCGGCCACAAGGCGAAGGCGGCGGAGTTGCTAGGCATCAACGAGCGCACGCTCCGAAACAAACTGAAAGCCGAGTCGCTCCCAGTCTGGGTCTCCACCACGGACGAACCCGGACTCGCGCGGCTCGAGCCCGAGGATTCTCCAACGGAAGGAACCTCCGAGCGTTGACGAACGGCCCTCTCGTGCGTACACTCCGGGGCCTTCGCGCCGATCGGACATCGGACGGCGGGACGGCGCTGGCGTAGCTCAATTGGTAGAGCATCTCATTTGTAATGAGGCGGTTGGGGGTTCGAGTCCCTTCGCCAGCTCCACCATCGTCTCGCCATCGCGAATGCCGGAGGGGTTCCCGAGCGGTCAAAGGGAGCAGACTGTAAATCTGCCGGCTTAGCCTTCGAAGGTTCGAATCCTTCCCCCTCCACCACCTCCTAGTATAATGTGGCCTGCGGCGACCCTTGACCGGGGCGCCTCGCCGCCGGGGGCGGTGGGAATAGCGTAACTATCGAATTTGAGCGGGAATAGCTCAGTGGCTAGAGCGTCAGCCTTCCAAGCTGAGGGTCGCGGGTTCGAATCCCGTTTCCCGCTCCATTTTCTTCCATCCACATCTTTCCACAGCGTCCAAAATACTGTTCCGCAACTACTTATTAGGTTATCACCCGAGTTGCCGCCGAGGTTTCCCCGGTTTTTCTCCGTCCCACGGACCGTTTCCGGGACGTAGGCTGGGTTGATTCCCCCGAACGGGACTTTTCCGGCGCGTTAGAGCGCCCCCTTCGGAGTCTGGCACGAACCCGCAAATTTCCTGTTGACTGGGGGTTTCGCGGCTCGTACATTCATCGGCTCGCAGTCCCCACAGCCTTTTTCTACGGAAGAGAGAGGCTGGTTGGGGTTTTCTGCCTTGAGTCGAAGCATCACGTAGGCGCCGTCGCGTGACCGTGTAGACGTCGGGTCGAAACGGTCCACGACGAACCATGCACGATAGCGCTGCAGCACCGCCCACGTAGCTCAGTCGGTAGAGCATCTCCATGGTAAGGAGAAGGTCAACGGTTCGATTCCGTTCGTGGGCTCCATTGTCCGCCACGCGGTAGGCAGCGCACGGGAAGCCCGGGCGTCATGAGTGCGCCCATCGCAGAATTTTTGAGAAGCCGCAGCAACCAGGGTCCCTAAGGAGGGAGCGATTCGATGGCGAAGCAGAAATATGAGCGGACGAAGCCGCATCTCAACGTGGGGACGATTGGCCACGTGGATCATGGTAAGACGACGCTGACGGCGGCGATCACGATGGTGTTGTCGCAGAACAACCCGAAGATTCAGGTGCG
>JANMQV010000038.1:0-29921 GCA_031370645.1 Candidatus Eiseniibacteriota bacterium | reverse complement strand
CCTCGCGCACCTCGCAGGGGTGCATTCCCACCGCGGCTCGGACCCCGGTCGCACGCTTCGCGAACGCGATCGTGTCACGTGACGACGCGGCGTCGGTCGCGGCCTCCACGATCCAACGGACCCCGGCACCCCGGGCCCGTTCCAAGACGGCGTCGCGATCGGCGTCGAACTCTTCTTTCCCGACGTGGGCGTGCGAATCGATCACGGCGCGGCGGCTCCCGGCGTCACTTCTCGATGCGGGGGAAGAGCGGCTGCGATTCGCCGAGCGCCACTCTGGAGGGAGGAGGCGGCAGGAGCGCGCCGCCGGCGGGAAAGCGCGCCGCCTCGATCGCCGGGGTGAGCCTCAACGTCTCCCAGACGAGGCGCGCCTTCGACGGCATGATCGGAAAGAGGAGAAACGCGGTGTGCTGGAGCGCAACCGCCAACTGCCCCAGGAGCGCGTCGAGTTCCTCCGCCTTCGCGGGATCCTTCGCTAATTTCCAGGGCGCGCCCTCTTCGACCATCTGATTCGCGCGGCGAATGATCGTCCAGGCGGCCTCGATCCCTTCGTCGACGGCGTAGCGCTCCATCGCCTCGCGGTAGTCGGCGAGGGCCTTCTTCAAGAGCACACCGAGTTCCGCGCCCGCCTCGGGCTTCGCCAACAACCCCGCGCGATAGCGATGGATCATCGAGACGCTCCGCGTGAAGAGATTTCCCCAGTCGTTCGCGAGGTTCGCGTTGTAGCGCTCGATGAATAGATCCCAACTGAAGTCGCCGTCTCGCGTGAGCGGCACCTCGCGGAGAAGAAAGTAGCGCAGGGAATCGGCGCCCCAGGTGTCGGCGACGTCGAGCGGATTCACGATGTTCCCGAGCGACTTCGACAGTTTCTGGCCCTGGAAGTGGACCCAGCCGTGGCCCAGCACCGACTTCGGGAGCGGCACGCCCGCGCTCATGAGCATCGCGGGCCAGATGATGCAGTGAAAGCGGGTGATGTCCTTCCCGATCACGTGGAGATCGGCGGGCCAGTAGCGCCAGAGACCGTCCTGGTCGGGATAGCCGAGGCCGGTGATGTAGTTGATGAGCGCGTCGAACCAGACGTAGACACGCTGCGTCGGGTCGTCCGGGAGGGGAATGCCCCACGTGGAGGCGCGCGACACAGAAATGTCCTGAAGCCCGCCCTCGATCACGTTCAGGATCTCGTTTCTGCGAATGGCGGGCACGAGGAAGTCGGCGTGCTTGGCGTAGTGCTCGAGGAGGCGCGGCCCGTACGCGGAAAGTCGGAAAAACCAGTTCTCCTCACTTAGCCACTGCGGCACGGTGCCGTGGTTCGGGCACTCGCCATCCACGAGTTCCTTCTCGGGATAGAAGCGCTCGCAACTGACGCAGTAGAAGCCCTCGTATTTTCCCTTATAAATGTCGCCGTTCGCGGCGATCTTTCGAAAGAGTTCCTGCACGCCGCGGATATGGCGCGGCTCGGTGGTGCGGATGAAATCGTCGTAGGAGATGTCGAGCCGCTTCCAGACGGCCTGGAACGTGTCGGCCATCTGGTCGCAATAGACTTTGGGGTCGAGCCCCTTCTCGCGCGCGGCCTTCTCGACGTTCGTCGAATGCTCGTCGTTCCCCATGAGGAAGCGGGTGTCGAATCCGGCGAGCCGCTTGTAACGTGCGATGGCATCGGCCGCGATCTTTTCGTACGCCGTCCCCAGGTGGGGGATGTTGTTCACGTAGTCGATCGCGGTCGTGATGTAGAACTTGCTCATGCTCGAGGGCCCGCACTGGTGTGACCGCCCGAGGAGCCGCCCATGGGGCCCCGTCCGCCACCGGGTCCGCCGCGGCGCCGGCGACGTCCGCGACGGCGCTCGCTGCCGCCGGGCGTTGGGGCGCCCGGTTGAGCGGGGGGCTGGTCGGAGCGTGAGGCGTCTTGGCGGGGCGCGTCAGTACGCGGCGTCTCGGAACGCAGGCCGCCAGATCGAAGTTCGCTCGGACGCATTGGCTCCTTAGGCGGGGCATCGAGGCTCTCGCGCCGTTCGGGCTTACCGAGGATTCGCCTCGGGTCGCGACGCTCGCTCCGTTCCGGCCTCGGAGACGAACCAGGTCTTGTGGACGAACCGGGCCTTCCGGACGAACCAGGCCGTTCCGGCGCGGCTGGCCCGGCCGGCGCGTCGTCGTGACCGCCGTCGCCCGGCTTCGCGCCCCGCGAGCCACACCCCTGCTTGTCGCAGCCCTTCCGCCGGTCGCGCGATGGGCCGGTGACCTTCGTGCCCGCCGGCAGTTCGTCCATCAGCATGACGGTCGGATTTCCCGCCTCGTCGTGGAGCGTCAGCGTGCGGTGGAAGATGTCGACGCGCCCGACTTCGTAGGCGACCCCTTCCAATTCCAAGGCGCTCCCGATCTTCGGGAATTCGCGCGCGGCGCCCTTATAGAAGTCGAGTTCGTAGCGGAGGCAGCACTTCAACCGCCCGCAGGCGCCGGAGATCTTCGAGGGGCTCGGCGAGAGGCCCTGATCTTTCGCCATCTTCAACGTGATCGGCTCGAAGTCGCGAAGCCAGGTGGCGCAGCAGAGCTCGCGCCCGCACGTCCCCAGCCCGCCGATCCGCCCCGATTCGTCGCGCACGCCGATCTGCCGCAACTCGATGCGAGTCCGAAACACGGCGGCCAAATCCTTCACCAGATCCCGGAAATCGACGCGTTTCTCGGCGGTGAAGAAGAAGGTGATGCGGTTTCCGTCGAATTGGTACTCGCAGTCGACCAGCTTCATCTCGATCTCGCGCTGGAGGACGCGTTCCTTGCACGTCTGAAACGCCCGCTCTTCCTTGGCGCGGTTCTGCTCCAGCCGCTCCATGTCTTCGGGGCGCGCCGTGCGGATCACCGCGCGGAGATTCCCCGGCAGATGGTCGCGCTTCACCCACTCGTGCGTGTGGTGGACCTTTCCCAAATCTTCGCCGCGCTCGGCCTGGACCACGATCCAGTCGCCGCCACGGAGCGGAACTTCCTTGGGGTTCGCGAAGTACTCGCGACGGCGAGCCTTGAAAATGACTTCCAGAATCTCATGCGCTTCAGCCGGCGCTAATTTCGGATCAGCCACGGCGCCGGCCGTGGCGAGGGGTTCATTCATCGGTCTCTCCCCGCCGGGGCGGGGCCTCAGTTCGGTCAGTGGTGGTTCAAGCGGCGCCCAGTCCCATGCGATGCTGGGCGGAAGCGACGGCGTACGCGGCGGTCACGTTCGACTGCACCGCGGCCGCGATCTCCTCGAGTATTCGGATTCGGCGCGAGAGCGCCGGAAGAGGGAGCGACGCGGCATCGGCCACGATCTCCCGCTTCCAGTCCTCGTTCGCGAGCGCGATCCCCTCGCCCAACACTTTCAGGCGGAGGACATCGCGGTAGTAATGAATGGCCAGCGACACGGCGGCGAGAAAGCGGCCGCGATCGCGCTCCATCCGACCGCGGCGAAGCGGCCCCAGGATGGCGGGCGATCCCGGCCGGACGAAGAGTTCCTTCGCCACCGCGCGGAGCTTCGCGAAGTCCCCTTCTTCGGGTGCCGCGCCGGTCGCGTCGAGCGGCGCCTCGAACGGCGCGATGGCGCGCCCCAGGCTCCCCTGCGAGAGCGACGCCGCGAGACGCGCCGTCCCCTTCGACACGCCGCGCGCCTCGAGCGCCTGAACCAGGAACGCTTCGGGAAGCGGGCGAAAGCGAACATGAAGACAGCGGGAGGCGAGCGTCGGCAAGAGCGCCCGAATCTGTCGCGCCGCCAAAATAAGCACGCGGTTCGGCTGCGGCTCTTCCAAAATTTTCAGGAACGCATGAGCCGCGGGGCCGGTCATCCCTTCGGCCCCTTTGATGATCAGGACCTTGGCGCCGCCGTCCCGCTGCGGCGTGAGCGAGAGGAACTGCTTCGCGCGCGCGAGATCTTCAACCGTGTGGGTTGGCTGCTTCGCGAACGTCGGCGCGAAGAAAGGCTCGCGCGCGTAGCGTCCCAAGACGCCGGCTCTCGCTTCGGAGCGCGCCTCGTCGGCCTGCTTCTCGGTCCGTCCCTCGGTGCGGAACGAAGGGAGCGGCACCAGGAGTTCCAGGTCGGGATGGCGAAGCGCCGCGCTCGAGATGCAGGAGGGGCAGGCGTCGCACGGGCTCGCGTCGGGAAGCGGCGTCTCGCAAAGGAGCGCGCGTGCAAACCAGAGCGCGGCGCGGGTCTTCCCGACGCCGGCCGGGCCGTGGAAGAGATAGGCATGCCCGACGTGACCGCCGCGAAGCGAGGCGGTGAGGTGGGCTAGCGCTTCCTCTTGATGCTGGACCCTGTTTGTGGACATAAGGTGGGACTCACCGGAACCACTCGAGGGGGTTCAGGGCTTCTTTTCCCCGGCGTATCTCGAAATGGAGCACCGTACCGGAGGTGGAGCCGGTATCCCCCACCCGGCCAATGGTCTCCCCGGCGGCGACCTCTTTGCCGACCGGGACGGTGATCTCGGAAGCGTGAGCGTAAAGCGTGTAGTAAGCGCCGCCGTGGTTGAGGATAACACACTTACCGTACCCCTCGAGCCAGTTGACGTACTCGACTCGGCCCTTGGAAACGGCGGTGATGGGGGTCCCGAACGTGGCCGAGATGTCGATGCCGCTATTAAAGGTCTTGGTGCCGAACCGGGCGTTCGTCTGCTGCCCGAATCCGCGCGCCACCTTGCCGTTGGCGGGCCAGGGGAGCCTCCCCCGGTTTCGGCCGAAATCGCCAAGAAGGGGGACTTCGCCGCTCGGCGCGCCTCGTTCGCGGGCGATGCGCTGCCTCTCCAGTGTCTCGATCAGGCTGAGGATCCGCTTCCGGGCCCGTTCCAGCTCGGCCGACGCCTGCTCGTTCGATTTCGAATCGGAGCGGATCCGCTGGAGGAGCCGGCGGCGTTCGCCGGTCAGGTTGGCGAGCGCCCGGCGCTCCCGGTCCGTCTCGGATTGCAGTCGGTCGATCTCCCGCTTCCTCACCTCGAGCCGCGTCTTGTTGTCCTGCACTTCCACGCGCCGCGCCTGGGTCAGGAGCATCCGCGAGCGATCTTCTTTCGCGACCCGCGCCATGTAGTAGGTCCGCGCCACCAGTTCGCCGAACGAGCGTGCCGTGAGGACGTGCTCCAGTTCCCACGAGCGGCCTCGCTTGTAGATCTCCCGAAGGCGCCATCCCAAACGCCTCCGCTCGGTCTCGAGCTGGACGGCGGTGCGCGCCAACTCCGACGTCGCGTCGCCGAGATCTCCTTGCAACACGCGTTCCCGCTTCTGGAGCGCGTTCAGGTAGCGCATCGTCAGTTGGAGATTCTTCTCTGTCTCGCGCAACTGTCCGAGGAGGTTTTTCTCTTTCCCCTTCAATTCCTTCGATCGCTCGCGCCGCTGGTCGAGTTCTTGGCGGAGCGACTCGAGTTCGCGCCGCTGCCCTTCGATCTCGGTGTCGGTCTGGGAGGGAGCGGGCGCGGCGGGGGCGGCGCCGCCGGAGTCGGATGCGGCGCCCTGCGCGTGCGCCGGCCGTGAGGACGGGGGCACCGAAAAGAGACCGCCAAGAACGATCGCCGCTACGGCGGCGGTAAGCGCGAAGCGGAGAGCGGACGCGCCGGGGCGGCGCGCGGCTAGAGAAGCCATTTCCTCGGAAGGGTCGCGACCGCGATCCAGCTCCCGAGGAGACCCAGGAGCCCGCTCACGGCCACGAACGCGAGAAGCGTCGGCCCCGGAAGGAAGAGCAGGCGGAAGAGACCGTCGGCAAGACTGTCGTGAATGAGCCGCGCCACGGCGATCGTCAAAAGCGAAGAGACCGAGGCGAGGACGAAACCCTCCACGAGATAGGGCGCTTCGGTGAAGAGAAAGCCGCCGCCCAGCGAGCGGACCAGGTGGACCGAGTCGAGCCTCGCCTGCACGGAGAGCCGCGTCGTCGCCCCGACCACGAAGAGAACTCCGACCAGCACGATCAGGCCGACCGCCGCGCCGATTCGCTCGAGCGTGCCGACCACCTGCTCGGCGCGAAGCACCCACTCGCCGGCGTAGCGGACGTCTTCCACGTGCGGCACCGTCTCGGCGGCGCGCGCGATGCTTCGGACGCCGTCCGCGTTTCGCGAAAGGGGCACGGGGCGAATGATGAACGACGCCGGAAGCGGATTCGAGCCCACCGCCTGGACGAGCGCTTCATCCGAAATGTCGGCGCGGAAGGATTCCCACGCCTCTTCCTTACTCACGTAGCGAACGCTGTCGACGCCGTCGAGCGCGCGAAGGGCGGCGGCGGTGCTCGCGAGCTCGCTATTCGAGAGGCCCTCGTTCAGGAAGACCGAGATCTCCTCCCGCGATTCGAGTTCGCCCGTGTAGCGATCGACCGTCTGAAGCACCATCATGAAGAAGAGAAAGATGAGAAGAATCGCCGACATGGAGAGAACGCTCGTGAGCGTGAGCGCGCGATGCTGCACAAAGCCGCGCCACAGCTCCCGGCCGATGAAGCGAATCTGGCCCATCATGAACCGGTCCCTTCCGGCCCGTCCGATCGGAGGAGCCCGCGTTCGATTCGAATGACGCGCCCCGGATAGCGGCGGATCCATTCCTCCGCGTGCGTCGCGATCACGACGAGCGTCCCGCGCTCCCGAATTTCACGGAGGAGGGCGAAGATCTGCGCCGCGGCACTCGGGTCGAGGTTTCCGGTCGGCTCGTCGGCCAGCAGAATGCGCGGATGGCGCGCCATGGCCCGCGCGAGCGCCACGCGCTGCTTCTGCCCCGCCGAGAGGTCGTTCGGAAAGAGCGACTCGACCCCGCGAATCCCCATCTGGTCGAGGAGCGGATTGATTCGGTCTCGGATCCGCGCTCGGTCCCACATGCCGCCGATGTTGCAGGAGATGGCGACGTTCTCGAAGACGTTCCGGTCGGGCAGAAGTCGGAATTCCTGACCGAGAACGCCGATGTGGCGCCGAACGAGGCTCGCCGAAACGCGGCGGCGGACGGGAGCGGCGGGCGGTGCGGGCGGCGCTTCGGTGGCCACGGCTCCACCCTCCGCGGAAGGCGCGGCAGGCGCAGGCGCGATCGTCACCGGCGCCGACGGCGCCTCGACCACGGCGATCGGATCGACTTCGACGCGCCCGCTCGCCGGCTTCTCCGCCAGCGCCAGGACGCGAAGGAGCGTGCTCTTCCCCGCTCCGCTCGGACCGGCCACGAGGACCCACTCGCCCGCCTCGAACGAGAGGGTGACGTCGCTCAGCGCGATTCGGTCGCGATAGACCTTCGTGACGTGGTCGAGGCGGATCAGGGCCATGCCCACTCCATCGGTTTCCGCCCGGCCCGGAGCGCGAGATCGGCGCCGACACGGATGGCGGTCAGAAGCCCCGCCGGGTCGGGCCGATTCGCGGCGCTTCTGGAACTCTTCCAGGCGCGGTCGAACGCGGTGCCATGATCTACCGAGGAGCGGACGAAGGGAAGCCCTAGGGTGACATTCGCCGCTCCACCGACTCCGTCGGCCTTCGCGGGAATGAGTCCCTGATCGTGATACATGGCGATCACCGCGCCCCACTCCTTCCTCACGGCGTGCCGCGAGAAGAAGGTGTCGGCCGGGAAGGGTCCCTCGGCGGCGATGCCGCGCTCCCGCGCCTCGCGGATGGCGGGGAGGATGAAGCGTTCCTCCTCGTCGCCGAAGAGCCCCTCTTCCCCCGCGTGCGGATTGAGTCCCAAGAGCGCCACGGGGCGGCGTCCCCAACGGAAATTCCGACACGCCGCGGCGGCGAACTCGATCGTCCGAACGAGCGACGGTTTGGAGATGGCGCCCGGCACGTCGCGAAGCGCAAGATGAACGGTCGCGAGGATCAACCGGAAGCGGCGCGTGACGAAGAGCATGCGTGTTTCGCTCGCGCCCGCCAGGGCTCCTAGGAATTCGGTGTGTCCGGGATAGGGATAGCCGGCCATGCGAAGCGCGTGCTTCGAGATCGGTGCGGTGACGATGCCATCGGCGCGTCGGTCGAGCGCGAGGGCGGCGGCCGCTTCGATGGCGCGAGCGGCGGCGCGACCCGAGCCGGCGGTCGCGTGCCCGGGGCTGACGGAGATCCACCCCTCATCGCTCGAGGCGAGAAAAGGGATTCCGGGGGAGTCGTCCTTCGGATCGAAAGCGTCGGGGCGGACGATGCGGATTTTCGCGCGGGCGCCAGTCTGCCCGGTGTGATGAAGGGCGCGCTCGAAGATCTCGGCGTCGCCAATGACGGCGAGGCGCGCCACGCGCCGGATCACCGCCGACGCGACGGCGCGGGCGACGATCTCGGGGCCGATCCCCGCGGGATCGCCGCAGGTGATGAGAAGCGTGGGACGACGCGGCGACACGGGTGTGTGCCTCCCGGCGCTAGTCCTTGATCTCGATCGTGACGGTCTTCTTGACCTTCTCGTACCAGCGTCGATACGACTCCTCGAGTTTCTTGTTCAACACCATCTGGCGCAGGTCGTCTTTGATGTCGTTGTACTTGAAGTCTTCCTCGGAGACGCGCCCCAGGAGTTTGAAGAGGTGATACCCGGCGTCCCGCTTCACCGGAACGCTGACCTCGTTGAGACTCAGGCCGGTCAGGACCTCCTTCAAGTTGTCGGGCAGGCTCGCCACCGAGACATCGCCCAGCACGCCGCCCGAATCCCGCGTCGCGGAGTCCATGGAGTGGCGCTTCGCCATCCCGGCAAAGTCCGCCCCCTGCATCAGCGAATCGCGGTAGGTGAGCGCGCGCTTCCGCGCTCGGTCCTCGTCGCTCGGTGTCGGGCGGATGCTGATCATCACGTGGCTTGCCCGAACCAGCTCCTCGGTGGAGTCGGTCTTCGCCTGGTGCGATTGGACCTTGATGATGTGGTAGCCGAAGCGCGTTCGGACCGGCTGGCTCATCTCGTTCGGCTTGAGCGAGAAGGCGACGGTTTCGAACTCGGGCACCATGTCGCCATGCCCGAACGGCCCGAGGTCGCCGCCCCGTTGCCCGCTTGGATCGTCCGAGAACTGGCGCGCCGCCTCCTCGAAGGGGCGCCCCTTCACGATGAGCGCGCGAACGCTGTCGGCCCGCGCTCGGGCGCGCTTGGCCGACGCCGAGTCGGCCTCGAAGGCGACGAGGATGTGGGCCAGCTTCAACTGCTCCGGCTTCTTTCCGATGGAGTCGCGGTTGGCGTCGTAGAAGGCGCGGACTTCCGCATCGGTCACCGTCGTCTTGCTCTGCACCTCGCGACTCACCAATTTGGAAACGAGCAACTGATCGCGAACATCCGGCTCGTAGCGCTTCCGAAGCTCCGCTTCGGTCATGTGCTCCTGCTCGAGCGCCTTGCGGAACCCGGCGTCGCCGCCGAGGCGCTCGCGAAGCGCGCCGACCTCCCGATCCACCGCCGCCTGAACCTCGGCCGGCGTGGTGGTGAGGCCGAGACGGGTCGCCTCGGCCAGCACGACCTGGTTCTCGATCAGTTGATCGAGGATGTTCCGGCGGAGTTTCGCGATGGAGACCGAATCGCGCGGATCAACACCATAGCGCTGCGCCGCCTGCTGAAAGCGCTCATCCACCTCGGAGGCGAGAATCACGTTCTTGCTCACGATGGCGGCGATCCGCTCGGCGGCGCCGGCGAAGCCGCCCGATCCGGCAAGGATTGCAAGCGCGGTCGCGACGAGCGCGATGGAGGCGGCCGTTCGCGGGAGCGAGATCGCACGGCGACGGCTCGTGGCGCGGGTCATCGGGCCGCCCGCTTCTTCGCCGCCGGCGTGCGCGGCGACGGCGTCGCGTACCGAACCGCCTCGAGACGCGCGGGGACCACGCTCACGGGCGTCTTCGCCCGGAGCCGCTCCAACTGATCGTTGACCCATTTGTTTTCCATCTCCTCTCGCCAATCGCGCAGAGCGCGGGGCGCTGCTTCTTCCGGGGAAAGCGGGCCGGCCTCTACACGGCCGGTCATCATCGCGACGGCCCATCCCTGAATCGTCTGTGTCGCCGGCGCGAATTGGCCGGGAGAGAGCGCTCGGAGGGCCAGACTGAGCGGATCGCTGCTCCCTTCGGGAACGGCGAGCGTGGCAACTTGCTGCGGGAAGAGTCCCCCCGGCTCGGCGTGATTGCGGAGTCGGTATCCGTGCTCCTTGAGGGTGCTGTCGGGCGGGAAGCCGATTCCGTTCCAGGCCTTCAGCGTTTCTCGAGCGCTGTCGGCGCTGAAGAACATCGCCACGCGCGCCGTGCGGGCCGCGGGGCGCTGGTAACGCGAGGCGTTCTTCTCGATGTAGGCGCGGAGCGCCGTGGCGCTCGGATCGGCGGGGCGAGCACGCGCCACCATCGTCCTCGTCGCGACCTCATCTTGGGCCAGTCGAAGTTGCCGCGCCAGAACGGGATCCTTGTCGAGACCCCGTTCCCTCGCGTCGCGAACGACGAGCCCATGAAGCACGACGCGAGCCGCGCTCACCAGAAGATCGTGGATGTCGTGAATCGGGATCCGGTCCGAGAAGGTGGAGCCGGGGCGGCCGATCTGGATGAGCTCGGCGATCGTCACGCCGACGCCCTCGGCGCGAGCGACGATGCCGACCGCCGGGCGGATGCCGAGGCCGGGCCGGGTCCCGTCGGGACGAAGCGAGGCGAGAATTGAATCGGGCGGCTCGTCGCGGAAGATCTGGATCGCGTTTCGCGCGTTCAGCGTGTCGGCGACCAGGTGGTACTTCCGGAACACCGAGTTGTAATAGTTCTCGTAAATGAGGCGCGTCCGCTCCTCGACAACAAGGCGCATCGTCGAATCGTCGCCGACCTCGACCCACCCGTGCACCTTATATACCTCATGTCCGTACGGGCCCGAATAGGGACCGAAAACGTCTCCCACCTTCGCGTTTCTCATGGACTCCTGCGATGCCGGATCGAGGTCCTTCACCAGCACCGGGCCGAAGTGCCCCCCCGCGGCGGCCGAGGGAGGGTGTCCGCTGTAGATCTTCGCGAGCGAATCCCACCGCGCTCCCTTCTTGGCGTTGAACGCGATCTTCTGCGCGAGTCGTTGTCGTTCCATGTCGCTGCCGTCGCGAAGGAGGATGTAGTCGAGATCGAGCCAGCGATAGCGCCCCGCGCTCTTGATGGAGTCGAATTCGGCGGGGGTCGGCTGGATGGCGGGCACGAGCACCCTCTGGTAGAGGGCGCCCATGAGGATCGTGAATTCGCGGAGCGTGACCGCGCGATCGACTTGGGGATCGTCGGTGAGCCCCCGCCGCTCCGCCTCGGCCGCCAGGAGTTCGCGGTCGACGCAACGCTCGAGGAGCGTGCGTCGCCAGGCGCGAGCGGTCATTCCGTTCGGCGGCACGGCGCCGAGCGAGAGCGCGGCACGCTCGATGTCGATCGCCTCGACGGTTCGCTCTCCGACGGTCGCAATCGGCCCGCGGAGCGCGGGCGGCAACTTCGCCTCGGCCTTCGAGCCGAGCAGCGTCGCCACGAGCGCGAGGATGATTCCGACGCGGTTTCTGCCCATGACTGGCTGGGTAGGGTCGCACTTCATCCCTCGCCCCAAGTCTCCTCGGTGGTCGGTTCGCAACTTAGGTCCCATTTGGCACTTATACCCCGTTCGGGCTGGGCGGTTCATCGGGTGCCCGCTGGGGACGGAAGAGGCGAAACGCTACCAAGGGGCCCCAACTGCCGCAAGATGTTTGTCGCCAACAAGACCGGGTCGGCCGGCTTCTGCACGCGTAGGATGCGGGAGCTGTCGGCGAACTCGAATTTGGCCAGGTTGGAGGCGACCAAGGCGAGCGCCTTGGGGCGCGCGAGCGGCTCCGCGAACTCCAGTTCGAGCCGTTCGCGCCGTACCCGGAGCCGAACCGCGCCGGCGTCCCTGCCCAGAAGGCGAAGCCGCTTGAGCGCCAGGAGCTGCTCCACTTCCTGCGGCGGCGTCCCGAAGCGGTCGCGCAACTCCGAAGCCAGCGCATCGAGCGCTTCCGCCTCGCCGATCGAGGCGAGGCGCCGGTAGACGTCGAGCTTCTCGTCGCGGTCGGTGACGTACTCCTCGGGCACGAACGCGGGGAGGTCGCTCGCCACTTCCGGTTCGGGGCGATGTTCCACCGCGGTTCCCTTCAGCTCCTGCACGACCTCGTCCACCATGCGGCAGTAGAGATCGAAGCCGACGCTCATCATGAAACCATGCTGCTGGGGGCCGAGCAGATTCCCCGCGCCGCGGATTTCCAGGTCGCGCATGGCGATCTGAAGCCCCGCGCCGAGTTCCTCGTGCTCCGAGATGACGCGGAGCCGCTTTTCGGAATCTTCCGATAGCACCTTCCCCGCCGGCACCAGGAGGTAGCAGAACGCCTGGTGGTGCGAACGGCCGATGCGGCCGCGCAACTGGTAGATCTGCGCGAGGCCGAGCGCGTCGGCGCGGTTGATCAGCATCGTGTTCACGGTCGGAATGTCGAGCCCCGACTCGATGATGAGGGTCGAGACGAGGACATCGACCCGCCGCTCCAGGAAATCGAGCATCACCTTCTCGAGTTGCGTGTCCTTCATCTGCCCGTGGGCCACGGCATAGCGCAACTGGGGGACGATGCTCTGGAGGTAGTGCGCCATCTGGTCGATCGTCTCGACGCGGTTGTGGACGAAGAACGACTGCCCGCCGCGGTCGGCCTCGCGAAGGAGCGCGTCCTGGATCACCTCGCGGCTCATCTCGACGATCTCGGTCTTGATCGGGTAGCGCCCGCGCGGAGGCGTCGTCATGACCGACATGTCGCGCGCGCCGAGGAGGCTGAGATGGAGCGTGCGCGGGATCGGCGTCGCCGTGAGGGTGAGAACGTCCACCGTCTCGACGAGGGTTCGGATCTTCTCCTTCTGCTTCACGCCGAAGCGCTGCTCCTCGTCGATCACCACGAGGCCGAGGTTCGAGAAGCGGACGTCCTTCGAGAGGAGCCGGTGCGTGCCGATGATGAGATCGACCGCGCCGCGCCCGAGTTTCTCCACGACGTCGGCCTGTTCCTTCGCGTTTCGGAAGCGGGAGAGGACTTCGATTCGAACCGGATAGTCGGCCAGCCGCTCGGCGAACGTGACGCCGTGCTGCTGCGCGAGAACCGTCGTCGGCACGAGGATCGCGACCTGCTTCCCGTCCTGGATCGCCTTGAACGCGGCGCGGATCGCGACTTCGGTTTTGCCGTAGCCGACGTCGCCGCAGAGGAGGCGGTCCATCGGCTTCGACGTTTCCATGTCGCGCTTCACGTCCTCGATGGCGCGGAGTTGATCGGGCGTCTCGTCGTAGACGAATGCCGACTCCAACTCCCGCTGCCACGGCGTGTCGGTCTTATAGGCGTATCCCGGGTGCGCCTTCCGCGTGGCGTAGTGGCGGAGGAGTTCTTCCGCCATGTCGGCGATCGCCTTCTTCGTCTTCGCCTTGGTCCGAGCCCAGGAGGTGCCGCCGAGGCGATGAATCGTCGGCGCGTGCCCTTCTTCGGCGGCGTAGCGCTCGATCAGGCCGAGCTGGTCGATCGGAACGAAGAGCCGATCGCCGCCCGCGTAGTCGATCTGAATGCACTCCGTCTCCTGGCCGTCGAGTTGCAGGCGCTGGAGCCCGCGATAGGCGCCGATTCCATGATCGAGATGGACCACGTAGTCGCCGGGTGCAAGGGTGAGGAGTTCGCGCATCGCCGCGGCGGAGGGGCGAAGGCGCCGGCCGCGCCGCCGGCGATAACGCGCGAAGATTTCATGATCGGTGAAAACGGCGATCCGCGCCGCGGGCAGCACGAAACCGCCGACCAGCGCGCCGACCTCGATCGTGGCGTGGTCGTCGCCGAGGAGTTCCTCCAGCCGGTCGGCCTGCCCCCGGTTGTCGCAGACGATCGAGCGCCGATAGCCGACTTCACCAAGCCGCTTCAGCTCCCCGCGGAGAAGGTCGAGTTTCCGGCCGAAGGCGGGCTGCGGGCGGGCGTCGAACGCGATGACGTCGGCGCTCTCCTTGATCTCCTTGTTGGAGAAGGTCGACTCGAAACGGGGATAGCCGCGGAGGCGATCCGCAGTTTGGTTCGGGTTTTCGAAGAGAGTGTCCCGGGGCGGAAGAAGCGAATTCCGTTCGCGGGCGACCTCCTCGAGCCGCTCCGTCTCCCGCTCCACCTGCTCCAACTCCCGCTCCACCGCGGCCGGCTCCTCGATCCAGAGAAGCGTTCCCGCCGGGAGATGATCGAGTAGCGAACCGAGTTCGATCCCCAGGTGCGGCGCGATCCACTCGGCCCCTTCGAAGTAGATCCCCTCCGAGACGAGATCGCGAAGCCGCCGCGCCTCTTCACCCGAAGCGAGCGGGCCGCGATCGAAAGGGCGAAGGCGTTGGTTCAAGTCGTCGGCGTAGAGCACTTCACGCGCGGGGACGATCCGGACCGATTCGAGGACGCCGGTCGAGCGCTGCGTCGCCGGATCGAAACTCCGGAGCGAAGCGACCTCGTCTCCGTCGAACTCGAGGCGGACCGGCTCTTCCATGCCGGGGCCGTGCACGTCGACGATGCCGCCGCGGCGGCTGATCTCCCCCGATTCGCTCACCTCGCTCACCGGCCGATAGCCGAGGAGGACGAGGCGCCCCAAGACGTCGCGCGGATCGCCCTGCCACCCGCGCTCGATCGTGAAGGCGCGGCCGCGAAGCGCGGCGGGGCGCGGGAGAAGGCGGTGGAGCGCCGCTGCCGGAATGACCGCTACCGGCGGCGAGGGGTCGGTGAGGCGCGCGAGCCCGTCGAGGCGCTCGTCCCGGACCGGAGACGTCGGGGTCTGATGGCTCCACGGCACGACGTCGAGCGGCGGGAGATAGACGACGCGATCCGGACCGAGGAACGCGGCCAGGTCGTCGCGCCACGATTCGGCGCGGTCCAAGTCGGGCGTGATGACCGCGACCGGCGAGCCCGACTCGCGCGCGAGGAGCGACGTGAGAATCGCCGCCACGCTCCCCGCGGTGCCGCGAACGCGGACGCCGGCGCGAGGAATGCCCGCGCCGAGCGCTGCTTCCGCCCGCGCTCGGTCGAGGAGCTTCGGCGTCGCGGGGTGACCCGCTACCGCTTCGAGGAGTCGGGCGTGGAGCCCCTCCGATTCGGGGGGATTCTCGACCGGACTCACGCGCGGAGCTTTCGGGCGCTCGCGAGCGTCAACTCTCCTGCCAGAAGAAGTGCGGCGGCAAGAAGGAGCGGAAGCCAGAGCTCTTCCCCGCGGCGAGTGGCGCGGAGGTGGCGCTCCAACGCCGCGGCGCTCGTGAATTCCGCGATCTGCTTGCTCGATGCGGGCGCCGCGGCGGCGCGGATCGAATCGACCGGGAGGGAGGCTAGATCGCTCTCGATCGGGTCGAGGTTCACGGCCACGGTGGCAAGCGGACTTCCGCCGGCGTCGAAATCGTAAAAGCCGGGCACGGGTGCGGGGTCGATGGCGACGGCGCGATAGCCGGTGCCCTCCGATTCCACGGTGGCCGTGGAGGAGTAGCCGGCCGGACCGCGGACACGAATGACTCCGGTCGGCGCGCCGGCGAGCCGCGCGTGGGGCGGCGTGCCGACGACCATCTCGCCCGGCGCGCTCGATTCGGCGCGGGCCGCGTGACTCACGAGCCCGCGGACCAGCGGGACGAAGGCGCCTGAGAACGGCAATTCGCCCCAATCATCGGAGAGCGACGTGAGAAACACCGCCACGCGGGGAGCTGCGACCACGACCGGCAGCCCGCCGCTCGTCTGGACGACGACGAGAGCGCGTGGCGAAGTGACCGTGCCCCGAACGAGCCCGGTGATTCGCGCCTGGGAGAGAGGCGTACCGACTCCCACCGTGAGGCCTTCCAGGATCGGGTGCCCCGCGACGCGAGCGCGGAGTTCGAGCGCGCCTCCCTCGGGCGCCCGTTCGGGCTGTTGGAGCGAGAGGTCGATCATCCCCGGGAAGAGCCGCTTGCCGTAGTAGTCGGGATCGGAGTGCGGCCCGAGGGCCACGACGAGGCCGCCTCCGTCTCGAAGGAAGGCGCGAAGGCGCGCTTCGGCGTCGCCCGAAAGCGCGGCGACATCTTCCAGGAGCACGACATCGGCGCGCGCCTTGTTGAGCGTGAGGAGCGCGGCGGGCGATTCCTCTTCGACCGAGAAGCCCGACGCGCCGTTCGAAGACGGATCGAGCGCCAGCGCGGCGAATCGGGGCGGCGGCGCGCCGCGCGCTTCGACGATGCGGAGGACTCGGAGGCGGCGCGGCGGCCCGAGGACCGCGTACCACTCGTCGTCGGTCGGAAGCGCGTCGGCGTCCATTTCCGCGGTGATGCGGGTCGCCGTGGTGGCGGTGGCCTTCGGCTCGATCGGCATGGCGGCCCAACGCCGTTCGCCGGCCCGAAGCGAAACGTCCCCTCCCCCGACGAGCGCCTCCCCCTCGCGAAGGCGAATGGCGATTCGGTCGCTCGGCGAATCGGCGTGATTCACGAGCCGCGCGCGAAGCTCCATCCCTCGCCCCTCGGGTCCGGGGCGGACATCGGGTTCGATCGCTTCGAACGCGTGGTTCGGGAGTGACGCCGTTGTCACCGGAACGAGGTAGACGCGCATCCCGGCCGCCGCGGCGCGCGCGATTTCCGCTCGCGCCTCGCCTGGCCAATTGCTTCGCTGAAAATCGCTCACGACGTAGAGCTCCCGCGCCGCGAGCGGGCTTCGCTCGAGCGCGCGCACGAGCGAGCCGAGCGCCAAGGCCATGCGGGCCGGACGAGGAGTCGCCTCCACTCGCTCGAGCGCGCGGCGAAGTCGGACCCGATCGTCCCCGCGCTCGGTCGCCGGCTCTTCCCCGCGCGACGCGTAGGCGATGACGAGCGCGTCGCCCGCTCTCGAAGCCTCGATCAGGGCCGACGCGCGCGCCTTGGCCTCGGTGATCCGGGGCCTTCCATGCTCCTCGATCGCCGCCATGCTCTCCGAGTCGTCGAGCAGGAGCCCGACCGCGACCGCCGCGTTCGTCACCGCGTTGGCCGGTGTTACGGCCGGGCGCGCGAAGGCGAGCACGAGCAGGAGAAGGGCGAGCGTGCGAAGAATGAGGAGGAGGATCTCGCGAAGGCGGATCCGCCGAATTTCCCTCGGCTCCAGGGCTCGAAGGAAACTCGTCGTGGGAAACGGCACTTCCGGAAGCCGCCGCCGGCTGAGGAGATGGAGGAGCACCGGGATCGACGCCACGGGGAGCGCCCAGAGGAAGCTCGGATTCAGGAATGAGAGAAGAGGCATCGCGGCCGATCGGCTCCCTTGCCTAGAGGAGGCGCGAGCGCTTCCCCAGATATTCCAGCAGCGCGCGGTCGTACGGCACGTCGGTCGTCAGCGCCACGTAGTCGGCCCGCCTCTCGACGCAGATTGCGCGGAGCCGGTCTCGCCATTCGCTCACGCGGGCGCGGTAGTCGTCCCGCAACTCGCGCGGGCGGGTGGTGACGCGCTCGCCCCCTTCCACATCCACATAGACCGCTTCGCGGTCGAAATCGAACGAGACCTCTTGGGGGTCGAGGATGTGGAAGACCAAGACTTCGTGCCGCCGATGGCGGAAGTGGTGGATCGCCTGCGCCACCTTCTCCGGTTCGTCCAAGAGGTCGGAGAGGATGACGACGAGCCCGCGCCGCGTGATCCGTTCGGCCAGCGCGTGGAGCGAGGCGGTGAAATCGGTGCCGCCGCCCGCCTTCATACGGTCGAGGAGGACGAGGAGTGGGCGCATGTGCCCCATCGTGCTTCGCGCCGGAATCTGTTCTCCCCTTCCCTGAGCGAAGGCGAAGAGCCCCACCGCGTCGTGCTGTCCCAGGATCAGGTAGGCGAGCGACGCGGCAAGTTGCCGCGCGTAGTCGAGCTTCGTCACGCCGCGTGAGCCGTACCCCATGCTGGCGCTCGTATCCACGAGGAGGTGGGCGCGGAGATTCGTTTCTTCTTGGTACTGCTTCAGATACTTGCGGTCCGACTTGGCGAGGACCTTCCAGTCAAGATGGCGGAGCGGATCGCCCGGCATGTACTGGCGATGTTCGGCGAATTCGACGGAAAAGCCGTGATACGGGCTCCGGTGGAGCCCGGTCAGAAAACCTTCGACGACGAGGCGCGCCCGCAGATCGAGGCGGGCGAGCTTCGAGACGAAGTGCGGATCGAGGAGCCGCGCGCGGTCGTCGCTCATGGTGACGGTTTGGGGACCTGGTGGTTCCGGTGGGCCTGAGGCCTAGCCGCGCTTGCCGTCGGAAGAAGGCACGGCGTCGAGGATCTTCGCCACGATGTCGAGACTCGATATGCCGTCGGCCTCCGCCGTGAAATTCGGAATGATCCGATGGCGAAGAACGGGGCGCGCCATGGCGCGGACGTCATCCTCGCTCGGGGTCGGACGGCCGAGAAGCGCCGCGCGCGCCTTGGCGCCGAGAACCATGAACTGCGCGGCGCGCGGGCCGGCGCCCCACGAGACCCAGTCGCGGATAAAGGATGCGCTCTCGGGATTCGGACGCGACGCGCGCGCGAGTTTCACGGCGTAACGGACGACGTGCTCGGAGACCGGAATGCGTCGGACGAGTTTCTGGAGTTCGAGAATTCGCTCGCGGCTGAGGACTTTCGAGACTTCGGCCTGGTAGGCGCTCGTGGTGGTCGCGACGATCCGCTGTTCCTCTTCATCCGTCGGATACGAAACGGAGATGTGGAACATGAAGCGGTCGAGTTGCGCCTCGGGGAGCGGATAGGTCCCTTCGAATTCGATCGGGTTCTGCGTCGCGAGGACGAAGAACGGAAGCGCCAGGTCGTGCGTGGAGCCGCCGGCCGTGACGCGATATTCCTGCATCGCCTGTAGGAGCGCGGCTTGCGTCTTCGGCGGCGTCCGGTTGATCTCGTCGGCCAGGACGATATTCGCGAAGATCGGCCCGCGAATGAACTTGAAGGAGCGCCGTCCGGTGGAAGCGTCTTCCTCGAGGATCTCGGTGCCGGTGATGTCGGAAGGCATGAGGTCGGGCGTGAACTGAATACGGCTGAACTCGAGGTCGAGCGCCTGGGCCACGGTGGAGACGAGGAGCGTCTTCGCGAGCCCCGGCACTCCCACGAGGAGACAGTGCCCGTTCGCGAAGAGCGCGGTTAGGAGCTGATCGACGACTTCGTCGTGCCCCACGATCACCTTGCGGATTTCCGTAAGGATGGCCGTCCGGGACTTCTTCAGCTCTTCGAGCAGCTCGACGTCGCGGGTGGCGACGGACTCGTTCATCGAGATCCTCTCTTCAGGGTTTGGAGGCGACCCGGAGGATTTTTCCGGTGTGCCAACCTCGCAAGTGCCCATCGTTACAGGGTTGACGCGGACCTGTGCATAACCGGGCGCGCCGGTATGCACCGCGCTTTTGTAACCAATTGTGGTTTAGGCTATTACCCGGTTTTCCACCGTTTTCCTCAAGTTATCCACAAAGTCGTCGTCCTACAGCGAGTAGTCGTTACGCTTGTGCCGCTTCCAGCGACCGGAGTAGGTCGATCACGCGCTCCAGCTCTTCTTGGTTGTGATAGTCGATGAAGACCGATCCCGCCCCGCCACGACGCCGTGTAATCCGAACCCGGGCGCCCACCAACCTCATCAGTTCATCTTCCAAAGCCATGAGTTCAGCGGAGAACGCGCGGTGCGGCGCCCTCCGCGATTTCCCCACGCGGGGAGAGGCGGAGCGCTGGATGCGCGATTCGAGCTCCCGAACCGACCAATCGTTGGCGCTTGCCGAGTTCGCGAGGTCGATCTGCTGCTTCGGCCCTGCGAGCGAAAGGAGCGCTCGGCCATGTCCCGCAGAAAGTCGTCCCGATTCGAGGAGCGTGAGGACCTCGGTCGGAAGGTTGTTGAATCGGATGATGTTGGAGATGGTCGAGCGGTCCTTTCCGACCCGCTTGGCGATCTCTTCGTGTGGAAGTCCGTATTCCGCGGCGAGTCGGTAGTAAGCGCGTGCTTCATCCACCGGGTTGAGATTCTCCCGCTGCACGTTTTCGATGAGAGCAATTAAGAGCGACTCGCGATCGGTGAGTGGACGGACGATCGCGGGAATTGTGTTGAAGCCCGCTTCCTGTGCGGCGAGGAATCGGCGCTCGCCGGCGACGAGTTGATAATGGTCGCCCGCGGGACGGATCAAGACCGGCTGAAGGACGCCGCGCTCGCGGATCGAATCGGCGAGTTCACGAATCGTGGCGGGATCGAACTGGGTCCGGGGCTGCGCGGGATTCCGGACGATCTTGGAGAGTTGCACGTGAACGATGTCGCTGGTTCGTGCCTCCTGGGGCCGCGAATCGGGCGGACCGGTGGGCGGCAACACGGGCACTTCCTGTTCGACTGCCGCGGGGATCAACGCTTCCAACCCTCGTCCCAACGCTTTCCTAACCACGTTCAATCACCTCTTTCGCCAAGTTCATGTAGCTTGTGGATCCGGCACAGGCGGGGTCGTAAACGACGACCGGCTTGCCGAAACTGGGCGCCTCGCTGAGGCGCACGTTCCGAGGGATAACGGTGCGGTAGACCCGCTCCGCGAAGAACCGCCTGGTCTCCTCGAGCACCTGCTGGGAGAGATTCAGGCGGTTGTCGAACATCGTGAGAAGGACACCTTCGATTTGGAGATTCGGATTGAGCCCCTGCTGAACGAGACGGATGGCGCTGAGGAGATGACTTAGTCCCTCGAGCGCGTAGTACTCGCACTGCACCGGCACGAGCACGGAACGGGCGGCGGTGAGGGCGTTCAGGGTCAGGAATCCGAGCGATGGCGGAGCGTCGATGAGGATGAACTCGTAGCGTTCCTCGATCCCGACGAGCGCCTCCTTCAAGCGGTACTCCCGCCGCGGCACCTCCACCAACTCCACTTCGGCGCCCACCAGGCGCTGCCCGGAAGGTATTAGCTGGAGACCGGCCACCTCGGTGTCGAGAACGACATCCGAGAGCGAAGAGTTCCCAGTCAGCACCTCGTAAATCCCGCGCTGCACCTTGATACTTGGATACCCCAAGCCGCTTCCGGCGTTCCCTTGGGGGTCGAGGTCGATCAAGAGGACCTTCTTCCCGCAGAGCGCTAGGCCAGCAGCGAGGTTCACGGCGGTGGTGGTCTTGCCGACGCCGCCCTTCTGATTCGCGATCGCAACCGTCCTTGCCATGGATCTCCCTGATTCGATTTGCGGGCGGGGCCGCGCTGCGGGGCGAGGAGCCAGCTAAGCGGCGTCAGTCTAGGCGAGGGAGGGTGTCAAACGCCAACGGATTCTATGTTCCACGTGAAACGTGATTTTATTTCTCTGTGAATATTGACGTTAGGTGCATGTGCTCGCGAAATGTGCGTGAAACGTGGTTTCCGTGGCGGAGACGTGATCTTGGGGGATTGGAGGGCCTTTTGTGTAGGTGCATGGGTAACGAACAATTTTGCAGCAAGATACGGCTACGTTTCACGTGGAACATTGGCGAAGGTATTTTCGGGAAACAGGAGGAGAGGCGATTCGGCTGAGGGGTGGGCCGGCGGGCCGGGCCAAGTTTCACGTGGAGCGGCGCACTCGTGCTGGGGCGCGACTCAGACCAGCCCGTGGAGCAGCCGCCCCCCGAACGCGCCTGCCGCCTCGGCTCCCGTCCTTCCCGTGACGGCCAGCTCTCGGGCTAACTGCTCCCGGTCGATCCCGCCGCCGGCGAAGTAGACCCACCCCGCGCCAGGGAGGCAACTCGGTGCGATCATCTCGATCAATCTCGCCAGCTCCGCCACGGCCCGAACGAAGACCACGTCGTACACCGGCTCCTTCTTGCGTGAATGTTCCTCGAGTCGTTCACACGCGACCTTCACGTTTCGAACGCGCAACTGCCGCACCGCCCGCTCCAGGAAAGCCGCCTTTCGCTCGCGAGACTCGAGCAGCACGACCTTCGTTTCGGGCCAGAGAATGCCGAGCGGCAATCCCGGGAAGCCCCCGCCACTTCCAATGTCGAGGACGCACTCCGGTGGTTTCGCGAAGAGAGACAGCGGGTTGAGCGAGTCGAGGATGTGCCTGGTGTAGAGAGTGGAGCGATCGCCTTTAGCGATCAGCGAGAGCGTCGGGATCTTCTCGTATACGAGGAGAGCGTAGCGGTCGAGGAGGTCTAGTGCTGTGGCGGAGAAAGGTGCCACGTGAAACGTGGCCTCTGCGGTCGTACCTCCGGAGGCGAGTTCACCCCCGGATGAAGCACTGCTTTCACTCGCGCGAGCGAGGTGCTCTAGGAAGAGTCGGCGATCCGCCGCCAAGTCGGCGGGAATCGTCCCCACCGGCTTCCGCTCCTTTTCGTTCGGCCCCGCCATCCACACTCCTTCGTCGTTCCCGATCAGCGTAGATGGCCAGAACCGATACGTCCGCGGGGGAAACCCCGGCGATCCGCGAAGCCTGTGCGACGGTTCGAGGGCGGAGTAGCTTCACCTTTTCACGTGCCTCGCTCGCCAATTCCGCGAGCGGCTCGTCGAAGAGGCGCTCCGGAAGCGCGAGCGATTCGTGTCGCGCCGAGCGCTGGACCGAGCGATGTTCGCGCTCGATGTACCCCTCGTAGCGCGCCTCGATCAGGGCGGACTCTACCGCTCCGCGCTCCAGATCGGCAAGCGAAGGGAGCGCGAGGGCGCGCGGCGTGTCGAGCGAACCGTCGCGGAGCGCCTGCGCGATCGACAAGGGCGCCGTGCGCTCAGGCACCGGAAGGCGAACCGACTTGAGTCGCGCCCGAGCGGTGACACGATCGTCGGTGCGCCGGCCGAGCCGTCGCAGCTCCTCCGGGGTCAGCGTCCCGAGGCGCGTCGCCTCCGGCAGCAACCGCTCGTCGGCGTTGTCTTGCCGCAGGAGGAGGCGATGTTCCGCGCTCGAAGTGAACATGCGGTACGGCTCTTCCGTTCCCTTAACGACTAGATCGTCAATCAACACAGCGAGATATGAAGTATGGCGACCCGGAAGCCAAGGCTCTCGACGCTGCAACTTCAAGGCCGCGTTGATTCCGGCCCAGAGTCCTTGCGCCGCCGCTTCCTCATAGCCCGACGTGCCGTTGATCTGTCCCGCGAGATAGAGCCCTTCGATCTCGCGCGATTCCAACGTGTGCCGAAGTTGCGTCGGAGGGACGAAGTCGTACTCCACCGCGTAGCCCGGCCGGAGCAACCGCCCCGACTCGAGCCCGGGAATGGTCGCGAGAATCTCGAGCTGCACCTCTTCCGGCAGACTCGTCGAAAGACCGTTCACGTAATACTCGGCCGCGTCGCGCCCCTCCGGCTCCAAGAAGATCTGATGCGACGCCTTCTCCGCGAATCGCACCACCTTGTCTTCGACGGAAGGGCAGTAACGCGGCCCGATGCCTCGAATCTTCCCCGTATAGAGCGGCGAGCGATGGAGATTCTCGCGAATGACGCGGTGCGTCGCTTCCGTCGTCGCGGTGAGATGGCAGACGATCTGCTCCACCTCGAGCGACTCCGTGAAATGCGAAAAGGGGACGGGCGGCTCTTCACCGTGCTGTTCGGCGAGCCGCGCGAAGTCGATCGTGTCGCGATGCAGCCGCGGCGGCGTTCCGGTCTTGAGCCGGACGAGGCGGAATCCAAGATCGCGAAGGGAATCGGAGAGCCCTCGCGCCGGCGCCTCGCCGACCCGCCCTCCCGCGACGGTGCGATCGCCGACATGGAGAACGCCGTCGAGGAACGTTCCGGGCGTGACGATCACCGCCTCCGCCTCGAGGAGCGAGCCATCCGCCAATCGAACACCGCGGATCCGCCCGCCCGAAACCTCGAATGCCGTCACCTGACCCTGGCAGAGCGTGATCCCCGGCGTCGCTTCCAATTGTTCGCGGACCAGTGCCCGATAGAGCGCCTTGTCTTCCTGCGCGCGCGGCGACCAAACGGCCGGACCGCGCCCCCGATTCAACATCTTGAATTGGATCCCGGCGCGATCGGCCATCCGCCCCATCATTCCGCCCATCGCGTCGATTTCGCGCACCAGGTGCCCCTTCGCCAATCCGCCGATCGCGGGATTGCAGGGCATGTGGCCGATCATGTCGAAATTCATCGTCACGATCGCCGCATCCACGCCAAGGCGAGCCGCGATGAGCGCGGCTTCGCAGCCGGCATGGCCGGCGCCGATGACCAACAGTGGGACGCGGCGATTCGGCGGTGGATTCAAGGGAGTCGGCGCGATCACGCGATCACTTTCCGATGCAGAAGCGGGAGAAGATGGCGGCGACCACCGCGTCGTCCACGCCGCGGCCGACCATCTCGCCGAGGGCGCGGCGGGCCTCGGTGAGATCGACCGCGGCGAGATCGTAGGCGACGTCGTCGGCGTCGTGGCGCAATTGGAGCGCCGCACGCTCGAGCGCCTCGGCCGCCTCGCGAAGGAGCGCCTCCTGCCGCACGCTCGTCGCGGGGAGTTCCGCGCCTGAGTGGTCGCCGAGAAGCGAGGGAAGCGCCGCGCGAATCACGGCGATCAGCGAATCGACGCCACCGGGTCGCACCGCGACCGTTTCAACTTCCGCGGCGACACCAACCACGACGCCGACTCCCGCTCCACCGGACTCGCGAACTGAGCCGGCGCGCAAGTCACTCTTGTTCCACGCCACCACGACGGTCCCACGCGACGCCGTCACGATCCGATCGCACTCGAGCGCGCCAGCCTCCGGGCGCGCGCAGTCGCGCACGACAATCGTCAGGTCCGCCGCGGCCGCGGCCAACTCGGAACGCTCCACGCCGAGTCGCTCCACCGGATCGGCCGAGACCCGAAGCCCCGCCGTATCGGTGAGACGAACTTCGGTACCGTCGAGCCAAATCGAAGCCTCCACCGTGTCCCGCGTGGTGCCGGGCGATTCGTTCACGATGGCGCGGTCGTACCCCAGAAGGGCATTCAGGAGACTCGACTTCCCGACATTCGGGGCGCCGACCAGCGCGACCCGCACCCCTTCCTCGCGCCGACGAGCCGAAGGAAGTCGGTCCACCCACTCGCGAAGCGCCACTACCGCACCCTCGCAACGACCAGCGAGCACGGCGACTTCGGCCGCCTCCCGAACATCGCCCGGAAAATCCAACCGCGACTCTACTTCAGCCGAAAGCACGACCAACTCCGCATCGAGCGCCTCGATCCGCCGCGAGAGATCCCCACCCAACGTCGCGTGCGCCGCACGAAGCGAACGCTCGGAGCGGGCGCGGACGATCGAGGCGACCGACTCCGCCTGCGCCAGGTCGAGCTTTCCATTCCGATAGGCGCGCTCCGTGAACTCACCCGGCCGAGCGGCGCGCGCGCCGGCGCCGATCAATGCTTCAAGAATGGCGCGGGGAATAGCCGGCCCACCGTGGGAGGAAATCTCAACGATGTCTTCGCTGGTATAGGAATGAGGAGCGCGGAAGATGGAGAGGAGAACGGTGTCGAGTGGGACGCCGTCGGCCGCCACGAATCGCCCAAACAGAATCCGGTGGGAGCCGCACTCGGCGGGATTTCGCGCGCCGCGGAAGCAACGCGCCGCGATGGCTACAGCGTCAGGACCGCTGAGCCTCGTGATCGCGATGGCGGCGTCGCCCGACGCCGTGGCGATCGCAACGATCGTGTCGGTTGTGCTCATGACAGTGGCGGGGACGTTTCGGCCCGGCCGCGCCCGACGCGGCATCCACGGACGCTACTCCTTCGACGCCGCGCGGCGGATGACGACGCGCTTGTAGAAGCCGTCGCCGACGGTGACCGTCTCCATCCCGGGGCGCTCCGCCACTTCGAGGTGGACGATGCGCCGCTCGGAAGCGGGAAGCGGATCGGTCGTTACCTCGGGGATGCCGCCCGTCACTTCGTCCATCAGGCCGCGGGCCATCTGGCGAAGTCCTTCGATCTGGCGATCGCGGAACCCGGCCACGTCCACCTCGAGGCGAGGGGGCGCCGAGTTCGGCATCTTCGCCCGAAGCATGCGGGTCAGGATGTGCTGGAACGAGGAGAGCGTCTCGCCGTCCGAGCCGATCAGGAGTTCGTCGAATTCGCCGGCGCTCAGGCCGACGCGAATTCCGTGCTGCGTCTTCGACGCGTCGGCTGCGGCGCCGGGGAATTCCATCGCGTTCACCAGCCCCTGAGCCAACTCCTGCACCATCGCGACGTGCTCCGCCGTGATGAGGCTAGGATCGAGCGGCGGGGGAGGCGGACCGAAGTCGCGCGGCTCCGACCGATGCGACACCCCTTGGTGCGAGCGGGGCGAATCGTACGAGGGGCGAGACGCCCGAGCCGGCGCGCGGCCTGCGCCGTCCGGGGCGCCCTGCGGCGCGCGGCGGCGGACCTTCACCTTGACGGGCCGGAACCCGATGGTCGAATTGGCCGACGAGCCGGCGTCGACCATGTCGATGGCGAGTTCGCGCGGCGTGAGCCCCGTTTGGGCGCATGCGGCGGCGATCGCATCTTCAAAAGTATTGGCTTCGATATTGATGACTTCGTCGTTCATGGCTGATCCATCCGGTCGTTCGGGCTGAGGCCGCTACGTGGCGGCTCGGGCCGCCGTTTCGCGATCGTCGGCGATGTTGACCCACTGCTGCTGCAGGGCGGAAAGGACGTTGTTGACCGTCCAATAGAGGATCACGCCCGCGGGAAGATTATACATAAAGAAGAGCATCATCACGGGCATGAGCATCATGAGCGGCTTCTGGTTCGGATCGGTCGGCGTGAGCGACTGCATCCAGAACGTGCTGAACGTCATGAGGATCGGGAGGAGGTGGATCGGGAGCGGGCCCAACTGCATGAGGAGGTCGGGTGCCGAAAGGTCGTGGACGTGCGCCATGAATCCGGCGTTCCGCAGTTCCACCGAGTAGAGCAGCACGTTATAGAGCGCCAGGAAGACCGGCACTTGAAGAAGCATCGGGAGGCACCCGCCGAGCGGGTTCACCTTGTGCTCCTTGTAGAGCCCCATCACCGCGCTGTTCATCTTCACCGGGTCGTCCTTGTACTTCTCCCGCAGCTCGTTCATGCGCGGCTGGAGCCGGTGCATGATCTTCATCGTCCGAAGGCTCGACTGCGTGAGGGGGTAGAAGACGACCTTCGTAAGAAGGCTCAAGAGAATGATTCCGACGCCGTAATTCGGGATCCACTTGTGAAGCAGGAGGAGGCTCTTCAGCAAGAAGGTGCTGACCGGGAGGAGGAACTTCCATCCCAGGTTCACCAACTGCTCGAGGCCAGACCCCAATCCCACCAACGTGTCGTAATGGAGCGGGCCCGCGTAGAGGCGCGCGTGGCGCACCACGAGCGAGCCAGGCGTTGCCGCACCGGTGAGCCAGGCGCTGGCCGCGCCGTCGGCAGCCGGGAGGAACGCGACTTCTTCAACCGTGAGCGAGTCGGGCACGAGGACGGCGACGAAATACTTACTCCGATCGCCGGCCCAGCGAACGTTCCCCTTCTCGAGCTTCCAGGCTTCCTTGCCGAGTCCCTTCGTGTCGAGCGAGAGGAGCTTCTCGCCCAAGAGCGCCGTCCCGCGGAGTTCCATCGGCTTGGAGTAGAGCTCGGTGTGGGGGAGTGTGCTTCCCCAGCCGATCCGGTATCGAATCGGGCCCATGCCGGCGGGCGCGGAGAGCCGCACCTCGACGTCGAGGAGGGCGCCGTTCGTATCGATCCGGTAGCTCTTCGTGACTCTGACCCCGCTCGAGTCCTGCGCGCTGAAACTGATGAGCCCCTGAGTCTCGTTGAATTCGGCGAGTCGGAATGGGACCTTGCTGAAGTCGAAGGTCGAATTTCCCGCGGAGACGACGACGTTCAGGGCGCTCGCGCCGGGGCGGACCAGGTCGACCGGCCCCTTCGTCATCGGGTTCTTGTAGTTCGGGACCACCCACGAGGTGATCGCTCCGCCCTGGGTGGAGAAGGTGGCCTGGAACGACTTGCTCGAGAGCTGTCGCTCCTCGATCGGCGCCGCGGCGACCCGCGTGGAGACTAGCGATTCACCGGCGATGGAAGGAGCGCCCGAGACGCTCGTCGGGGTCGAGCCGTTCGACGGC
Organism: Candidatus Eiseniibacteriota bacterium; assembly: GCA_031370645.1. GTDB lineage: Bacteria > Eisenbacteria > RBG-16-71-46 > SZUA-252 > SZUA-252 > SZUA-252. The sequence continues at coordinate 2,141 of JANMQV010000038.1, read as the reverse complement.
GCGCCACCTGTTACGGCGGTGCCGGAGCCTGGGCCGCCCGCGGGCGTGCCGCCACCGGGCACCGAGGTCCCCGGGGCGCCCGGCGTCACCTGCTGTCCGGTCGTTTGAGCCGACTGCTGCTTCTGGCGCGTGCGTGACGACCACCAAATGGAGTCGAGCAGCAAGACGCCGAGGATCAGGAAGACGGCAATAAGGGTTTTCTTGTCCATGGATCAGCGGCCGCGGTTCCGTCAGGGAACCGGGTCGTAGCCTCCGGGATGAAAGGGGTGACAGCGGGAAATTCGGCGCACGATGAGCCAAAGGGCGCGCAGGACGTTGTGGCGGCCAAGCGCCTCTTGGGCGTACGCGGCGCACGATGGCTCGAATCGACACGATCGAGGGAGGACGGGGGATATGGCGGCTCGATAGCCGCGAACCAGGAGCAGGAAGAGGTAACGGAGCCCGAAGCCGGAACGAACGGCGCGACCGACCAGGGATGCCGTCGGTGCGGGGGCGTTAGAGGTCGAAGCGACGGAGGTATTCATCGGCGCTCCTGTCCAATCAGGCGGTTCATCTCAATCGAAACGGCGGCGAGTCCCGAACTGGCGCAGGTCGCGCGGGCAATCCAGATCCGCCAACGGGCCTCGTCGTGGCGCTCGGCCGGGACGGCGCGGAACGCTTCGCGAAGAAGTCGCTTCGACCGGTTCCGCTGAACGGCACCGCCCACCTTCCGGCTGGCAACGAACGCAAAGCGGCAGCGGTCCTCGGGCTTGACCAGCGTGACCAGCGTCATCAGATTGCCGTGGATCGACTTGCCGGACTGGTAGACTTCGCGGAACTGCCACCCTTCGCGAAGGCGGCGATCGCGCGGGGAGACCGCGCCTGCCATCGTGCTATCGCCCGGCGGGGCCGCGTTAGGGGATAAGACGCTTGCGCCCGCGAGCGCGGCGGCGAGCAAGAACGGCGCGGCCACCACGGGTACTCATGCGCGCCCGAAACCCGTGGACCCTCTTCTTGCGCTTATTGTGCGGTTGAAACGTGCGCTTCACTGGTACCGACCTCGTGAAAAGGTGTGATTCGACTTGTTAGAGCATGAGCGACGGAGTTTATCGGACCTCCCTCCGGGAGGTCAACGCCCTTCTCGGGACCCTCGGCGTCACCTTTGTTTGCGTCATCTCCGGTTGTCGTTAACATTTTCGTTGCGACCCCCAAACCCCGGGCGTACATTCCGGCCCTTGCAGACCCCCGCCGCGACGGTGCAGACGCGCCGAGGGCCTGCCTCAATCACCCCCCAGGCGCGCATCGCGCTCCGTGTTTCACCGAGGTCTAAAATATCGTGAGCGGGTTTATCCGCCGTCCGAAAAATTCGGGGCGTAACGTGGCACCTTCGTGCACGTTGCGCCCCTTTCGCATTGTGGATATGTATGTGGATAACAGGTGGAGAGGGAGTGCAGACATGGGGATAGATCGATGATCGACACAATGGTCGCCACTGACGTCTGGGAGCGGGCCGTGCCGCGAATCCAGGCCAATTTGTCGGGTCAGACCTTCGATACCTGGTTCCGGTCGTTGACGGCGCTTGAGTTTGACGGCCGGACGCTCCTTCTGGAAGTACCGAGTCCGTTCTACGTCGACTGGTTGGACCAGCACTACCGCTCGCTCATTGAAGCGTCGCTCTCGGCCGCCACAGGGCAGCCGGTGGGAGTGTCGTTTCAGATTCGCCCCGAGCCGGAGGCGCCCGAAGAAGACGTGCGTCCCCGGCCCGGTCCGATCTCGCGCGAGGAAGCGCACCTGAGTCCGCAGAACACGTTCGACACCTTCATCGTCGGAAGCGGGAATCAATTCGCGCACGCCGTCTGCCAGGCGGTGGCGCAGAGCCCCGGCACGCGCTACAACCCGCTCTTCCTCTACGGCGGCGTCGGGCTCGGCAAGACGCATCTCATGCACGCCATCGGGCACTACATCCGCCAGCAGCGAACCGGCGAGCGGATCTTCTTCGTCTCGGCCGAGAAGTTCATGAACGAGATGATCTACGCGATCCAGCACGCCACGACGCTCGAGTTCAAGAACCGCTACCGCACCGCCGACATCCTCCTCATCGACGACATCCAGTTCCTCGCGGGAAAGGAATCGACGCAGGAGGAGTTCTTCCACACGTTCAA
>JANMQV010000005.1:0-2551 GCA_031370645.1 Candidatus Eiseniibacteriota bacterium | reverse complement strand
GATTGAGCCAACGATCGAGACTCGCTCACGGAACCCTTTGCCGAAGGCGACGTCGCCAATCGGCGAACCGTTCGCATCGAGATCATATGGCGATGGAGAGAGACCAACTCCGATCGCAACCCACGAATGGTGTGCCGAGAGATCTCCCGCCGATGTGGCGCTTGGGATAGCGGACGCGGCGGCGACCACGAATCCCGCCGCGGTTATCCGTCTGAATTCTTGGAGCATGCGCACCGAACCCTCCCACGATAAGGCCACCCCCCGTGATTGGGCAGTTGGTGGCGAACGGGTCGGGAATGGGCATTGCGCGTGCCGATCAGGCGGCGCGGACGTGCGTCCGCAAGTCCTTGTGAACTAACGAGGAATCAGCTCCGGTCCTGCGCGCCGAGCTGAATGAAGGCGTCGAATTACTGACGGCGTCAATTTCGAATTGCTCTAAACCTATGGCATGAATCGGGTTGACACCTAGCATACGCGATGGTAGGATTCGTCGGTCCGTCCCCATTTGAGAGTCCAGCAGAGGAAGCCATGGTCCGACTCCACGACTTGGGCTATACAACTCCTCGCACTCTCCGCCGTCGGATGATGTCCGCCGGCCCGCTCGTAGTGTGCCCATCTCCGTACAGACTTCAACGAGAGGCCGGTCTCTTCGTGTCCCCCCCGAACCGTCCCCTCCCGGTTCGCGCTGCCGGTTCAAGGAATGAGGCCGAAACGAAATGAAGACCACGCCGAGAAGTCGTGTTCGTCACACATGGTTGCTGATCGCTCTGGGGGTTTGCGCCGCGCTGTTCGTAGCGTCACTCGCGCCTGGTGCGGCGAACGCAAGGACGAGGCCCGAGAATACCCAGCCGCTTGCGGGGGACCCGGACACCCCCGAATCTCCCTACTCGGGGCCCGCAAAGGCGGCACGATTCGAATTGGCCCCTGCGACGCGTTCATTGATCACTCCGAGCCAGTCAACCAGCGCCTCACATTTGATCAGCGATCGATTTATGGCATTGGCCACGTTCTGGCGCCTTCGGTTCGGAGGGCTATAGGGATGTCGGAGGCAGTGCGGGAAGCGGTTTCTCAGCTAAGACGCCTCGCAACGTCGGGATTGGTGGCCGAGGTTGTCGCTCGCTGCGATCTACCCCTGCTTCAGAGTGTGGTCGAATCTGAGATATATCCCTCAGAGACCGTCCAACTCTTCTGTGAGAGCGCTGCAAAGGCGGAAATGTGGCCGACTCTTGCAGCTGTCGGCCTGGCATTGCTCAACGGCGTTGGGGCTACTGCATCAGCACAAGTTCGATGTGATCTGCATTCGTGGGTAGGCGTAGCCCTAATGCGGATGGGGCAGTACCGGCCCGCAGAGGAGCACTCGAGAGCTGCGCTGCATATCGCCACCTGGGACCTCAGGGATATATCCGCTTCGTTGCGTCAGCGGCGACGCCTCGCGCTGTTGCTCAAGAATCTCGGCCTTCTCAAAGAGTCTGCTCGCGAGCTGCGAAAGGCTATCGAGGACGCAGATGACGCAAAGGCAACAGGTGAGGCAGGTACGCTTCGCAAGAACCTCGCGCTGACCTTGATCAAACTTTCCGACTTTGATGGCGCGTCACAACTGATAGCGGAAGCACGGCAACTGATTGACGCATCCGGCAATGCGCTTCACATGGTCAGGGTGCGACTCGTCGATGCGAACCTCCAGCGGATTACCGGCCGGTCGTCGTCAGCACTCGATCTTCTCGGAGAAACACTTGCCGAGATTCGCTCGCTCGGCCACGGCCGGGAAGAGGCAATCTGCCTTGAATACATCGGCGACTGCTACCTCGCCCTCAAGGATTACAAGAAAGCGCTCGAACACTATCAAGCGGCCCAGGCAATCGCGGACGCCACTGCCCCAGGAGGCGACCTCATCCCGGAGCTCGGACACCGCCTTGGCGAGTGCCTTGTTCACGTCGGGGATGCAAATGGTGCCATTCTTGCCTGTGAGCGTGGTCTCCGCGTTGCCTTAGATACTGGAGACCGATACGAAGAGTGCGCCACCCAGAGAGTTTTGGCGATGGCACATCGTGCTGCCGGAAATCCGACCAAGGCATATCGTATTGCGTTGGAAGGGGCGGAACTCGGGCGCCGGTACGAAATTCCGTATGAACTTGGACGTGTCCTGCATTGGCTCGGCGCGACGAAAGTGCAGAGCGGGCCCGAGGAAGATCGGGCGCAGGGACGGAAGCACCTCTGGGATGCCCGCGCAGTATTCGAGGGCCTTGGTCTCAAGCGGTGGCTGAAGGAAATCGATACCCTACTCGGCTTCGAGGGCCAGCCCGAGAAGCACGCCGAGGCGGATCAGGGGCTCTCAGCAATTGATGGCCTCGAATCGCTTGATCGTGGTGCGCTTCGATTTGGAATTGTGACGGTGAGCCCTGAACTAAGTGAGGCGGTTGCAACGATCCAGAGTATCGCCCCATCCCGAATTCCAGTCTTGATCATGGGCCCGAGCGGAACGGGGAAGGAACTTCTCGCAAGGGCGCTCCACAACATGAGCGATCGGCGGAAGAAACCCTTCGTCCCCGTG
>JANMQV010000078.1:0-3145 GCA_031370645.1 Candidatus Eiseniibacteriota bacterium | reverse complement strand
CGCCACCAATTCGAGCGACGATTCCTCGGGGAGCGTGAGCGATCCGTAGCGCGGCAGGAAGACCGCCACCGAGCAGCCGAGGTCGGCGATCGAGCGGCTGAGCGCGCCAACCACGTCTCCCAGGCCGCCGACCTTGGCGTAAGGGAAACACTCGGCGCTCTCGAAGGCGACGCGAAATCGCTGGGCCATCAGGGCTCCCACGCACCGCATGAAGCACGGCGTTGAATCGATTGATCATTCATCGGTTGCGGCAACCCGAATCTTGACCCGAAAGGCGCCCGGATAGCCCATCTCCACGGCCCGCTCTTTCAAGACCTGCGCGTCGGCCTCGCTCCCGAAGGCGCCGAGACGGATTTTGAAGAGCGGCGGCTCCGAGTCGATTCGGGACGACGTACCGAGGCGTTCCGACGCTTCCCGAGAGACTCGTTCGGCCACAGCCAGGTCCGGGGTCGCGAGGATTTGGACCCGCCAAACCCAGGGGCCGATGGGCATCGGAGTCGCCAGGGTAGGCTCGGTCGGCTGGTGGAACGTGGGATCGCTCCTAGGACCCGAGACTTCCGGTGCCACGCTCGACGGCTGCCCCGCGGTAGATCCGGCGTCAGAAGGCTCCGGAACGGCCTTGGGCGCCGGCTTACTGGGGTAGACCGGGGTCTCGTCGATGAAGCGCCGGAAGATTACCGAGGCGGGTATGGGATCCGGGATGCTCGCGAGTTCCCGGGGAGTGATCTCCTCGCTCGGGTCGAGGCTGCCGGCGGGCGCCGACCCTCGTGCCGGGGCGCGTGGCGGTTCGGCTCGCCCCGCCCTCGCATGCGCGCAGCCGGAGAGCAGGAGCGCTCCGACCTGCAGGAGGACGAGGAACGCCAGGGCCGACCTCTCCGGGTGCGACCCGGTCGTGCGGCTAGAGAAACTCATCCTTCCCTGCCTCTCCCCGCTTCAGCCGCTCCACGATCGCGCGGACGTCCTGCGCACGATCGCGGGCGCAGACGAGGGTCACGTCGCCCGTCCGAACGACGATCAGGTTCTCGACCCCGATCGTCGCCACGAGCCCGCCGTCGGCGAACGCGACGACGTTCCGGCTCTCGTGAAAGATCACCGGTCCCCGCGCCACGTTTCCGGAGGCGTCCGTCGCGTCGGGCGTGGCGAGCGCGGCCCAGGAGCCGAGGTCGTCCCACGCGAACCCCGCGCGCGCCACGACGGCCCGCCGCGAGCGCTCCATGACGGCGTAGTCGATCGAGATCGAGGGTGCGGCGGCATAGAACTTCTCGAGGGCCGCCTCCGAACCTTCGCCGGGGTGTTCCGGGAGATGACGTAAGAGTGCGGTGATCTCCGGAGCGTGGAACGCCAGCTCCTCGAGCATCACCTCGGGTGCGAAGACGAACATCCCCGAGTTCCAGAGATGCTTTCCGTCGGCGACGTAGCGCGCGGCAGTTTCCGCGTCGGGCTTCTCGCGGAACGCGGAGACGGCATGAAACGCGGCGGCTCCCTCGAGGGGCGCTCCGACCTCCACGTAGCCGTAGCCCGTCTCGGGGCGGGTGGGCGGGATACCGAAGGTGACGATGACCTTTCGCTCGAGCGCGAGCCGCGCGGCGCGCTCCACCTCGGCGCGGAACTGCGCCGCCGGTTCGATCCGATGATCGGACGGGAGGACGACGATCGCGACATCGGCACCCGCGCGCCGGAGCCACCAGCAGGCGACCGCGATCGCAGGTGCCGTGTTTTTGCCGACCGGCTCCCCCACCACGTGCGAATGGGGCACGTGCGGGACCGCCTCGCGCACCGCGCCGTGAAGGTCGCGTGCCGTGATCACCCACGCGTCCTCCGGCACGGCGAGGCCGTCGAGGCGAGAGAGCGTATCGGCCAGCATGGATCGGTCCGAGAGAAGCGGCAGCAACTGCTTCGGCCGGTGGCGGCGCGAGAGGGGCCAGAAACGCTCTCCGCGTCCCCCCGCGAGGACTACCGGGACGATTCGCATGGCCGATCGGTACCACACCCCGACGGGGGCGGCAACGGTTCCATCAGTAAGCGCCCCGTCCCGACAACACGGCCGGCACGGTGAGGAGGAGGATATTCAGATCGAGAGCGAGTGAGCAGCGCTCCACGTACTCCACGTCGAGGCGCATCCACTCGTCGAACGGCAGATCGCTCCGTCCGCGAATCTGCCAGAGGCAGGTGAGGCCGGGCCGCGTCTCGAGCCGGCGCCGCATCCACGGTTCGTAATGCTCCACCTCTTCCGGAAACGGCGGGCGCGGACCGACAAGGCTCATCTCCCCCGTCACGACGTGGATCAGCTGAGGCAATTCGTCGAGGCTCGTCTTTCGGAGAAGCCTTCCGACGCGCGTGACGCGTGGATCGTCGTGGAGTTTGAACGTGGGGCCCTTCGTGATGTTCCGGTGAAGGAGGAGACCGCGCAGTTCCTCGGCGTCGGCACGCATGCTGCGAAGTTTGAGGAAGGTGATACGCCGTCCGTCCTTCCCCACGCGAACGGCGCGATGGAAGACGGGGCCCGGCGAATCGAGCTTGATGGCGACGGCCGCGACCGCGAGGACCGGAATCGCGACCAGCATCCCCGCGCTCGCGAGCACGACGTCGAGGAGGCGCTTTCCTCCCCGGCGGTAGAGGCTCACGCGCGCATTCTACTCGATGCCAAAACGAAACGGGCCGGAAACCCGAAGGTCGCCGGCCCGTCCGTTACGCGTGCTGCGAATTACATGGTCGATTCGCTTCGAAGCATCCCGAAGGAACCCAACCCTCTCGCGTCGCCGCGGCGCGGCCTCCGGGGGCCGAAGCCCCCGGAGATCCGCCTCCGCCGCTTACTTGAGGATCGTGATCGGCTTCGTGACCTTCTGGCCATCCGCCGTGACCTGCACGAAGTAGACGCCCGACGCGAGGCGGTTGCCACTCGCGTTGCGGCCGTCGATCGTGACGTCGCGGTATCCGGCCGGCGAATTCTGCTCATCCAGAAGCGTCCGGATGAGGCGGCCATTGACGTCGAACATCTGAACCTTCACCGCTCCCGGCTTCGAGATCGAGAAGGTCAGCTTGGCCGACGGATTCAGCGGATTCGGCGAAATGCTCGCGGCGAGGAACGCGCCGTTCGACTTCACCGTCATATCCAACGTCGTCGTGAAGCTTCCACCAGTCGTCA
>JANMQV010000224.1:0-1502 GCA_031370645.1 Candidatus Eiseniibacteriota bacterium | reverse complement strand
TGATCCCGCCCGTCTTGTACGGCTGGCGCTCCAGCAATTCCAGGTGGTCGCGGTTCACTTCAGGAATCACGAGCGGCACGAGCGCGCCCATCCGGTGATTCCGCGCGTTGGAGGAGACGAGGTGACCCGCCTTCGCGTAGTGCGACTCCACTTCGCCCGCCACCGACGCGTCGAGCGACGAGAAGAGAAGCCGGGAGCGAAGCGGATCGCCCGGGCGCTTCACCTTCAATGTGGCGACCGAGGCGGGAATGTCGCTCGGCAGTTTCCACCGGGAGCCGGTTGCTTCGGCGTACGACTTTCCGGCGCTCTGGTCGGAGGCCATCACCTCGGCCACCTCGAACCAGGGATGGTGCTCCAGGAGCTGGACAAAGCGCTGCCCGACCGTGCCGGTCGCCCCCAGGATGGCCACCGGCCGCCTGCGGGAAGTCGTTGCGGGAGCGCGCTTTCTTGTTACCATACGCCTTCCATGATAGAGGCCCTCACCGCCATGTCGCAATCCCTCATCCGAGCCTGCTCGATGTCACTTCGAGGACGGGCGTGGGCCGTTTTCGCGCTCGTAGGGATAGCGTTGGCGGGCTTCGGAATCTTGTGTCCCCCGGGAACTGCCAGCGCTTCCCCGATCCAGTTGGTTGCAAGCTATCCGCCCCACAACGCGGATCGCGTCGCGCCGGAGGCCGAGATCTACTTTGTCTTCGATCAGCCGACCGCAAAGAGTGGGGCATTCTCGGTTGCGGACTTGGATTCAGGTGGCGTACTTCTAAATCTCCTGCCCCCTCGCTGGTCTGCGATCGGTGACACGGTCTTCCTGAAGCCAGCCGCACCGATGCAGTTTGGTCATCGGCACGGAATGCTCGTCAATGTCATTGAGGCACCTGATCCTCAGAACAGTTCCATAAACCTCCCTGATCAATATCGCCCGATCCTCTTCACCGTCGCTCCCCGGACCAACGTGCAGCGCGTCGGGAAACAGGGGCTCTTCGAGTCGATCTCGCTCGTACCCGAAATTCCGACTCCGATAACGATCGGCGTCCAGGAACTGGCGGGGACCTCCGCGACCTTCACGAACGCGCGCTATCGTTTCTACCCAGGCGATGAATTCGACCTGAATGGCCCGTTCGCGGTGATTCCGACCGGCTTCACCGACGTCCCGTTCTACGCCACCATTGCCCGACACGGAACGGGCGCGCTCACGGTGCCGATCACGCTCTCCCGCCACGACGCGGCGGCGAGCGGCGGAATGCTCGGGCTCGAACTCGTCTTCGAGGGCTACGACGAGACGGGGCTCCCCTACACCTTCTCGGCTTCGTCGCGCATCCGCACGGACGCTTTCTCCACCGACAACACGCTGATCCTGACGCGCGCGCAAGTCACGCCGGCCATCGGGGCGAACATTGCCATCGGATCGGTCTTCTTAGAGTCGCCCCTCCCCGGCACCGTCATCGCGGTCGGCGACACGCTTCTCCCCCGCGCGGTCGTCACCGGCATCGGCACGGGGCCGTTTC
>JANMQV010000208.1:0-6285 GCA_031370645.1 Candidatus Eiseniibacteriota bacterium | reverse complement strand
TTCAAGTGCCAGGCGATTCCGCCGAATCGGCCTCCCGAACCGGATGCGATCGCGATCTGGTATTCGGTCAGGGAAGGGAGCTCCGGTCGCGGCGCGTTGTAGGGCTCGTAATAGGGATTCGGATTCCGTCCCAGCGCGAAGAGCCGCGGAACCGTGCCACGGTGACGCATGGAGAATCCGATGCCCCTCCCGACGCCGAGTTGCCAATCGTCGAGGTCGTCCACGTAATTGTCGCGATCGAAGTACGCGAAGTCGATGCCGCCCCGCTCAGGCACCGCCCAGCCCGCGGGATTGTGCCAGGCGCCGAAGGACCCATCGTCGGATGACGGGCTCGTGGCCATGGGGTCGATCGAATCGCCGTACGGCTCGAGTCCCGCCCCAGCAGGCGCCGCGGAGAGTGCCGAGAGAAGGAAGCCGAGGGCCAACGCCGCGACCCGGCCGATGAACGAACGCTGGCTCGCTACGGATGCCCCAATCATTTCAGAATTTCTGCCGGATCGGGCATGCCCGACCCGGGGCCGTGGTCATCGCCACCCTCCGGCGCCTGCTTCGCCTTCGCGTAGACCGCGCTCCCGGTGAAGAGGAGAAGCATGATCGTGATCGAAAGCCATCGCGGCAATTCCCAATGGATCCAGTGCATCGCGTGCGCGTACTCGATGAGAAGCTTGATCCCGACCCAGGCCACGATGACGTAGGCGCCGTCCACGATCTTCGGATAGCGGCGGACGAGGCCGAGGATCGTGCCGATCAAAATCCGCATCGTGATGATGCCGAGAATGCCGCCGGTGATGACGACCCACACCTTGGGCGACATGGCGACGGCCACCAGAATCGAGTCAATCGCGAAGACGAGGTCGGTGAATTCCACCCGTACGACCGTGCTCCAGAAGATCGAAAGGCCGAGGAGCGGTTTGATGACCGCCATCGCGCCGCGCGAATCGTCGGGATGAGACCGGAAGTGCTTGAGCGGGAGATAGAGGAGGTAGGCGCCGCCGATCAACTTGATCCACGCCCACCCGATGAGATGGGCGGCGAAGAGCGTCGCCACGATTCGAAACGCGAAGGCGCCGAGAATTCCGTACTGGAGCGCGCGCTTCTGTTGTTCGCGCGGAAGCGGCAGCACGAGCACCGCCAGCACGAGCGCGTTGTCGGCGCTGAGAATGGCCTCCAGGAGGACCAGGAGGCCGATGGTGAGAAAGTCGGAGGGTTCGATTGAAAAGGGCATGAGGCCCCGACTTTACCCTAAATCGAGGCGGGTCGGGGGGCTCCGGACGGGGGTCGCGGCGAGGACGGTTTGGCGCCGTCGCCGGGCGCTTCAAGCGCCGTGCGGTAGAGAGTCGAAACGTACTGTTTCATCATCCGGCGCGCCGAAAACTGGGGCGTGACCGTCTGGATCGCGCGGCGCACGACGCGAAGCCACGTGCTCGGCACCCCGGAGGAATCGCGCGCGTAATAGAGCGGCACGATCGTCTGTTCCAACAAGGTATAGAGCGCCTCGGCGTCGCGCGCGTCCTGGGCCGCGGGGTCGGCGTTGAGGCTATCCTCGTCGCCGAAGTCCCAGCCGTTTCCATGACCGTGGCCCTCGACCCACCAGCCGTCTCGGATGCTGAGATTCGGGACGCCGTTGAGGCCCGCTTTCATCCCGCTCGTGCCGCACGCTTCGAACGGGGCGCGCGGATTGTTGAGCCAGAGGTCCACACCCTGCACGAGCCAGCGGGCCGCGTGCATGTCGTAGTCCTCGAGGATCGCGATTCGTCCCGCGAACTCGGGATCGCTCGCGGCGCGATAGACCGCCTGGAGCATCGCCTTCCCCGCCTCGTCGGCGGGGTGGGCCTTGCCGGCGAAGACGAGCTGCACCGGGCGGCGGCGGCTGTAGAGAATCTTCCGGAGCCGCGCCGGGTCGCGGAAGATGAGATCGGCGCGTTTGTACGTGGCGAAGCGCCGCGCGAAGCCGATGGTGAACGCCTCGGGATCGAGGAGCGCGCCGAACGCGATCGCCTGCGACGATTCCACGCGATCGTCGGCCCACCGGTGCCGGGCGCGATGCTGAATGAATCCGAGGAGCTTTCGCTTCATGCGAAGCCTCGTCTTCCAGAGGGCGGCGTCGGGAACTTGATCGAGACCGTTCCAGAACTCGGGATCGTCGTGGCGCATGAGCCAGTCGGCGCCCAAGTGCTTTCGGAAGAGTCGGTCCATGTCGCCCGCGATCCAGGTCGGGACGTGAACGCCGTTTGTGATGGAGCGGATCGGAATCTCCGCCTCGGGAATCCCGGGCCAGAGTTTCGCCCACATCTTCCGCGACACCTCGCCATGCCGCTGACTCACCCCGTTCACCTGCGCCGCGAGGCGCATGGCGAGCACGGTCATGTTGAAGCCCTGCCCCCACGGCTCGTCGTTCGCCGCGAGCGCGAGTAGCTTTTCGCGTTCTCCGTCCATCACGGTTTCGGCGTATCCCTCGAGGCGCGAGAGGTGCGCCTCCACGAGCGGGAACGGGAACGCGTCGTGCCCCGCGGAGACGGGCGTATGCGTGGTGAACACCGTCGTGGCGCGCACGGAGGCGACGGCGTCGTCGAAGGAGCGGCCGCGCTCCATCTTCTCCCGCACGCGCTCGACCATCATGAGCGCCGTGTGCCCCTCGTTTCCGTGCCACGCGTCGGGGGCGATGCCGAGGGCGCGCAACAGACGCACGCCGCCGATGCCGAGGACCATTTCCTGTATGAGGCGCGTCGTCTGATCGCCGCCGTAGAGGCGGCCGGTCAGTTCGCGGTCCCACGACGCGTTCTCGTCGAGGTCAGTATCGAGGAGATAGAGTTGAGTGCGGCCGATGCGGACCCGCCAGGCGGTGAGATGGAGCGCGCGATCGGGGAGCGAGAGCTGAATGCGAATTGGCGTTCCGTCGGGAGCGAGCGCTTGCTCCACCGCCACGCGCGCGCGATCGATGTGCTGATAGAGTTCTTCTTGCCGCCCGTCGGCGTTCACGCGCTGGCGGAAGTAGCCCTGCGGGTACATGAAGCCGATGGCGACCATCGGGATGCCGAGATCGCTCGATTCCTTCGTGATGTCGCCGGCCAGAACGCCGAGGCCGCCGGCATAGAGGGGAAGCGAGTTGTGGATCCCGTACTCGGCTGAAAAGAAGGCGACCGTCTTTCCTTCGAGGTCGGCGCAGGTTTCTTGCCACCACGTTTCCTTGCCCGCCACCGCGCGGTCAAAGGCTTCGAGGAGCGACCGATAGCGGAGCATCGTGTCCTGGTGGCGCGCCCCTTCAATGAGGGCCTCCGGCGTGATCTCCTGGAGTACGCGGACCGGATTGTGGCGGGAAACCCGCCAGAGGTGCGGGTCGAGGCTCTTGAAGAGCTCGCGGGCTTCGAGATTCCAGGACCACCAGAGGTTCCGCGCCAGGTCGGGAAGCCGGCCAAGCGCGGAGGGCATCGGTTGCATAGGGGCGAAACTGTGCCACATTCGGCCCCCTGAAGGCTAGACTGCGCCGCGATGAACGACGAAAAGAGTTCACCCCGCCTCGCGGGGATTCTCCTCCACCCGACCTCGCTTCCGGGGCGTCACGGCATCGGCGACGCCGGTCCGGAGGCGGTTCGATTCCTCGATTGGGCCAAGGCGGCGGGATTTTCGGTCTGGCAGATCCTCCCGCTCGGCCCGACGGGGCTCGGGAACTCCCCCTACAGCGCGCTTTCGGTCTTCGCGGGGGGGCCGCTTCTCGTCTCGCCCGAACGATTGGTGGAGGCGGGACTCCTTCCTTCGGCCGCTCTCGAGATTGTCCCCGGATTTCCGGAGGAGCGGGTTGATTTCGAGACGGCGCGCATTTGGAAGGAGCGGTTGCTTCGGAGGGCGTGGGAACGTGTGCTAGCGGGCGTCGATGTGGCGGCTCGCTCGGCGCGCGAGGAGGCGGCGGCGTGGGCCGCGGCGCCCGAAAGGACCACGTGGCTCTCCGACTGGACGCTCTACGCCGCGATCAAGGAGCGCCACCAAGGGCACGCCTGGGCCGACTGGGACCCTCCGGTGGCGGAACGCGAGCCGGCCGCGATGGCGGAGGCGGAGCGCGCCCTCGGGAGCGCGCGGGAGTACCACGCTTTCGCGCAGTGGCTCTTCGCGAAGCAGTGGGGCGAGGTGCGCACCGCCGCGCGCGAGCGGGGGATCTCGATCCTCGGGGACATCCCAATCTACCCCGCCATGGATTCGGCCGAGGTCTGGGCGCGCCGCGATCTCTTCCAGTTCGGCCCCGACGGACGTCCCGAATCGGTGGCCGGCGTGCCGCCCGACTACTTCAGCAAGACGGGACAGTTGTGGGGCAACCCGCTCTATCGATGGGATCGCCACGAAGCCGATGGCTTCGCTTGGTGGATTGCGCGGGTGCGGGCCGCGCTCGAGACGTGCGATTTTCTCCGCTTCGATCACTTCCGCGGATTCGCGGGCTACTGGGCGGTGCCGGCCGCGGCGGAGTCGGCCGTGGAAGGGCGATGGCTCCCGGGACCGGGGCTTCGTTTCTTCGAGGCGCTGCGCACAGCGCTCGGAGGGTTACCGCTCGTGGCGGAGGATCTAGGCGACGTCGACGACGGCGTGCGCGCGCTCCTTCGCGATACGGGACTACCGGGAATGCGCGTGCTTCAGTTCGGGCTGTTGGATCCGACGAGCACGCACCATCCCGCGAATCACGTGGAGAACGCGGTCGCCTACACCGGCACACACGACAACGATACTTCTCGCGGGTGGTTCGAGTTGCTACCTGCGAAGGACCAGGCGCAGGTGCTCGCGGCCGTCGGTGGCACCGCGACCGATATCTCGTGGTCGATGATCCGCTGCGTCATGGCGTCGCCCGCGCGACTCTCCATCGTGCCGATGCAGGACGTGCTCGGGTTAGGAAGTGACGCGCGGATGAACACCCCCGCCGAAGGCGCGGGAAATTGGGGATGGAGGTTGAGGGCCGCCGCATTGACGAGCGATCTCGCGGATCGCCTTCGCCCCACTCTCGGCGCGCGAGCCCCGCTCCCGCGCTGACTCGCAGGCTCGGCCGGCGCCCGACTAGCCGATCGATTATGAAGCCGCGGCTTCCCGCTCCCGCTTCGCGCTCTGCCAGGCGTGGAGCACGAGCGCGATCGTGATCACCGCGTACGCGACGAACACCCGGAAGAACTCCCCGATCTGAGCATCCCCCGCCAGCGCCTTCCCGGCGAGGGGCGAGACGACGAAGAGCGTATGGAAGAGAACCGTGCCCAAGAGCGCCTGCCCCACGGTAGCGCGCGTCACCGTCGCCCCCGACACCAGAAGAGCCGCGATGGCGAACATCCCCACCTGCTCGTGGCTCGAATAGGTATTCAGCGTTCCAATATTCTGCAAGAAGAGAAGCTGGCCCCACGCGGCGAAAACCGTCGAGAGGACCGTCGCGATCATGCGGTTTCGGTCGACGGCGATGCCGGCGATGGCGGCGACGTGTGGATCTTGTCCCATGGCGCGGAACTGCTGCCCGAACCGGGTGCGGAAGAAAAAGATCGTGAAAAGGCAGAAGAGCGCGATCACCCCATACGTCGCGACGGGAATGCGGAGTTCGATTCCCTGGATCGGCACCTGGAACCGGATCAAATCGTCCATCGCGTACTGGATCGACGTGAGATCGACGGTGTTCCGGAGTCCGTATCCCTGCGGCAGCACCATGGACGGGTTGTGGAATGGAAGTATCGAGCCGATCGCGAAGAGAAAGACCAGCTGATAGATGCCGTTCGCAAAGAACCCGGCGATGAGGCCGGTGACCATCTCGCGCCCTTTGGCCCGGTTGAATAGCGCCCCCGTCATGAGCCCGAGCACGACGGCGATCGGTGTCGCCAGAAGCCACGCCGCGCCGAATCCGGCGATCCCATGTCCGCCCCAATGGAGCACGAGGATCACCGCCGCCTGGCCCGCCATCGCGCCGATCACGATGCCGAAATTCAATCCGAGACCCGCGAGAATCGGAATGAGGAGCGCCAGGATCAGGACCGAATTCCGGCTGACCCGCACGAGCATCTCCCCGACGAGAAACGCCGGAGTGATTTTCGCGACCCAGATGCCGAAGATGCAGAGCACCGCGAAGAGGATCGGCACCGCATGACGCTGGAGGGTCTTCACGCCCGGGCGCTCCCGCCGACCCGCGTCAGCGCGTAGAGGATCATGCCGTTCTGGATGATGAGGCGCGCCGTCTCCGAGATGTCTCCCTCGATGACCTGGCTCGTCACCGGAAGCGCGGCCGTCAGGATCGACTGGAAGAGAAGCGTCCCGATGATGACGTGCGTGACCGTG
>JANMQV010000198.1:0-49840 GCA_031370645.1 Candidatus Eiseniibacteriota bacterium | reverse complement strand
CCGTGGAGATGGCCGAACGTCATCGATTGAACCGGCTTCAGGTAAACCGTGTCTCCGAGGGCCGACCAGCGCGGCGACTGAAGCGCGAGGAGCACGCCGCCCGCTCCCGAGTCGAGATCGGCCACCGAGAAAGCACCGCTCTTCGCGGTCGGCTGATCGAAGACGAAGGAGAGTTCCGCTTCGGGTGCGACGCGATCGGCGTTGTTCGCGGGATTGGTGGCGATCTGCGTGATGGGAGTGGCGCTCGCCTTGCCCGGCGTCGCGGTGGCAATCGCGACCGCGGCGCAGGCGAGGAGAGCGGCCGAACGAAGCGATGCCCGGCGAAGGCGCGAGCAGGCTCGGATGAGGCATTGCGACATGGCGGTGAGGGCCTCTATCATGGAAGGCGTATGGTAACAAGAAAGCGCGTTCCCGCAACGACTTCCCGCAGGCGGCCAGTGGCCATACTGGGGGCGACCGGCACGGTCGGGCAGCGCTTTGTCCAGCTCCTGGAGCACCACCCCTGGTTCGAGGTGGCCGAGGTCATGGCCTCCGACCAGAGCGCCGGAAAGTCGTACGCCGAGGCGACCGGCTCCCGGTGGAAACTGCCGAGCGACATTCCCGCCTCGGTCGCCACATTGAAGGTGAAGCGCCCGGGCGATCCGCTTCGCTCCCGGCTTCTCTTCTCTTCGCTCGACGCGTCGGTGGCGGGCGAGGTGGAGTCGCACTACGCGAAGGCCGGACACATGGTCTCCTCCAACGCGCGGAATCACCGGATGGGCGCGCTCGTGCCGCTCGTGATTCCTGAAGTGAACCGCGACCACCTGGAATTGCTGGAGCGCCAGCCGTACAAGACGGGCGGGATCATCACGAACCCCAACTGCTCGACCATCGTTCTCGCGATGGTGCTGGCACCGCTCCATCGCGCCTTCGGCGTGGAGCAGGTGATCGTGACGACCTTCCAGGCCACGAGCGGCGCCGGCTACCCGGGCGTCCCTTCGCTCGACATTCTGGGAAACGTCGTGCCGTACATCGCGGGCGAGGAAGGGAAGATGGAGAGCGAGACGCACAAGATTCTCGGACGCCTCGGAAAGAAGACGATCGAGCCGGCCGACTTCGCGCTGAGCGCCGCGTGCCACCGGGTCGCCGTGATCGACGGGCATCTCACGGCGGTGAGCGTGAAATTCAGCCGCCGCCCGACGCGAAAGGCGATCCTCGCGGCCATCGCCGCGTTTCGCCCGCTTTCAAAGCTGTCGCTCCCGAGTGCGCCGGAGCAGCCGATTCTCTACCGCGAGGAAGACGACCGCCCGCAGCCACGGCTCGACGCCGATCGCGACGGAGGCATGGGCATCACGATGGGGCGGCTTCGCCCCTGCAGCGTGCTCGACTGGAAATTCGACGCGGTCGGCCACAACGTCGTACGAGGCGCCGCGGGCGCGGCGATCCTGAACGCGGAGATCCTCGAGCGCGAAGGACGTCTCTAGTCCCCCGCATGTCCCGCGGCCGCGACATCGTCTTCGTTCGCCATGGCGAGACCGACTGGAACCGCGAGAAGCGGCTCCAGGGCTCGACCGGCGCTCCGATCAACGAAGCGGGGAAGGAGCAGGCGAAGGGGCTCGCGCGGCTTCTCTGGGAAGTGCCGCTGCAGGCGATCTACTCGAGCGAGTTGCCGCGCGCGCTCGAGACCGCGTCGTACGTCGCGGGGCCGCACAGCCTCAACATCACGACCGACGCGCGCCTGAACGAGATTCATCACGGCGACTGGGAAGGCATGCTGGAGGCCGATCTCCCCGACCCCGAGCTCTATCGCCGGTGGCGGGAAGATCCGAGCGCCGTCGATCTTCCGGGCATCGAGCCGCTCCAGGCGGTTCACGATCGCGCGGTCGGCGCGATGAAGGATATCTTGGCGCGGCACCCCGAAGAGGGAAAGGGACTGCTCGCGATCGTTTCCCACCAGGTGGTTCTCGCGCTTCTCAAGTGCTACGTGTTCGATCGCCCGTGGAGTCAGATCCGAAAGCACGCGTTGAGCGTCGCTTCCTACGAGGTGATCACGGTCGGCGAGGGTTTCACGCCCCGTCCCTGACCGAAACCGAAGGGGCGATTCCGGGGTACTACAGGCGATGATTCAGACGCGTTTCAACTCACTGCTTGATTCCGTAGCCAATGCGCCCCAAGGGGTTGCGGTCTTTGCACTCGTCCTTTTGGCGGTGTTCGCTGTGCCGGCGATCCCCGCGGCCGCCACGCAATTCCGCCCGGCCCTCACCGACACCATGCGTGAGAGCGATCCGACTCCTTCGCCCGACGGGAAGTGGCTCGCCTTCACGATGGCGAAGACGGGCACGCTCACCGAAATCTGGGTGATGCCGATCGGCGGCGGAGATGCGCGCCAGGTAACGAACGAGCCCGACTCTGCTCGCGCCATGACCCCCACCTGGTCGCCCGATTCGAAAACGATCCTTTACGTCTCCACGCGCGATAAGCAGTACAACGTCTACTCCATCCCGCTCGAGGGTGGAAAGGCGAAGCAGATGACGCGCGCCCCAGGGAGCCATCGTTTCGCGTCGTACTCGCCGGACGCTTCGCAGATCGCCTTTCCGTCGAACCGCCTCGATTCCGGATCGCTCTACGGCTACAACCTCTACCTCATGGGCCCCGACGGCGAGTCGAGCGGACACTGGGCGCGGCAAATCACGAAGATGAACGGTAGCCCCGGCCATCCGACGTGGTCGCCCGACGGAAAATGGATCTCCTTCGTCTCGAAGGACGTCGACACGACGAAGGTCGTGCAGCTCGGGAATGGGATGCAGTCGACGCGGACCGCCATCTTCGCGGCGTTCCGCGTCTTCAAGGTCTCGGTGGATGGCGGGAAGCCGATTCAGCTCTCGGGCCTTCTCAAGGCGGAAGAGAAGGACGAGGACGTCTGGCCGACGTGGTCGCCCGACGGGAAGTGGATCGCTGTCGCGAAGCGGGTCAACATGAAGAACGACGTTTGGCTCGTGGACGTGGAGCGAAAGCGCCCCCCGGTGCAGGTCACGACGGGCGGGAATTGCTCGAAGCCGACCTGGTCCGCCGACGGGAAGGAGATCTGGTACACCGTCAGCGGGCCCGGCAAAGAGGATATCTGGGTAGCGAGCGACATCACGATTCCGCCGCCGCCCCCGCCGGCTCCCGCGAAGAAGGCGCCGTCGTTCAAGACCCTGCCCGCGGGCAAGACGACCACCACGAAGTCGGTGGTGCCTAAGAAGACGACGACAAAGACGACGACGAAGAAGAGCGCGACCCCGGCCACCGGGACAAAGCGCTAGCGCGCGCTACTTACTTCTTCGCGGCAGCACTCTTCGGGCCGACCTGCCGCTTCATCCGCGAAGCCACGGCGTCCACTTTCACGCCAAGTTCCTTCGCGATCGACTCCCACGATCTTCCCTCGCGCCGCATCGTGACGACCTGTTCGGGCGTGGTGCCGGGCTTCCGGCTGCTGCGCGCGAAGCCGTACGCCATGGCGACCTCGCCGTAGCCGAGTCCCCACGCCGACCGTTGCGCCCGAAGCGAGTCGGGACTCGTGCGATATTGCCCCGCCAGCCGCGCGACGACGACCGCTTCTCCTTCGGGCGTCGAAGATTCCTGATTGAGGCGCGCGACCATGCGCTGAATCCGGGCGAGTGCTGTTTCGCGGCCGCCGGTCGTGGGCGTGCCGACCGCCGTCACGCTCTTTCCCGAGGGTTCGCCGGCGTGCGCGGGAGTGGCGAAGGCGATCGATAGCGTGAGCAGGATGGCAAAAAGGGATGCGGCGGATATTCGGACGCGCGCGGCGCGAACGTGGCGTGAATCGATCATTCCCGTTC
Source organism: Candidatus Eiseniibacteriota bacterium (assembly GCA_031370645.1). Taxonomy (GTDB): domain Bacteria; phylum Eisenbacteria; class RBG-16-71-46; order SZUA-252; family SZUA-252; genus SZUA-252. The sequence continues at coordinate 46,019 of JANMQV010000198.1, read as the reverse complement.
CTCCTCCATGAGGGTCAGGCGCGGGGCGAGCCCGGCTGATACTTCTTCGAAGTCCGGAGTCTAACGCAGGAAGGCGACCTTGCGCGTGGCGATGCCCGCAGGGGTCTCGACGCGGAAGAGATAAACTCCCGCGGCCGCGTGGCCACCGGCGTCGTCTCGGCCATCCCATCGCGCGCGCTGCTCGCCGGCCGGAACGTCGCGATCCTCGATGGTCCGCACCAGCGCTCCCCTCACATCGAAGACGCGCACGCGCACGCGGCCGGGCCGCTCGCTTCGATAGGCGATCGATACGTCGCCTCGCGCGGGATTCCGCGAGAGAAGGCGCGCGGCGATCGTTCCCGTTGCTTCCGTCGTCGCGGAGCCCGCGCTCTTCGGCATCCGCGCGCGGAGCGCGGCGTCGAGCTGAATGAGGCCCGCGCCGTATTCGGCGTCGAGGCCGGTCGGCCGGTCGGGCGGCCGAACCGAGGTGTCGCGAAGCGTCTGCTCGATGGCGCCCTGGGAGCGGTATCCCTTCGACATCAAGAGCGCCACCGCGCCGGAGACGTGCGGAGCGGAGCCTGAGGTTCCGAAGAAGGGGAAGCAGCCAAAAGAGTCGGGCTTCGCGAGCGAGCCCTCGGAGCGGTTCGGTTTGATCGACAGAACGAAGACGGCGTCCTGAACGTGGTCGTTGTTGAGATCCGTGAAGTCGCCGCCCGGGGCCATGAAGTCGAGGTCGCGGCCGTACGAGGAGTAGGAAGAGCGCCGGCCGTCGGGATCGGTGGCGCCTACGGCGATCACGCCAGGGTAGCCAGCGGGAAGGCTGACTTCGCTGGCGTCGAAATTGCCCGCCGACCCGACGAGGATCGAGCCGCGCCGCTGCGCGTAGTTCACGGCCTCGCGGAGCGGGCGGAACATTTCGCGAATCTGAGTTTCGGTGTAGCCGAGGCCCCGAAACGTGTCGAGCGGCGGGAAGCCGAGCGAGAGATTCACGATGTCGGCGCCATGTTCGGCCGCGAATCGGATGCCGCTCGTGATCAACGACATCTCGGAGTCGCGCTGCCAGTCGATCACCTTGATCGGCATGATCGTCACGCCGAAGGCGATCCCCGCGCTCCCGGCGATGTTGTTCGGGGCGCCGGCGACGATGGTGGCGACAGTCGTGCCGTGTCCGTTGTCGTCGTCCGCGAAGGCATCGCCGTAGACGAAGTCCCATCCCGGCACGAATGGTCCCGGCAGGTCCGGCGAGCGCTTGTACCTCGTCGTCCCCGGCCAGAGCCGAGCGCTTTCATACGCGGGAATTTCGTGATCCTCATAGGCGACGCCCGTGTCGACGATGGCGACGACGATATCGGGATCGCCCGTCTGGATGTCCCAGGCGTCGTAGGCATGGACGCTCCGGAGATTCCAGGCGAGGTCCATATCCTTGGAGGTGATGAGCGAATCGTTCGGCGTGAAGAAGGCCTTGGCGCGGAGATTCGGAATCGCGTACTCGACGTCGGCGCGAGCGCGGAAGCGCGCTTCGGCGCCCTCCACCGTGTCCCCGGGCCCTAGCAGCACCTTCACGAGTCCGTCCGCGGTCACCTCGCGCGAGAGCGTGGCCCCTCCTTCTCGCGCCACGCGGGCGCGGTCGGACTTCGCGACTTCGGGGCGGAACTGGACGAGGAGTTCGCCGGGCACGAAAAGTGGATCGGGCACGATGGGGACCGCCCGCGAGGTCGCGGCCTGCGCTGGATTCGCGAGGGGAAGAGCGGTAGTCGCGAAGAGTGCGATCGCCAAGATCGCTGGGAACGTCCGGAAATAGCGGCGACGCCGCGACGGCACGAGGGTGCAGTTCATCGATGCTCCGATCCGGTCCGTTCCGTTCAGGAAGTCGGCTCGTCGCGAGGATCGGTCCAAGGGGCCTGATCGGGATCGGTCGCTCGAGGCGGATTCCTCTAAGGCCCTAAGTTTACCACAGCGGGCGGGCATTTCCGCCCCTTCTCCCGAGGCGCTTCGGGGCTCTATCCGCGCCCGGCGATCCCGGAAATGAGGTCCTCGAACGCGTGCGCGACCATCCCCGGGGCAAGGCTTCGCGAGGCGTAGGCGAAGAGGGAGATCGCGAACCCGGCGATCGTGATGAGGGCGGCCGAAGCGAGGCCCTGATAGAGGTGCCCGGCGCCGAAAACGAGGGCCGTGATCGCGCAACCGGCGATGTGGTGGTGAGTCCAGGCGGAGAATTGCCGCTGGAGGTACCCTCGGAAGACGACCTCCTCCACGAATCCCGCCGTCACGGCGACCACGATCCAAATCGCGATTTCGAATGCCCCGTGGGGAGCGATCATCTCGACGACGCGGCGAATTTCGTCGGGATCGCGCATTCCGGTCGCGTCGAGTCCCTGGGCTACCGCGAAGAAGGCGATGATCCAACAGCCCGCGGCGAGGAGGAGGCAGCGCCCGAGGCCGCTCCATCCTCTCCAGCGATAGGAAATGAGCGAGCCGATGGAGACACGGCGGAGCCGCAGTCCCCAGTACGCGATTCCGAAGAGCATCCACTGAAAGACGAGCACCGTAGCGTAGATAAAGGGGCGCGGAACCGTGGTCGACGGTCCGTCACCCGGCGCCGAGGCGGCGCTCAGCCAACTGATTCCGCCGAGGAAGAGGAGGAGGATGGCCGTGTGCCACGCGGGCGCGACCGTCGAGAGGGAGCGAGGGTCGGCCGGGGGCGATTCGCGTGGTGCCGCGGCATCGGATCCGACCGCCAGTCCGTCGAGATCGAGGGGGGATTCCGACTCATGATCGTTCATGAATAGATTGAAGCATACGTACGTGCGTGGAGGGACTGCCTAAACGATTCGCGCTCCCGATTCCCGATCGAAGTAAATCGCGTGTTTGGGATCGAGCGCGATGCCGATGGTCGTCCGCGCTTCCGGCGGGGTTGCCGCCGGCGCGATTCGCGCGATCATGGCACCCCAGGTGCCGCGCAGATGAACGAGCGTCTCGCCGCCGAGGCGCTCCACTCGTTCCACCTTTGCTTGGGTCGCGGCGCCCGAGGTAGCGAGGGCGACATGCTCCGGCCTAACTCCGAGCGAAACCGCGCGAGTGCCGGCCGCAACCGCCGCTGCGACTCCCAAGACGGCGAGATGCAGCCCCGGCGCGTGAAACGCCGTACTTCCCGACTCCGTCCGCCACTCCCCCTCGACCACATTGATCGCCGGCTCCCCCACGAAGCGCGCCACGAAGAGATCGCCCGGCTCGCGGTAGATCGCCTCCGGTGTCGCCACCTGCCGCAGTCTCCCGGCGCGAAGCACCGCCACCCGATCGCCGAGGGACAGGGCTTCCTTCTGGTCGTGCGTCACGTAGACCGACGTGGTCCGCGTGTGGGCGTGGAGCCGCGCCAACTCTTCGCGGAGTTCCTGGCGGAGTTGCGCGTCGAGAGAGGAGAGAGGTTCGTCGAAGAGGAATACTTTCGGGCGCCGCACGAGCGCTCGTCCGAGAGCCACGCGCTGCCGCTCGCCCCCGGAGAGTTCGCGCGGCTTCTTCGAGAGATAGCGGGTGAGCCCCAACATCTCCGCCGCCTCGGACACACGACGGCGAATTTCCTCCTCCGGCGTGCGGCGCGCGCGAAGTCCGAGGCTCATGTTCTCCGCGACCGTCATGTGGGGGTAGAGCGCGAGTCCCTGGAAGACCATCGCGACGTCACGGTCTTTCGGCTCGGTGTCGGTGACGTCTCGCCCGTCGAGGAGCACCGCGCCCGAAGTCGGCGTCTCGAGCCCGGCGATCATTCGCAAAAGGGACGACTTCCCACAGCCGGAGGGGCCGAGGAGCGCCAGGAACGCGCCGTCCGGCAACTCGAGCGAGATCCCGTCCACGGCGCGGGCGCCGTTCGGGTAGGTGAGCGAGAGGTCGCGGAGCGAGAGGGAAGCCACCGAACCTATTTCTTCCGCACGAAGATGGCGACGATGGACGAGACGAAGAGTCCGGTCACTTCCGTTCCGATGAAACCCGAGAGTGAATTCCAGATCGGGTCGTACATCCCCGCGTTCTTCTTCATCTCCGCGGCGATTTCATCGGGGCTCTTCCCGGCCTTCGCGAGAATGTCCGTCGCGGCGGCCTGCAATTCGCTGAAGTAGTGGGGGAAAGCGACGGTGGTGAGAAGGTACGAACCGACGAAGATGATCGCTCCCGCGATGCTCGAGAGCACGAACCCGTTCATCACCTGTCCTGGAAAGCGCGTCGTCGCGGCCGTCTGTTTGAGTGTCATGACGATGACCGTGATCTGAATCGGAATGACGAGAAAGAAAAGAGCCATCATCGCCGGATCCTTGTGCCACCCCGCGGCGATGACGACCACCGTCCAGAGTTCGACGAGGATTCCGAGAATCACGCCTGCCTTGATGATCGTGCCCATGGTTCTCCTCGATTCGTACGTTCGACGTTAGTGCGCCAAGGTTCGCTCGAAGCGCGGATCTGGCACGAGCCACATGATCGCGACGACGATGTAGAGCGCGCAGGCGACCCACGTCGCGACAAACGCGGCCGCGATGGCCAGGGCGTAGATGGCGATGGAGATCTTTCCCTTGAAGTCGCGCCCCAGCGCCACCTCGAGCGCCGAGCCGGGCCCGTGGTGCGAGACGAGCGTCCGGGCGAGGATGTAGTAGGCGATGGCCGCGGCAATCAGCACCACGCCATAGAAGGCAACCGGAACCTGCGCCGTGTAGTTTTCACCCAGCCAGTGGGTGACCACCGGGATCAGCGAGAGCCAGAAGAGGAGGTGGAGATTCGCCCAGAGAATTCGCCCGTTCACCTGCTTCACCGCCTGGAACATGTGGTGGTGATTGTTCCAGTAGATCCCGAGATAGATGAAGCTGAGGAGGTAGGCGAGTGCCACGGGCAGAATCGGCCGGAGCGCTGCCAGGTCCGATCCGTGCGGCACCTTCAACTCCAGCACCATGATCGTGATGATGATGGCGATCACGCCGTCGCTGAACGCCTCGAGGCGGCCCTTGGTCATCGGCTCAGGGGCGGACCGAGTCGGCGATGGCGGTGAGGTTTCGGATCCGCCACTCGTGGTTCGCCGCCTGTTCCGCATAGAGCGTGAAGCGACCGTACTTGGTCTTCTCGACGCCGCCCTCGGTGAAGTCCTCCTCGAACCCGCCGCTCTGAAACGCCGTGTTTCCCATGACGTTCAAATACTGCCCGTCGACTCGAAACGCCGTGGCGTCGACGCCGGAGTAGGATTTCTCCAAGAATGCTCCGATCGCGGAGCCACCTTTCACCGTCGGTGCGCTTGAGAACGCAAGCGTCGCGTCATCGACGAAGAGAAGCTCGAAACCGCCGGCGTCATGCGCGTCGGACGCGAACGCGTACCGGGTCCAGAGGGTGTCGAGCGAGGACTTCACCTCGAGCAACCGGATGGGTGTAGGCCTCGACGGCTGGTTCGAGCACGCCGGCACGAGCGTGAGCAACAACAGGGCGAAGGCAAATCCACGAAGCATCGAATCCTCCGATCAGGAAATTACAACCGCCATGGCGATCCCATCCCATCCCTTTGCGCCCACGCTCTGGAGTGCTGTGGCGCTGACGCGGGGCTCCGCGGCCATCATCTCGAGCACGCGCCGCGTCCCCTGCACCGAGGTGTCCGCGCTCCCGGCGTCGATCACGGCGCCGTCGCGAACCACGTTGTCCACGAGAATGAGGCTCCCGGGGCGCGTTAGTTTGAGCGCCCAGGTGAAGTAGTCCGGGTTGCTCTGCTTGTCGGCGTCGATGAAGACGAGATCAAAGGGGCCCAATCCATCAGCGGCGACCTTCGGAAGGGTCTCGAGCGCGCGGCCCACCCGGACATCGACCCGATCGGCGAGGCCCGCCACCGCGAGATTCTTCTTTGCCACCTCGGCGTGCTTCGGATCGAACTCCAGCGTGACGAGACGACCGTCGGACGGAAGCGCGCGCGCCATCCAGATGGCGCTGTAGCCGCCGAGCGTGCCGATTTCGAGAATCGTGCGTGCTTTCTGGAGCCGCACCATCATGTGGAGGAACTTCCCCTGCGTGGCCGACACCTGGATTTCGGGAAGTCCCGCTGCCGTGCTCGCGGTGAGCGAGTTCTGGAGCGCCGCGTCGTGCGGCGCGAAGAGATTCGAAAGATACTGATCGACGTCAGCGTGCGAGGCGGTGGCGGTCATGGTTCCTCTCGGAGGTGAAGGGTGCGGCGCTTCGAAGGCGGCCCGAATTCAATGGCCGGGCTCGAAGAGTTCGATCGGGTTGCCGGATGGGTCTTCGCAGAGCACTTGTCGTCCGCCCGGCCCTTTGATCGGCTCGGAGCGGAAGCGTCCGCCCTTCGCGTTGAGATCGATCATAGCGGCGTCGATGTCGGCGACCTCGACGACGAAGCGGTTCCATCCCCCGGGAACAGGCTGCGATCCATCGGAGAGTGTCTTCGAGGCGGAGGTGCCGGGGCCGCTGATCCAGAGATCGAGGTCCCCTTTCCGGACGATGGCGAAGGGAGGCCCCCAGCGATCGGCGAGTTCGAATCCGAGCACGGCGTAAAACGCGAGCGCCGCGTCGACGTCGGTGACAAGGTAGCGAACGACGGCCATGAATCCTCCGAAAGGGCTCCCCGTTACTTGCTGTGGTTCCTGGCGCGCCGAGCGGGGCGGCGCGGCCGTTTCCAACGTTCGACGGTGATGGCCCACCGCTCGTGGTCCCGCCACCGGCCGCCGAGTTTCAAGTATCGCTCCGAGAAGCCTTCCCTCCGGAAGCCGAGCCGCTTCACGAGCGCGATCGACGCCTTGTTGCCCGGCTGGATGTTCGCCTCGAGCCGGTGGAGCTTCATCTCGCGAAACGCCGCCTTCACGACCGCGGCGAGGCCGGCGGTCATGTAGCCGCGCCCTTGGTGCGGCGCGAACGCGTAGTAACCGAGATAGGCGCTCCGGAACGGCCCACGCACCACCTCGCTCAGGTTCACGACGCCGGTCAATTCACCGGCAGCGGAGAGTATGAAGTATCCGGCGTCCGCTCCGCGACGGGTCGATTTCAGATAGCGGCGAAACCGGGCCGGGGTCGTGGGGGCGGAGGACCAGGGGTGGTGGAGTTCCCGGCTTCGTCGGGCGGCGGCGAGGAAGGCAGCTTCATGGCGGAGCGATGCCGGGACGAGGCGGATTTTCGGGAGTGTGGCCGTCCGCGGTATTCGCTCAGACATCGATGGAGAACCCCACGAGATCGCTCCGGAGGCGTCCGCCGATCGACGTCCAGAAGCGACGCGCGTCTTCGTTATCCACCTGCACCATCAGAAGGCAGCGCTCGATCCCCGCGGCCTTGAGCCCCGTGATCGAGCGGCGCACCAAGTCAGCGGCGAGGCCCTTCCGCCGCTGCGCGGGGGCCACCGCCAGGCGATAAATGAAGCCGCGGCGCCCGTCGTGACCGCAGAGGATCGAGGCGACGATCGCGCCTGCCTCCTCGACGACGAGCGAGAGGCCGGGATTCCGTTCGACGAATCGCGCGATTCCCTCCTGGGAATCGCCGGGGCCGACGCCCAGGCCCTCCGACGAGGCCCAAAGACGGCGCACGGCTTCGAAATCGGAGGCACGGAGCGGGCGGATGTTCGCATCCGGCGGCGCGGTCATGCCCGCTCCCGCTTCATGTTTTCCGCGCCGGCGTAGGAAGGATCACGCGCGGATCCGAGACGACCCTTCCTCCCCGCACCGTCGCGCCCAGCACGAGTCCGGCGCTCACCAGGACGATGTTCTTGATGATGTACTGCCCCTCCAGGGTCGGGGCGTAGGGAATCCGCGTGAAAACCTCGTGGGGAAAGAAGACGAGCGGCGTCATGGTGCCGATCATCTGAAGGAGGAGGAGAAGGAGCGTCGCGCGCATGAAGAGCCCGAAGATGAGGCCAAGCCCCACGACGCACTCCCAGGTCGCGAGGAGGAGCAAGGAAGTCTCGGGCGGAATCGCGCCGAACGTGAGGATGCCGATCGTTCGAATCGCGAGATCCTGCGCGGGGCTCATGCCGGGGAAGAACTTCAGCACGCCGAACCAGAAGAAGACGATGCCGAGGCTGACTCGAAGTAGGAGCAAACCAAGGCGGGCCATGGTGCTCGTGACGTGCACGTCGATCCGGTCGAACGACGACCGCAGCTTGTTCATGGCAGAAAGTGCTTCGATTCGAGAAGCGCGCGAAGTTTCGCGGAGTCCTCGCGGAAGCCGTCCGGATCGTACTTCGCCTTGCTCGTGTAGAACTGCGCGAGCGACGTGATGCCGAGCGCCTCGACCTTCGCTTTCAACTCGGTGGTCGAGGGCAAGGGCTCGATCTCCTAAGAGTGTGTCGGGGAAGCGCGGCATCCGCGCCAGAGTAGAACGACGGGGAGGGCGAACGCCAGGCTCCCGAGAAGCGAGATAAAGAGAAACCACCGCCACGACATCCGGCTCACGCCCCACTTTCCGAGGAGGTAGGCGAGTGCGATGAGCATCAGCAACGCCTCTGCCAGGAATGCGAGGGAGATGGGATTCGTGAGCGCGGCTCGTAGGCTTCCGGGTCGGGCAAGCAGGCCGTAGAGGAAAGCGCCGTTCACAGCGACGAAGCCGATGACGGCGAGCGCCGTAAGCCAGGCGCGCTCGGTGCGGGAGTAGTCGATCTGCGGCATCGAAGGTCTCCTTGCGGCTAGGGGACCGGCGGCGCGGTCCCGCCGAATACTCCAACGTTACTTCTTGCCATCAAGCCCGCTCCGCGCCTTTCCGACCCATTCCGGCGCCGAATCGATCGCCTGTCGCAACATCAGATTCAACTGCGCGGCGTGATGCTGCACGTGGCGCATGTTGTAGAGATGAAGTTCCATCACCGACATGTCGCGGCGCTCGAAGCGGCAGGGGCGGGCCGCGGTCTCGTCGGTGAGCGCGGCGAGGGCGGTACGGCACTTCTCCCGGCCGTGCGAGAGGTAGGCGAGCAGCTCTACCTTCGAATAGACGCGATCCGGAAGAACGCCTTGCGGGTCGAGTTCACTCAGCGTGTAGGGCGCCGGCGGGGCGAATCCCTCCGACGTGTCGGAAAGGTAGTAATCGAGAAAGAAGAGCGTGTGGTAGGCGACATACCAGAACTCCGGCTGCTTCGATCGATCGCCCCACACATGATCGGGCGCGGCGCGCATGGCGTTTTCGAGCATGTCGATGGCGGCGCCGAATTGGCTCCAGACGAATCGTTTCATGAAGGCTCCGTGCGCGGGCGCTTGAGCAAGGTGAGTGCGACGAGGCCGGTCGCGGCGCCGAGAGGGCCGAAGACCCAGGCGCCGGCGAGCGCCACCAAGAGCGCCGCGCCCGCCACCGTCAACGTCCGGGATCTCCGTGCGCTCCCGAGGCCGAGGAGCACCAGTGCGGTGAGCCCGAGCAGGCCGAATGCGACGACGGCGAGATCTCCCACGTTACTTCGATGCCGTGCCGTTCGCCCGCAACGCGAGGGACGCCGCCACGAAAGAGATCGCGAAGAGGCTGGCGATCTTGTTCATGGCCGGCCCCGAGCCTGGTCGCTCTCCACCAAATCCACGAGGTCGAGAACAAGTTGGGCCGAGAGGCGCGTCATCTTCGGATAACGCGAGTGCGCGGCTTCCCCAAGCGTGAGCATCGCCGTATCCATCGCGTCCCGAAGTCCGGGGGAATGCACTCGCGCTCGTACGAGCGTCCACTGCTGATGTCCCATGCTCGTTGAATTCTCTACCGACTCCCAATCCACCGGCGCAATCGCCGCCAGCGCGGCGGTCCGATATCCAACGTAGTCGAGCATGGCGAGTTGGCGCGCCGGGGCGGACGGTGAAGGCCATGCCGCCTCGACAATGACGCGATAGCCCTGCGCGGCGGCCAGCGCCGATTCGGGAATCCTGTTCTCATGGATGGCGGTCTTCACCGCCGCGAGGAGAGAGTCGACCTGAAGTGCCGCCGAGGTACCGAGCAACGCCCTGGCGCGGTGGATGCGAGGCTCGCCCGTCTTGAGCGTCCGCTCGGCGCGAGATGAATTGCCGGACTCTTGTGGGTCGGCAAGGTCCTCGAAGGCCGAGGCGGCGGGTTCCAACGCCCGCGCGCGGGAACCAACGCTGTGTTCTGCCTGCCGATGCGGTGCAGGCGGTGTCACGGCTGCAGCGGCGCCGCCGATCTCGGGCGCGACTAGGAGTGCCAAGAGCCAAATCGGGACTCGAGTAACTACGGGGAACGCCACGTGGGACAAGGGAAACCTCATGCGATAGAGAGAGACGACGCTGCATCACCCAACCCACCGAACCTGAGGGCTGTGTGCCGCTGTACCCCGCCATAATGAGCCGGTCTCCCCGACCAGGACTCGTCGCGGGGAACGATGCTTTCGAGCGTGCCCGAAGAAGTGCCTACCACGCAAGCGAATCGACCGAATTTCCGCCCTCTTTCACCCACCCCCTTGACAAGTGCACAAATGTGCACTATCTTCTCAGGCATGAACAAGAAGCCAAAGCCCCACCGGGGCCTGAAAGCGAAGCCGAAGTCCGGGATGCGTCCCACTCCGACACTCGCGGCCATCACCGATCCCGGCCCCGACCGCGAAGAGGCGATCCTCCAGTACATCGCCGCCTCACTGCACGAGAGCGGCCGGCCGCCGACGCTCCGGGAAATCGGCGCGGCCTTCGGTATCGCTTCCACGAATGGCGTGCGCTACTACCTCGATCGCCTGGAGCAGGCGGGCAAAATCCGCCGAGACCGTTGGACCTCGCGTGGCATCGAGCTCCAGGCGATCGAGGGGCGTTCGCTCGAGCCGGCGTCACGCACGACGCCGTCCCGCGGGCGTGAGGATGTGCCCGGTCCTCGCCCCCCACTCTCCCGCGCCGGCGCGAAGCGCCCCGAGCGCGACTATCTGGAGATCCCCCTGATCGGCCGTGTGGCCGCGGGGGCGCCGATCCTGGCCGAGGAGCACGTCGAAGACACGTTCGTCATCGACGGCACTATGGCCCGGGGCGGGAAGCACTTCGCGCTCCGCGTGCGCGGAGACAGCATGAAGAACGCGGGGATCTTCAACGGCGACGTCGTCATCGTCCGCCACGACACCGCCGTGAAGAGCGGCGATATCGCGGTGGTGGTGATCGGCGACGAAGCGACGGTGAAGCGCTACTTCCCGCGCAAGGACAAGCTTCTGCTTTTCCCGGAGAACGATGCATACGAGCCGATCGAGGTCCGGCCGTCGGACCCCGACGTGCGAGTGGCAGGGAAGGTGGTCGGAGTGTTTCGAAGGCTGGATAGCTGAGGTGGACGCGGTTCGACGTCCCTTCTACTTCTCCTCCTCCAGCGATCGCTTCAACGAGGCGAGGTTCTTCGCCCAAAGATCCTGATACCCGCTGACCCACCGGTCGTAAATCATTCGTATTGGCGTCACGTTGAGGCTATTGACGACTTGGCGTCCCTCCTCCCGCGTCCGAACCAGATCCGCGTCGCGAAGGACCCCAATGTGCTTCATCACGCCGAACCGCGAGAGCCCGGGGACCCGCTCCACAATCTCAGTCGTGGTGCGGGGCCCCTGCTTCAGTAAATCGAGGATCTCTCGCCGCGTGGGATCGGAGAGCGCCTTCCAGACGGGGTCGAGGTCGCGCTTCACGCCATGCGCACCGGTCTACCGTTCCACATCCCGCTTGAGACTGGCGAGCATCTTGCCCCAGCCCTGAGGCAGTCCCTCGCGGAAGTCGGACGGAATGATCCCGAACACCTGGTGCCGGAAGGCGACTTTCGTTCCTCCAGGGATCGCGGTGAGGCGGACGATCAGGTGGCCCGCCACCGGGTGGGACATCATCATCGGGCCGAAGAACTCGATCAGGGTCGGTGGCTTGATCGACTGGACGATCCCCCAGAGGTGCCCGGTGCCGCCTTCCAGATCGCGGAAATAACGACCGCCCGGCCAGCGCTCGAGTTTCAGGACGATGTTCGGCTTTCCTTCCTCATTCTCAATGTTGCAAAGGCGCCGGAGCAGACCTTCGTAGACGTCGCCGGGCGCCGCTTTGATCTCGAGGGTTTGCTCGATGTCGAGGACGAGGTCTTCCAATGTGCCTTGGGTCATGGCCATTCCTCCTTAGGAGCGCGGAGCGAGGGCACTCATCTGGTCCCCGCGCACCGACGCTTATGTGACCCAATAGTAACGTATTTACCGAGTCACGTCAACCACGAAAGGCCCTGCCGCTACAACGCGGAGGCGACTGCGGATAGGAGCCGGTCGACGTCCTCGGGGCTGTTGTGCAGATGGGGGGCGATGCGGAGGGAGGAGCCGCGCCTGCTGGCGTAGACTTTCGCGGCTTCTAGAGCGGTGGCCACGCGCCGGGCGGCCGGCACCGGAAGTTCGAGACCGATGATGTGCGGCGCCCGCTGTTCGGCGGGGAGCACCGTCACCCCGATCTCCGTCGCTCGCTCCCCGATCTCCCGTGTCAGCTTCGCCAAGGTCGCGCCGATCCGGGGAACGGTCCACTCCTGGATCTGCTCCATCGCGGCGATCGCCATCGGCACGAGATGAAAATTCGGGCGCTGCCCGACGTCGAAACGCCGGGCGCCCGGCATGTAAACGTCCTGGTAGTCGATGAGACTCGTGAAGTCGTCGGCTCCCGCACGCGAAATCCAATTCTCTTCCAGCGGCTCGCCGTCCCGAAGCGTTGGGTCGATGTAGAGGAATCCGAAGCCCATCGGGCCGAGGAGCCACTTGTAGCCGACCGTCACCACGGCCGTGGGGCGGAGGGCGCGGACATCGAGCGGCATGACGCCCACCGACTGGCTCGCGTCGATGACGAACGCCGCCCCAACTTCGTGAACCGCGGCCGCCACGCGCGTCAGGTCGATCAACGCGCCGTTCGTCCAGTGGACGTTCGGGACCGAGGCAACGACCACGCGCTCGTCGATCGCGGCGACGATCGCCTCCGTCCACTCTTGCCCCGGCTCGCGTTCGACCACGAGCAGTTCCGCCCCCGTTCGAAGCGCGAATCGTTTCCACGTGTAGTAGTTCGACGGAAATTCGCCGGCCAGGACCAGCACGCGGTCGCCCGGCTTCGCCTTCAGATTCCGCGCGACCGTCGCGAGTCCATAACTGGTGGCGGGAATGTGCGCGATCTCGTCGGGGTGAGCTCCGAGCAATGCGGCGCGCTGCGAGCGGAGCGTCTCGCCGCCGGAAAACCAATCGGCGGTGGCGATGCCCCACGGCTTCGATCGCCAGGCGAGCGCGGCCTCACCGGCGGCCCGAACGCCCCGAAGCACCGGCGACAACGCGGCGGTATTGAAATAGGCGACCGCGCCATCCACATCGAACTTCGCCCGCTGATCGGGGAGGGGCTCTGCGTTCCCCGGAATGGATGGCGCCGGTGGCGTCACGTTGTCCACTCCCGGGCCACTGCCTCGGCCTTCTCGACGTCATCCACCACCAGAATCAACCGATGGTCGTGGTCGCTGTATTGCACCTCGATGTTCACGCCGGCGTCGGCCATGCGGCGGGCGATCTTCCCGAGTTGGCCCGGCTCCTCCTGCCTTAGCCGCACGGTCACCACCTCGCGCTCGGCGTCGACGCGAATCCCGGCCGCCTCGAGTGCGCGCCGAGCGGCGGCGCCGTCGGCGACAAGAAAGTGCGCCACCCCGACTCCGTTCACGGCGAAGACGCCGCCGCCCTCCACGCTCACGCCGGCGCGGCCGAGGGCTTCGCCCATCTCCGCGAGCGCTCCGGGCCGATGCTCCAGGGAGATCGCGATATCTCTCATGATTCGCTCCGTGTTCGTCACTCCGGCAGCCGCGACATCATCATCACCCAATTCGTCTCCCACGTCTTTCCTTCGTCGAGGGAGAAAGCCTGCTCCCATCGCGCGCCTGTCGCGGTGATCTCCGACCACGTGAACCGCACGACGATCGGCTTGCCGTCGAACTCGTCGGGGCCGTCGAAGATTCCGACTCCGTTCTCGAATCGCCCGACCACGGGAGGCTGGAGGATGCCGACTTTGTTGTCGACCCAGTAGATGCTCCAGAGCCTCGTCTCGGGATTGAAGATTCGAAGCGACATGCCGACGAAGCCGGGGCGCCAGGTGTCGGGCACGAACTCGTCGTAGTTGCCGATGCCGCCGGGGAGCGGCCAGGCGCGGCAGGTCGCCGTGAACTCCTCCCACTCGGTGGAGCCTGCCAGCCGCTTCATGAGTCGCTTGTTCACGATCTTCCACCGCCCCATCCAGAAATCGAAATCACGCGCCGCGTCGTCCGCCGCCGCTCGCGTGGCGCCATACGGAGGCACCCGTTCGGTCATCGCTCTATCCCCTTTTCCATGGCCTCGTTAGCCCTACCGATACGCTCTTTCGCCCCCGCCCCTTGACAACTGCACAAATGTGCAGTATCTTCCTTCTGTTGGGAAGAGGAATCGAAGGAGCGGCAGGCAAGGAAGCGGTCGGTTTCCGGAGGCTCGACGGATGATTCATGCACATTCGTTCCCTACTGCAGACAGCGGGTACTTCATGATCGAGTCCATCCACGATCCCATCGAAGTCATCACCGTCTTCGCCGGCGGCGTCATGAAGCCGATTCGTTTTCGGTGGAAGCAGAAGACGGTGAAAATCGCCAAGGTGACCGGCGACTGGGTTCGCCACGAGGGGCAGAACAAGATCCACTACTTCGCGCTCCTCGCGGACAACGCCGACTACTACGAAATCCGCTACGACACGCGCGAGATGACCTGGCAGTTGACGCGGGTCTGGATGGAGGGGTAGCGCGGCCGGCGAATCCTCGCCGCTACTTCCGCAACCACTCCTCATTCGGCTCCTGGGCGTAGAGCGCCAAGTCCTCGTCGTCGCCCGCCATGCGGATGATCCGCTCGAACCGAAGCCCCGCCTTCTCCAAAACTCGGATGGAGCGGAGGTTGTGGGGAAGCGTAATCGCTACGATTCGCCCGATTCCAAGAGCGCGGCGCCCATGCTCGAGCACCGCGGCGGCGGACTCCGTGGCGTAGCCTTGCCCGGCGTAACGGGGAAGGAACGCGAAGCCGACATCCACGTCCTCCAGCGTCTCCCGCTTGATCAGCCCGCAGATCCCGACCGGCGTTCCGGAATCCTTCAACTCCACGAGGTTCAGCCCGAAGCCGCGACCGTTGTAATCCGCGACGTACTTCGTCGTGATGTAGGTGCGCGCCTCCTCGACCGTGTTCACGTTTCGCTTGCCGATGAACTCGATCCAGGTGGGGTCGTTCACGAGCTCGAGCATGAAGGCGGCATCGTTCGGCGTGAGCCAGCGAAGCCGAAGGCGTTCCGTTTCGACGATGGTCATTGAGGCTTCAGCACCATCAGCACGAGTCCCACGAGCGGGGCGCCGAGCGCGATCGCGCCCCAGATCTCCCAACGGCGCGCCACCGCGTGATAGCGCGCGAAGTCGAACGCGCCAGAATCCACACCATCCCGCGCGATGTCCCGCAATTGCCGTTGCAGCGGCGCCACCCGGACGGAGAACGCGATTCCGGAAATCGTGAAGAGCGCCAGCGTCCAGACGATCCACTTCGTGTGGAGAAGCGGGAGGCCACCGGCGATCGCGGCGGCGATGCCCGCCGAGGTGATCACGATGACGCCGGGGATCGTGAAGAGGCGATCGCTTCGAATGATGCCGTCCATTGTGTGCGCGAGGAGTTTGGGATCCCGCGTGCGCGCGGCGTGCCGGTGCCAGAAGAGCCCGGTCGTGATGTTTCCGAGAAACGCGATCACCGCGGAGATGTGCACGAGTTTCAGCACCAGGTACATGAACGGCCCTTCGTTCGGGGAAACGGGATCACCGCGGCTCGTCGTCGGGGCGAAAGAATTGCCACGTCTCCAGATTGTCGGTCACGCGGTGGTGCGTCACGATCTCGTAGCCGCAATGCTGGTAGAGCGGCACATTCTTCGGATCCTCGGTGCTCAGCGTGACGCCCTCCGAGTCCGTCGCGGCACTCGAGAGCGCGTGAACTTCGCGGAGGAGCCGGCCGCCGAGTCCGCGTCCTGCGTACGAGCCGCGAACTCCAAGCATGTTGAGATGATAATGGAGGCCGGGATGCGTGTAGCGCATCCAGATCTCATAGAGCACTTCGTGCCGAGCCTTTGCCTCCGGACCGAGAAGCTCCCACAGCGCTTCTCGGAGCGCGGGAAACGATGATGGAATGGGGCGCTCGCCGGGCGGCGTGAGCGTCGCGATCGCGACCAGGCGGCCTCCATCCTCGATGCCGAGGATTGGCTCCCCGCGGAGCACGCGCGCCGACACGAAGAGATGAATCAACGCCTGCAAATTTCGATCGTACTCCGCTCCGGCGTTTCCCACGATGTAGGTCATGACGGGGTAGTCATGGAACGCGTCGCAGAGGGCCGCCACCGTTTCCCCGATGCGCTCCGGCGGGACGAGCCCTGGTTCGAGGATCATGAGCGCTCCTTTCCGCCCAACTCGCGGTGGCGGAAGCAGGTCTCGACATGGTCGTTCACGAGCCCCACTGCCTGCATGTAGGCGTAGATGATCGTGGTGCCGACGAATCGGAAACCTCGCTTCTTCAAGTCCTTGCTGAGGGCGTCGGATTCGGGCGTGCTCGCGGGGACCTCTCGCATGGACGCGCGGCGATTCTGAAGCGGCGCTCCTCCCACGAAGTCCCATAGGTAACGGTCGAACGTCTTGAATTCATTCCGCACGGCGAGAAACGCCTGCGCGTTTGTCGTCGCCGACTCGATCTTCAGGCGGTTGCGAACGATTTCCGGATTCTTGATCAGCGAAGCGCGACGGCGGGCGTCGAAACGCGCGACTTTGTTGGGATCGAAGCCCGCGAACGCGGCGCGGTAACCGGCGCGCTTCTTCAAAATGGTGTCCCACGAGAGCCCGGCTTGCGCGCCTTCCAATACGAGGAATTCGAAGAGCACGCGGTCGTCGTGGACCGGTGTGCCCCATTCGAGATCGTGGTAGTCGCGCCAGTGCGGCTTTTCGTAGGGCCACGGGCAGCGCGGCCTCGCGTCGGCGGCCGCATCGTTGGGACGAGCCGCCGCGCTCATTGCGTCTTTCTCCCGACCCCGAATAGATGCGAACTGACTCCCACGACGGAGGGCTCCGATTCGAGCGCGCGCGCAATCCGCATCAAATCGTTCCGCTCGACATCGTCAGCCCAACGAGCTTCGAAGTCGGAAGTCAACCAACCCGGCCCCTCGACGCCGAGCACCGCCACGTCGCGAAAACCAGCCATCTCCAACTCGGCACGCAGATCCTCGGGCCGGTGGAAGTAGGCCGTCGTGAAGTAGTAGTCCTTCCCGGTCGCGTTTCGGTGTTGTCCGTCGACCAGGTCTCGATCGCGGATCGCGACGAACTCCGGGTCGGACGCGAGACGGCTCGCCATGCCGTCGAGGGTGGAGGCGTACCGGGAGATGGCCGCGACGATCACGATCCCCGGGGAGGCAAGCACACGATACGCCTCGCGGAGTGTCTCCAAACGATCGGCTGGCTCGGGGAGGTGATAGAGCGGACCCATCACGAGGACCGCATCGGCGGAGCCCTCTTCTTGGGGGAGATGACGCGCATCCGCCACCGTGAGCGACGTGATCGGCCGCTTCAGGTCGGCGTTTCGCCGCCGCGCCTCTTCCACCAGGCGGGACGAGAGGTCGACGAGATGGACTTCGTAGCCGAGGCCGGCCAGGAAGGCGGAGTAGGCTCCGGCCGCGCCGCCGACGTCGAGCACGCGCGCGGGCGCCGGGGGGAGGAGGCGCTGTAGAAGTTCCTTGGAGCGCTCGAATTCCAGACGGAACGCGCCCTGGCCGAGCCGCCCTTCCTCGGGATAACGGCTGTAATACTCGACGACTTCCTGCGGCGGCGCGTTTCGAGGCTCTTCCGGCTTCATGGTCACGACCT
The DNA here is from genome assembly GCA_031370645.1 of Candidatus Eiseniibacteriota bacterium. GTDB lineage: Bacteria > Eisenbacteria > RBG-16-71-46 > SZUA-252 > SZUA-252 > SZUA-252. The sequence continues at coordinate 28,220 of JANMQV010000198.1, read as the reverse complement.
CCCCTCGGATCGAGCCGCCGATGCTACCCCGTAGCCCCCTCCCCTTGACAACTGCACATTTGTGCAGTATCGTTCAGATTCGTGAACGGATCAACCGGGTTGTGGACGGAGGGATGACACGCCGTGCGCATCGTCGCCCATCTCGACATGGACGCCTTCTTCGCGTCGGTCGAGGAGAAACTCAATCCGCATTTGGCCGGGAAGCCGCTCGTGGTGGGGGGCGACATCACGCGGCGCGGCGTCGTCTCGGCCGCGAATTACCCGGCGCGCAAGTTCGGAATCCACGCGGGAATGCCGATCGCCACGGCGGCTCGGCTCTGCCCTAACGCCACCTTCCTCGAAGGCGACCCCAAGAAGTACGTCCACGTCTCGCTTCAGGTTCTCGACTCACTCAAAGAGTTCACGCCCATCATCGAGCCGTTCTCGATCGACGAGGCGTTTCTCGATCTGACGGAGGCGCCTCGGTTGGTCGAAGCGCTGCGAGCGGGTAATGTCGATACGCGCGATCCCGCCGCTGTCTTGAACGCCGCCGGCGACATCGCTCGAGCCATGCAGAAGACAGTCTGGAGGCGGGTCGGACTCTCCGCGACGATCGGAATCGGGCCGAACAAGTACATCGCGAAGATGGGAAGCGGGCTCAAGAAGCCGAGAGGGCTCACCGCGCTCACGCACGAGATGTACCGCGAGATTTTCTGGCCTCGCCCGGTTCAGGACCTATGGGGAATCGGGGAGAAGACCGCCGAGTCGCTCGGGAAACTCGGCATTCGAACGGCGGGGCAACTCGCGAAATTTCCGCGCGAGTTCCTGACGTATCACTTCGGTCTGAACGGCGATCGAATGAGGGATGCCGCCTGGGGTGAAGACGACTCGCCCGTGATCCCGTTCTACGAGGGTGTGCCGGTCAAATCGATGGGTCACGAGTTCACGCTCGACAAGGATCTCGCCGATCGTGCCCGAATCGCCGCGCACCTGCTTCGCTTGTCGGATCAAGTGGGGCGGCGCATGCGGACGGACGGATACGTCGGGCGCGTCGTTTCGCTGAAGTATCGCGATCAAGCGTTCAAGACCACCATCCGACAGCGCGCGCTCCCCGAATTGACCGACGACGAGACGCAGATCTTCAAAGTGGCGAACGCGCTCTTCGACGAGAACTGGGATGGGAGGCCGGTTCGGTTGATCGGAGTCTCCATGTCCTCGCTCGTCTCCGGAGCGGGAAAGCAGCGCGAGCTCTTCGACGCCGATCAGCACCGCCGGAAGATGACCGAGGCGGTCGATTCGCTGCGGGACAAGTTCGGCGACTCGGTGCTCGTTCGGGCCGGGGCGCTCCAGTGGGGCCGTGATGAGTGAGATAGGTGAGGAGCGCCCGCGCATTCTTCTCGGAACTTCCGGTTACTCCTTCCCCGACTGGGCCGGTCGCTTCTACCCGCCGGGGATCGAGCGCGGGAAGATGCTCGATTTCTACGCGCGGGAATTTCCGGCCGTTGAAGTGAACTCTACCTACTACCGCATCCCGCCACCGGCGACGCTTCAGGCCATGGAACGAAAGACGCCGCCGGAGTTCGAGTTCGTCGTGAAGACGCACCACGACATGACGCACGCACGCTCGTTGGACCCCGAGCTCTACCGAGTGTTCGCGCGCGCGGTCGATCCGATTCTGGCGGCGGGAAAGTTGCAGGGAATCATGGCGCAGTTTCCCACCTCGTTTCATCGGACGGCCGAAAACGAAAACTTCCTCGTCGCGTTGAAGGAGCGTCTCCCCGAAGTACCGCTCTTCGTGGAATTCCGCCATCGCTCGTGGGCGGAGGAGAGCGTTTGGGAGCGGCTCGAGACGGAGGGGATCGGATACGTGAGCGTCGACGAACCCGATCTTCCCGGCCTCGTGCCGCCGATCGCGCGCGTCACCGGACCCGAACGAATCGGGTACGTGCGACTTCATGGGCGAAACAAAGAGAATTGGTGGCGAAATCCGGAACGGGGGCGACCCGATCGGGGCGACGGTTCGCGTGGAGAGTCGCGTGGAGCGGTGCGCGGGAGTGTGGAGGGGACGCGGCGCCGGGCGGCCGAGCCGGTGACGGCCGCGGAGTACGGACCTCTATTCGCCGCCACCGCTGCACCCCCCACGCCCGGACCTTCCGGTACGTCGAGCGACCGCTACGACTACCTCTACTCGGAGGCGGAATTGCAGGAGTGGGTCGGGAAGATCCGCGAGATGACCGCGAAGGCGAAGAAGACGTTTGTCTTCTTTAACAACTGTCACGTGGGGCAGGCCGCGAGCGGAGCGAAATTGATGCGACGCCTACTCGAGGGGGAAGGACTCCTGTGATCCATGACGTACGGCTTCGCCCGAATGGAATTCCGACGCTCTTCGAACGTCCTCGAAGCGTCGGCGCGCCGGAGACGCTGGCGGAGTTCGAGGCACTTCTGGCCAAACTTCTGACCCGCACACGCGGCCCGAAAGATGTCCATGGTCTCGGGCAGTCGAACGAATTGGCGCACTTGGAGCATCTCCCCGCGCGGGAAGCGATCCACGCCGACCTGAGCGAACCGCTTCCCGACGCTCTCCGCCGCCTCCTCGAAGCGCAGGGGATCGAGCGCCTCTACGTCCACCAGGCGCGGGCGATCGAGCATGCGCGCGCGGACGAGCACGTGGCGGTGGCGACCGGGACGGCTTCGGGGAAATCGCTCGCCTACAACCTCCCGATCCTCGAGCGTATGCTCCTCGATCGGGAGGCGATCGCGCTCTATCTTTTCCCGACGAAGGCGCTGGCTCAGGATCAACTCCGTGGGCTTGAGCGAGTGCGCGATCTCTCGTCGGCGCTTCGCCCGACGCTCCGAGCAGGCACCTACGACGGGGACACCCCAACCAGCGCGCGCCGGCGCCTCCGCGAGGAGGCGAACGCGATTCTCACGAACCCCGACATGCTGCATCAGGGGATTCTCCCGTATCACTCCCGCTGGAGCCGCGTCTTCTCGAACCTCCGCTACGTCGTGGTGGACGAGATGCACACCTATCGCGGGATCTTCGGCTCACACGTGGCGAATGTTCTCCGCCGCCTTCGACGGATCGCGCGGCACTACGGCGCCGACCCGCAATTCCTCCTCTCCTCGGCGACCATTCGAAATCCGGGCGAACAGGCGGCACTCCTGGTGGGTGATGAGGTGAAGGTGGTGGACGAGGACGGCTCGCCTCGGGGGCCAAAGCTCTTCGCCTTCTGGAACCCGATGCCGCGCGGCGGCGACACGCCGGGACGCGCCAGCGCCTCGGTGGAGGCGGAGCGGATTCTCGTCTCCCTCATGCGGCACGACGTCCAGACGATCACGTTCACCAAGTCTCGCATCGCGGCGGAATTGATCTACCGATACACGCGCGAGCGGCTGGAGAACGACCCCGACGGCCTGGCCGACCGGCTCTCGCCTTATCGCGGCGGCTACTTGCCGGAAGAGCGTCGCGCCATCGAGCGGCGCCTCTTCGACGGGGAACTCCGCGGCGTGGTCGCGACCAATGCGTTGGAACTCGGGATCGACGTGGGGTCGCTCGACGCGGCGGTCTTGGTCGGCTTCCCGAACACCATCGCGAGCACGTGGCAGCAGGCGGGGCGCGCGGGGCGCTCGCAGGGAGCCTCGCTCGCGGTGGTCATCGCCTACGACGACCCGATCGATCAATACCTCATGCGCCACCCCGAGTACTTCTTCGCGCAGACGCCGGAGAGCGCGGTGCTCGATCCGGAGAATCCCTACGTGCTTGCCTCCCACATCGCCTGCGCCGCGTACGAACTGCCGCTGGCTCCCGAGGACGAGGCGCTCTTCGGCGCCCGGGCACCGCGCCTGGCGGCGCTTCTCGAGGAAGAGGGAACACTTACTTCGCTCGACGGCCGACGCTACTGGGCGCAGCCCGACTATCCGGCCGGGAAGGTGAGCCTTCGGACGATCTCCGACGACACCTATTCGATTCTCGATGCGAAGCGCGAGAACATGGTCATCGCGAATGTCGATGCGATCAGCGCGCTCGAACTCGTCTATCCCGAGGCGATTTACCTCCACGAGGGGAACACCTACTTCGTTCGTGAACTCGACCTGGCGCAGAAGGTGGCGTACGTGGAGGCGCGCGAAGTCGACTACTACACCCAGCCGGTGCTAGACACGCGGCTTCGGCTCTTGGAGACGCGGCAGACGAAGCGATACGGCGACGCCGAGATCGGGTTCGGGCAAGCAGATGTGAATTGGGCCACGGTGGCGATGAAGAAGATCCGCTTCCGGAGTCTCGACGCCATCGGCTATCACCCGCTCGAACTGCCGCGGCTCAGTCTCGATACGGTGGCTTTCTGGATTCGCCCGGACGAGGCGGCGCGGAACGCGGTGCGCGTGAAGGGGCTCAATCCCGCCGAGGGATTGTCGGGGATCCGGAATCTGCTGATCACGCTCCTGCCGCTCCACGTCATGTGCGACCGGCCCGATCTCGGGGGGATTCTCAACAGCAGCAATCTCGGCGAGCAGGCGCTCTTCGTCTACGACCGCTATCCCGGTGGGCTCGGCTACTCGGAACGCGGCTACGCGATCGTAGGAGAGCTACTCTCGTCCGCGCTCGCGCTGGCGGCGGACTGTCCCTGCGAACTCGGCTGTCCCTCATGCGTCGGCATGCCGGTGCTTCGCCCCGCGCAGCAGCAGGACTACGACCTGAACGGTGGCTGGCCGATTCCGAGCAAGGCCGCGACGACGCTCCTCCTTCGACGACTTCTGGGGCGCTAGTGCTCTCGAAGACGCTCCGCGCGAAGATCGGCGATCTCTTTCGAGAGGAGGGGCCTGCCCGGCGCGGCGGCGTGGGGGCGCTGAAGGAGAAGAGCGCTAGCGGGAGCGCCGCGAGTGTCGCGCGCGCCGTGGCCGAGGCACGCCGCGCCGTTGTCCGCGAACGAACGGTCCTCGCGGTCCCGATCGAGGAGGTTCTCTCCGGCGGTGTCGTCACGAACGAGGAGGGCTCGCTGTTCGTCCACGAGCGCCTCTACACGGACCTGGGCGAGCGGCCGATGCCGCTGCTCCGAAAGATCGCCGCGCTCGACCGCGGCTCGTACGACGACGACGAGCGCGCCGCCGAAGCGAACCGCACGCGTCGTCGCCGAAATCGATCGCGCACGCGAGTGAAGGGCCCGCGCCTTGTGCGCGATCTTCCGGATCTCGCGGCGGCCGTCGATCCGCCGGAACGCGGGCTCTTCCGCCGATTCGGACATCGCCGGCTTCTCTACCTCGACATCGAGACGTGCGGATTGTCGGGAGTGCCGGTCTTCCTAGTGGGGCTCGGGTTCGTGGTGGATCGAAACATCGTCTTTCGCCAGCTCTTCGCCCGCGATTACTCGGAGGAACGCGCACTCCTGGCGGAGGTCGCGCGGGTGGCTCGTGATTTCGACGCGCTCGTCACGTTCAACGGAAAGACCTTTGACGCGCCGTTCCTCTACGATCGCGCGGTCCACCACCGCGTACCATTCGCGCTTCCCCATCCCCATCTCGATCTCCTCTGGATGGCGCGGCGGCGTTGGAAGGGACATCTCCCGAACTGCCGTCTCCAGACCCTCGAATGGCGGATCCTTCGTCGGCGACGCGGGGGCGACGTGGACGGCGCCGAGATCCCCGGCCACTACCACGAGTACGTAAAGCGGGGCGAGCCGCACCGGCTCGTTCCCGTCTTCCACCACAACCTCCTCGACGTGGTAGCAATGGTGGAGCTGACCCCGCCGATCTTCGATCCGGAAGTCGGGGTATACTGAGCGCAGCCGGCTCCCGTGGGGGAGGAGTCTCGATGCTCCGTTTGTCGTACCGCCAGATTTGCTCTCTTCTGCTGGGCCCCGTGCTACTCGTGGCCGGCGTAACGTTGCCTGGCTTCGCCGACGCCGCCACCCCGTCGCCTCCGCGCGCGCGCCCTTCACTCGAGGGGCAGATGGATGCGCGAATTCAAGCCGCGCTCCCCGCCCTCATCGAAACCCGCCGCGACATTCATCGCCACCCCGAGGTCGCGGGCCAGGAATCGCGCACCTCCGCTCTCGTCGCGAAGCAGCTCCGCGCCCTTGGGCTCCAAGTTCGCACCGGCGTCGGAGGCCATGGCATCGTCGCCGTTCTCCGGGGAGGGAAGCCCGGACCCGTCGTCGGCTATCGCGCCGACATGGACGCCGTTCCGTCGCGCGATCCCGACCCGGTCGACTTCCGCTCCATCATCCCCGGCGTCCGTCACAGTTGCGGTCATGACGTGCACACCGCCGTCGGCCTCGGGGTGGCGACGGCGCTGGCTTCGGTGAAGCGCGATCTCCCCGGCACCGCAGTGTTCTATTTCCAGCCGGCGGAGGAGACGACCGAAGGGGCGCGCGCGATGATCGACGCCGGCGCGCTCGACAATCCGACCCCGAGCGCGGTCTTCGCGCTTCACTGTGCGCCGTTCGAAGTCGGCACGATCGCCGCTATCGAAGGGCTCGTGCTCCCGGGTCTCGATGCCGCGACCATTCATCTATCCGGCGCGGGCGACCTCGGCGCGGCCGCGAGAGCCGCCGTTGCGCTCCTCCGTGGAATGGAAACGCCGCGACAGGGCGCCGCTGCCGATTCGTTCGTCGGCGTCGAAATCTGGAACCAAGGTCTTCCCGACGGCGACCACGGCGTGGCGGTCGCGGGCGGCATCCACGCGGCGAGCGAGACGATCTTCGCTCGCGTGGAGCGCGACCTCCGCGCGAAAGTCGCGGCGCTCGCGCTACCGGACGTGAAGGCCGAACTCGCCTACCAACACTCGATCGTCCCCGCCACGGTGAACTACCTCGAGACGGTGCGCGCCACCTACCCCGCTCTTCGTCGCTCGCTCGGCAAGGATCGGCTGGAAATCTTGCCGCGCGGCTCCCGCTATTTCAGCGAGGACTTTTCCCACTTCCTGAAGCGGGTCCCCGGCGCGATGTACTTCCTCGGAGTGTCGAACGAGAAGAAGGGAATCGTCGGGATGCCGCATTCGCCCGGATTCGCGGTCGATGAGGCGGCGATCGGGGTAGGCTCGCGCGCGATGGCGCGGGTGCTCGTGGACTACCTCGCGCGAGGCGCGAGCAAGCGGACAAAGACAACGCGCGCGTCCAGAAATTCGGCGCGGTGACGACGGCGCTCACGCCGACGACCTGGGGCTCGATCAAGTCGATCTATCGGTAGGGGCGGCACCGCGAAGCGTTACGGGAACCTCTCGAATCGAATCACGCCTTCATCTGAGCCCGGGCCGATTTCGCGGAACCCTGTCTTTCGAAGCACTCCGATCGAGCCGATCAGAACGGCATACGTCTCCGCGATGACGCGGCGCACTCCCGGCTGCAAGAACGCCCACGCCACCAGCGCCTCCACCGCCTCGCTCGCGTACCCGCGCCTCTGGTACTCCTCGAGCACGGCGTAGCCGATCTCCACGGTCCCTGTGCTGTCCGGCCCTCCTCGGAATCCGCCGTTGCCGACGGCCAGGAGCGGCTCGCCCTCCTCGGAGGCCGGGAGCGTGAGGTACCAGAATCCCCAACCCGCCTCCCCCTTCGCTTCGCGCAGGACGCTGATCGACCAGGCGAGCGATGCCTCGTCGTTTAGCGGCGGGGGCCACGGGAGCGCGAGCCGAATGCCATAGTCGCGCTCCAGAGAGCCGCGATCGTCTCGTTCCGCGATCGCCATCTGGAGAGTGGCGGCGACGAGTTCGAGGCGTGTCGTCCGAAGCCGGGGACTGTCGAAGTGCATGGCGGAAGGGTGGCCGGTAGCAGGGCAGGGCGTCAAGGTGCGGTTCGACGGCGTCGGATCGCTGACGCCGTGACGCCATCGAGGCCACCCGCCCCTCGCGCACCAACGCGTCCCCGCAATCGATTAGCGCGCAGCGGGAGCACTCCCCCGGCGGGCACGCGTCTTGCCCAGCACCCCCATGCGCCGCATCGGCCCCGCTCCCGCTTGCGGGGCGCGAACGGCGCAACCCACGGGCCGCGGAAGCGCAGGCTCCGAGTGCGATGGGGGGAACGGTACCGCGGCGGCCGGCGGGCGCTGGCCGCGAGACAGCGATCGGCGTGGTCGCGCGGGAAGTTCCGGGACGCCTCGGAGGGAGGGGCGTCTTGGCCGGGAGGTGCGGAGTTCGCGCGGTCGCGATTCCCGTGGGCACGACTTGCGGCGGGGTGTTCCGGTCCCCACCTCTACCACGAACCGGCCGGACCCCCGCCGTCCTTCCCGGACGGCGCGCGACTAGTAGACGCGAACGGGCAGAATCACCATGGGGAGTCCGTGAAACGCGAGGCGGCGCTGCAACGCGGCGCAGGTCTGATTGTGGAGCCAGCGGTTTGCGGCCCCCTCCTTCTGGAACACCAACTGCCCACCGAAGGCGACCGAGCGCGGATACGATTCGTTGATCTCCAGGCAGAGCGTCTCCAACTCGTCCACGATGTCGGTGCCGAGCGCGTAGCGATACTCGGCCGGCACACCGATCCGCCGCGCGAACTCCACGTACTTCCGCAACTCCTGCTCCGTGCTCGCGCGAAGATGGTCGAGCTCGTCCTTTCCCTTGAACCGGCCCGAATCGATCATGCCGATCGAGATGAAGACGACCTGCTTGAACTGGTTCGGAAAGACGCGGAAGAGATTGAGCAGCGTATGGATCCCCAGCCCGCCGAACGAGGTCACGGTCAAGACCGCCGTTTGCGCCGTCCGCTTGAGTGGCTGCGAGTTCGGCTCGTGGCTCGGAAGCGGCACGGTGGTGAGGCTCTCGTCGAGGCGGCGGAGACTCACCGTGGTTCTGCTGTAGTGCCGGCGAATCGCGAGACCGACGATGCAGAGGAGCCCCGTCACCAGAAGCGTGGCCCATCCTCCGTCCATGAACTTGAACGTGATGGTTCCCACGAGAAGCGATCCGGTCACCACGAAGCCGAGCCCGCTGATCAGGATCGGCCGGACCCACGGTTGTCCTTCCTTCCGGAGAATCAACGCGTCGCGGCACATGGCGAGCTGCGCGAGCGCGAACGTGAGGAAGACGTTGATCGAATAGAGCACGACCAGGATGTGCACCTTCCCCTGCGTGAGAAGGAGCGTGACGCCGGCGGAGATGGCGATAAAGAGAACGCCGTTCGACGTGACGAGCCGCTCGGAGAGGTTTCCGAAGCGCGACGGCGCCCAGCGGTCGAATGCCATGTAGACGAGAACGCGAGGTCCGCCGAGGAATCCGGTCTGCGCGGCGACGAAGAGGAGCGCGCCTTCCGAGACGAGAATGACGCCCGTGAGGATGTCGGGGAGATTGCTCCCGGTCGTGAAGATATTGCCGAGCACCGCGCGCCAGAGAACGGCGTTCAACGTCTTCCCGGGAACGTGGCTCACCTGATAGAGGAGGTAGTTGACCAGAATCCCCGACGCGATGAGCGCGAGCGAGATGGCCATGTAACGCATCGTCGCCTTCGCGGTCTCGGTCTTCGGCTCCCGAAGCATCGGAACGCCGTTCGAGACGGCCTCGATTCCGGTAAACGTTCCGCCGCCGAGCGTGAAGGCGCGGAAGAGGATCATCAGGAGTCCCAGCCATCCGATCTGCTGCACCGACACCGCCGACTGCTCGCGGAGATGGTGGATCTCCATCGGAACCTGGTTCCAGGCGAAGGCGATTCCCGCGATCAACGCGATCACGTGACTCACCACGAAGAGGAGGAAGATGGGGGAAATGAGCGCGACCGACTCCCGCACGCCGCGCAGATTGAGCACCGTGAGGAGCCCGAGGAGCAGGAAAGTGACCGGCAAGTACGTGAAATGCACCGAAGCCGGAAGGAGGCTGAAGATCGATTCGCTGCAGGCCGCGAGCGAAATGGCGACGGTGAGAACATAGTCGACGAGGAGCGCCGCGCCGGAGATGAGTCCCGCTCCCGGCCCGAGGAGTTTCGTCGCGACCACATAACCGCCGCCGCCGGCGGGGAAGCGCTCGATGATTCGGATGTACGATGCCGCGATCACCATGACCGTGATCGCGACCATCACGGCGAGCGGGATCGCGAGGAAGGTGTGCTCCCGAAGCGCCAGGAACGCTGCTTCCGGTCCGTACGCCGAGGAAGAAAGTCCGTCGGCGCCAAGCCCTACCCAGGCGAGGAACGCGGCGAGGGTGATCTTGTGGAAGAGTGCGGGGTCGGTGATCCTTCGAGCGGGCCCGATGACGGCGGCCCAGGCGCGTTGGAAAAAACGGACCGACGCCGGCTCCTCGTACTCAGGGAGCGGCTCGCCAGGCGGCGGCCCCGGCAATGGCGCCGGCGAGGGGTCTTCCAGGTTCGGCGGGTCTTCAACCATAACGAGCGTGGGAGTATAGAGGAAAGCACCCTGCAACACCAACGCACACCCGGGGGAGGTAACCGCCTCCCTCCGGGGCGCCGAGCCTCGAATTACCGATCTCTCACTTGGCTTGTCTAGACCGCTATCGCTCTAAACGGCCATTACGTTCGCGGCTTGCTTTCCCTTATCGCCTTCCACGACTTCGAACTCCACGGCTTGGCCTTCGGCCAGGGTTTTGAAGCCTTCGCCTTGGATCGCTGAGTAGTGGACGAATACGTCTTCGCCGCCCGGCTGGGAGATGAAGCCGAAGCCCTTCGACTCGTTGAACCACTTCACGGTTCCGCGCTTACGCATGATGTGAATCACCTCCACTCGAGCGACGGTAGGTGCACCCCTCCGGGAGTGTCAACGGAATGTTTGACCCGGAATTGCCGCGCGCGTACCGTACGACGACAAATGAATTTCCCCTGCTGGCCCCATCACTTCCGAACGCTTCGGACCGCGGTCTTCGCACTCGCGGGGATTCTTGCCGCCTTACCGGCAGGCACGTCGCGAGCCGCCGCGACCGAGGCTTCCGCGCGACTCGCTCCGTCGAGCGATCTTGAGCCTGCCGGTCCGCCCGACGTGGTCATCTACTCCGATGACGTAGCCTACGTTCGCGATCCTCGCCGGGTTTCCCTGACGAAAGGGGAGAACGTCGTCGGATTGGAGGGCGTGCCGCAGCGGCTCGACTCCACGTCCGTGCGCCTCGAAGGCGCCGACTTCGACGTCCGCGAGCAATCGTTTCACTACGACCTCTGGAGCGGCGACAAGGTGTTCCGGAATTTCCTCGGCGACTCGATCTTCTTCCGCTGGCAGAACCGTCCGGCGCGCGGCGTGCTCGAAGGCATCGACGGCGACGACCTCTTCATCCGCCGCCGCGACTCGACCGACGTGCTTTTGATGGTGAAGCGCGGACAACTGCAAGAGATCGAGTTCCCCGCGCGCCGCGGCGCTCCCGCCCTCTCCACTCGCCCCTCGCTCCGATGGCGGGTTCGGGCCGAGCGGGCCGGGGAGCGAAACGTCCTCCTCACCTACCTCACACGCGCGCTCGGTTGGACAACCGAATACACCGCGACGTTGGAACGAGGCGAGCGATCCCTGGCGCTTTCGGGGTGGGCCACGATCGCCAACCGGTCGGGCGCCTCGTATCGCGGGGCGCGCGTATCGCTTGTGGCGGGGGAACTCCATCGCGTGGGGGGCTCTCCCGATCCCGCGCTCTCGGAGTTCGACGATCGCGCACCGGCGGATGCGCCGCGACCCAACGGACTCTTCGCCTACCACCTCTATCGCGTCGACGAGCCCGTCGACTTGCCGGCGTGGGGCTCGCTTCAGGTCCCGCTCGTCCGCGCGCCCAAGATCGCCGCCTCGCGCGCCTATCGCTACGACGGCGCGAAGGACGGGGCGAAGGTGCGTGCGGAAGTGGTCTTCACGAACGACAAGCAGAGTGGACTCGGAGCGCCGTTACCCGCGGGGCGCGTCCGCGTCTTCGGTCTCGATCCCTCCGGCTCCGGAACTGGGGCGATGGCGTGGATCGGAGAGGACACGATCGACCATACACCGGCCGGGGAGCGTGTTCGCCTCTTCTGCGGCGTCGCCTTCGACATCACGGGTGAACGGAAGCGGCTCTCGCACACGAGAACGGCGCGAAACGTGACCGAGGACCAATTCACGATCCGGCTCCGAAACGCGGGCGCCTCCGAAGCGGCCGTCACCGTGACGGAAACGCTCTACGGCACGTGGGAGATCACGCAGAAGTCGAGCGACTACCGACAGAAATCGGCGGAGTCGATCGAGTTCGATGTAAAGGTCCCAGCCCGCGGCGAGAGCACGCTCACCTACACGGTCCGCTACACGTACTAGACGATGGCGTTGGCTCGGAACGTCTCCGCCGCCGTCGTGATCGCGACGGTGCTGGTTGCGGGATCCGCCGTCGCTCTTGCCGCCGACGCCGCCGTGAGTGCCGGCGCCGCGACTGCCGCCGGCATCGAAGCGGAGCCCGCCACCCCCGCCTGGGTCTTCTTTCGCGACCGAGACTCCGCCGTCGCTTCCTCCGAACTCCTCCCAACGTCCCACGCGCTGGCGCGGCGAGAGAAAGCGCGCCGCGAACGCGAAGCGCTGGGGGATCCGGCCGTCACAATCGATCCGCGCATGGACGCCGCCCCCGCATCCCGCTACCTCGACGCTGTTCGCGCCGCGGGGGGGCGTGTGCGGACCGTCTCGCGATGGCTGAACGCCGCCAGCGTGGAAGCCGAGCCGGAGGCGCTTCGCTCCATTCGCTCGCTCGCCTTCGTCTCCGAAGTGAGACTGCTTGCGACCCTCCAAGCGGACGATCGAGCGGTGGACGAACTCGAACCGGGCGACGTCGAAGAGGCGGGGCCCGCGTATTCGCAGCTCGCCCCGCTCGGAATTCTCGAGGCGCACGCGCTCGGCTATCACGGCGAAGGAGTCGTGATCGGCGTCCTCGACAGCGGCTTCACGCTTCGACACGAGGTATTCCGCGAACTCGACCTCCGCGGCGAGCACGACTTCGTGCAAGGGGACGACGATCCCTCCGACGACCGCTCCCACATCCCGAGGGACCCGCCCGGATCGCAGAATCACGGCACACAGGTCCTGAGCCTGATCGCGGCGTATCGCCCCGGGAAGATGATCGGCGCCGCCCCTCGCGCCGCGTTCGTGCTCGCGAAGACGGAGCAGAGCGGCTCGGAGACGGAGATCGAGGAGGATTTCTGGTGCGCCGGGATCGAGTGGGCCGAGGCGATGGGCGCCGACGTCATCACGACCTCGCTTTCCTACACGGGCTGGTATCGCAGCCCCGATTTCGACGGCCGAACCGCGATCACCACGCGGATGTCGAATCTCGCGTGGGAGCGTGGAGTCGTGATGCTCAATTCGGCGGGAAACCAGGGACCGAGACCGCAAACGCTCGGCGCGCCGGCCGACGCGCCGGGGAACATCACGGTAGGGGCCACGTCGCTCGCCGGACGAATCGTGGGATTTTCGTCGCGAGGTCCCACGGGCGACGGACGAATCAAGCCGGACGTCGTGGGGCCCGGCTCCCAAGTGCTCGTCGCGAGCGCGGGGTCCCTCGACCGCTATCATCGCGGGAGCGGCACCTCCTACTCCACGCCGCTCGTCGCCGGACTCGCGGCACTCGTCGTGGAAGCGCACCCCGACTGGGGACCCGAAGCGATTCGAGAGGCGATCGTCATGAGCGCCGATCGCGCCGACCGTCCTACGAACGACTACGGCTGGGGAATCCCGAACGCGCGGGACGCGATCTTCTATCCGTTTCTCGAGGGGCGCGTGACCGATCGCTCCGGCGGAAAGCCGATCGTCGGGGCGCGCGTGGCGTGGGAACGGACCGGCGGCGCTGCAGGGGAATGGGCGGCACCGGGCGATTCACCCGCCGCGGGGGAGACGAGGTCCGACGTGGGGGGCGGTTATACGATTCCGAATCTCCCGCCGGGCATGTACCGACTCACGATCGGAGCGGAAGGATTCGCGACACGCGAACTCGGACCGTTCGATGTGCCGCCGAATCTCGGCGGCGTTGACGCCGCGCTCGAGCTGTCGCGCTAGCCGTGACCGCGCTCGAGCGAGGGCCTACGCTCGTTCGGTCAGCGAACGCCCATGTCGCGGAATGCCTCGCCGGTGCCGCGCCACTGCACGCGGCCGTCCTGCCCGAAGCGATAGTCGGGATGCGCGCGGAGAAACGCGATGGCCGCGTCCGAGAGCAGGATCTCGGTTCGCTCTTTCGAAGCGGCATTGTGTAACTCATCGAAGTAGTCGCCGCCGTCCGCCAAGAAATCGATCGTGGCGACGCGGTAGACCCGATTGCCAACGAGCGGTTCGCCGTCGCGGGAGCGACGGACGGTCGCGCCCCACGCGCCCGCGGCGCCGCGCCGGCCTGAAGTGCTCCGCTTCCAAACACGAACCTCCGTCGCGCGGTCGCGCCGGATCACGTACGACGCGCCCGACACGTGCCCGAAGCCGCTCTTCCCGAGGTGGCGCGAGATTCGGTCGAGCATCCGCTGGACTTCGACCCCGTTCATCGAAACGACGACGATGCTGTTGTCGAAGGGGAGCATCGTGAGGATGTCTCGGACGCGCACGTCTCCCGCCGGGAGCGGCGCCCGAATGCCTCCCGCGTTCATCACCGCGAGGTCGGCGCCCGTTCGATCCAGCAACACATCCGAGACGAAGTTGCCGAGCGGGGAATCACCCTCGTGGCGCGAAGAGGACTCGACTCGCTTCGGCGAGCGAAAGACGATTCGATCGAGATCGGACCCGAGGCGCGAGCGATACGTCGCAAGGAACGCTTCAATCTCCGCCGTCTCACCGTCGGCGGGCCGAACCTCAATCAGGCGCCCGAAGGCCGATTTCGCCTGCTCGCCGCTCCAGCGAAGCGTGGTCCTCCCGAGGTAGCGCCCATAGGACCCGGCTTGCACGATCGGCGTGGCGCGCCCGCCTTCCGCCTGTTCGAGTATCGGCTTGAAGAGCGGTGTGTGGCTATGTCCGCCGACGACGAGATCGATCCCCGGAACATGATCGACGAGCCACCGATCCTGATCGACCCCGAGATGCGTGAGCGCGATGACGACGTCGGCCTCGCGCCGCAGTTTCGGGACGTAATAAGCCGCGGCGGCGACTGGACTCCCGACCGCAACGCCCTGGTTCTTCCGCGAGGCGACGATGCGATCGAGCGAGGGCGTCGTGAGGCCGAGGATCGCGATCTTCAGTCCGCCTCGTTCGACGATGATGTAGGGCTTCGCGATCTGGTGGAGCTCGATTCCGGCGGCAACCTTGCCGCCGCCGACCCACTTCGCGTTCCGGGTCACGGACGCGGGAGGAATGTCCCGAGCGCCCCCCGCGGCCGGATGCGCGGCCGTGGCGAAGACGTTCGCGCTGAGAATGGGGGTCCGCGTCTTCGCGGCGCGCGCCAACCAGGCATCCACGCCGTCGTCCAGATCGTGGTTACCAAGCGCGAGCGCGTCGTACCCGAGGAGATCGAAGAGGCGGTGATCGGGCTCGCCGCGGAATCGGTTGTAGTACGGGGTCCCCTGGACCAGGTCGCCGGCGTCGAGCAGGAGGACCCGGCCGCCGAGCCCGCGCTGGCGCTTGATCAGCATCGCGCGGGCCGCCACGCCCCCGATCCGTTCCCCGTTACTCGCTTCAAAGGGATCGAGATGGGAGTGGACATCGTTCGTGTGGAGCACCACCAGAGAATCGACGGCGCCGGCTGTCCCCGGACGACCCGCCGCGGAGCCCGACGGGAGCCCCGCGAGAAGGAGGCAAAAGAGCCCCGCAGCCACCCCCAAAAGGGGCGTCCTCATGCCGAATTCGTTACGAAATCGCTTGACACAAGTGATATTCATCGCTATAGTTACCGTTTGCTTAGGGTGCTTTCGTATCCCGTGCCCCAGGAGTCTCGGCAGCAACGAGTGGAATGCAGTGATCCTTCGCCCCGAACAATCTCATCTCCGAAACGCTCCCCCACTCCTCTCGATTGCTACCCCATCGAGCCCCCGTCGATTCTTGCCCGTCGGGGGCCGTGTCATTTTTCGTGGCGAGAGCGTCCCGGAGGCTTCATGTCTGATGTAGACAAGGTAATCAAATGCCGCGATTGCGGCGAGGAATTCGTGTTCACGGCGGGAGAGCAGGCATTCTACCGCGAACGTGGATTCCAGCACGAGCCCACCCGTTGTCGCCGTTGCCGCGATTCGAAGAAGATGTCGGGCGGCGGCGGCGGAGGCGGCGGCGGCATGGGGGGCGGAGATCGCGGGGGCAGCATGAGCTCCGGACCGCGCGAGTTCCACGACGCGATCTGCTCGTCGTGCGGCACGCCGACGCAGGTGCCGTTCCGTCCGACGGCCGGCAAGCCGGTTTACTGCCGCGACTGTTTCCAGTCATCGAAGTCCGGAAGGGGGTAGTCGGGACCCCCTCTCCACGCCAATCGACACCCCAAGGACCCTTCCTTCCGAAAGGAGGATTCCCACCGTTGAAGTCACGCGGTTCGGTGAAGTGGTTCAGCGAGGCCAAGGGATACGGCTTCATCCAGGTGGATTCGGGCGAGGAGTTCTTCGTGCACCATTCGGCGATTCAGGCCGATGGATTTCGCACCCTGCACGAAGGTGAGACCGTGGAGTTCGACCCGATCGTAGGACGGCGCGCCCGAGAAGCGGCGAACGTCGTCAAGGTCGACGCCTAAGCAAACGCCGAAACATCGGCGGCAACCGAACCCCGGCGGCGACCCCGTCGGGGTTCGCGTTTTAGGGGTGAATGGGGTAGGCTTGATGCGCGATTCGCCCCGTCGGAACAGCTCGGAGGATTCGATTCTCATGCGCCCCCACGTCACCCGCCTGGCCTCGGTCGCCCTCGCGGCGATCGTCGTCGCCGGCATCGCGTTGCCGGCCCTCGCCGCCCCCCAACTCGTTCGCACCCTCCCCAACAAGACGACCCTGATCGTGCGCGAGAACCGGGCCCGCCCGGCCGTCTCCATTCAGGTCTGGGTCCGCGCCGGCACGCGCGACGAGGGTCGGAGCGAACGAGGGGCCGCGGCGGTCCTGGCGCAGTTGCCGTGGGAGGGAAACGCGAACCGCTCGAGGGACGACATCGATCGCGTGGCGAGCCTTGTCGGCGGGCGCTACAACGGAGAAGTGTCGAACGGCGCGATCCTCTACGAAATGGATCTTCCGGCCCGCTCGTTCAAACAGGGGATCGAGACGCTTGGCGACATCGTGCTCCATCCGTCGTTCGACGGGAAGATGGTGGAGAACGCCAAGTCGCACGCGCGCACCGGATCGCGAAACGCCCTCGGCCACGCGGCGCTCGCCGCGATGAACCCGCTGCGCGACGCGCTTCATCCGGCGAACGCGCTCGGGGCGCCGGCCTCGGTTCCCGAACTCGAGATCGGCGCGCTCACCTCTCCGCTCGCCTCCCGTTTCCACAAGGCGTGGTTCACCGGCGACAACATCCTCGTCGTCGTCGCCGGCGACGTCGATCCCGAGGAGGCGGCCACGGCGGTCACGGCGGCGTTCGCGACGGCATCTCCGGCCCGCGCGCCGAAACGGAATCGAAGCACCGAGCGCTCCTTCTCGGGCCCCAAGATCTTGGGTCTCACGAATCCGGACGGGGCGGGAGGCGCCGCCGTGACGATCGGATTCCGCGCGCCGGCGTGGGGCTCGGCCGACGCGCTCGCGCTCGACGCACTCTTCGCGCTCCTCGCCGACTACGCCGACGCGCGCATCCAGCGGCGGCTCGGAGAAGTGCCGTACCTCCAGGGAGCTTCCGCCCAGCGTTCGTTCGAGGCGGACGGGGGGACGGTGGCGATTTCGATCGCGGCCGCGCCGGAGAACATGATCGACGCCGACGCCATTCTCTTCACGGAGATCGAGCGGGCGCGATTCACGCCGATCCAAGACGACGAGTTCCGCCACACGATCGACGCGATGATTGCTCGCGATCTCATCGTGCAGGCCGACCTCGCCGGAACCGGACGCGTCACCGCTTACGGCGCGATGCAGTCGCGCCCGGGCAGCGACGAGGTCTACGTGGCCCGCCTGCGCGCCCTGAAGAAGGAAGATCTCGTCGCGGTCGCCCGGCAATACCTCGATCCGAAGCAGGCCGTGATCGTCCACATGGCTCCGAAGAGCATCGTCGACAGTCTCGACCTCTACAAGAATTTCGAAACGAGCGTCACGGAGAAGCTGACGCTGGCCGGCGCGCCCTATCGCGGCGGAAGCGGCCCGCTCGCGACCGTGACCACGCCGGACGAACGCCGCCGCCGCGTCGATGCCCCGCTCGCGGCAATTCCTTCGGCGCCGCGCGATGCCGGTCGTGGTCGCGTGACGCGGAACCGGGTGGACGGGATCCGCGTTCTCGCGAGCGAGGACCGGGGTGCGGAGATCGCGACGATCTCGGTCTTCCTGGAGGGGAGCGTCCGCTACGAGACCGAGAAGAACAACGGCATCACCAGGCTTCTCCGCGAAACACTCCTGACGTCGGCCGATCCCTCGGCCGAAGGGCGCGCCTATCGCTTCTCGCTCGTCGACATCGGGCGCTTGGTTCCGTACCAGGATCGCGATATGTGGGGCTACTCCCTCACGGTCCCCGCCTCGCGTTGGAAAGAGGCCCTGTCGCGGCTCGGTTCGATGATCGCGAAGCCGGAAATCGACAGCATCACGGTCGACGCGACGCGGCTCTTGGTCCTCGATCAGCAATCGCAGTGGCTCGATAACGACGATGCCCGCCGCCGCCAGCTCATCTTCGACACGAAGTACCAGGTGAGCGGGTACCGGCTCCCGATCCTCGGCTCGAGGATGAGCATCGTCGACTTGCCGGTGGACGACGTCGCCGCCTTCTACCGGAAGATGGTCGTGAAGCCGAATCTCGTCGTCGCCGTGTTCGGTGACGTGAAGTCCGACGAGGTCGGTCCGGCGGTGGCGGAAGCGTTCCGTGGCGTCGCTCCCGGCCCGTTCGCGCCGGGCGCGCTGTCCAAGGAAGGGACGTTCGAGAACTTCCGCGAGAAGTGGGAACTCGGCGAAGGCCCCACCTGCACGGTCTCCATCGCATTCGACGGGCCGCCGGCGACAAGCCCCGACATTCCGACTACGTACGTGGTGAATTCGCTCTTCACGAATCCCCGCGGCTGGTTCCAGCGGTTCATCCGCGAGAAGTCCGCCTTCGTGCGGGATCTCGACTGCTTCGTGGCGCACGCCATCGACGAGTCGCCGCTCATCGCGACGATCACGGTCGAGGGACCGCCGTCCGAAGAGCAGTCGGTGCGCATGCTATTCGGACAGTTCCGGTCGCTCGCCGCCATTCGGCTCATCAACGACTTCGCGCCCGATCTCGAGGACGCGAAGCGCCACGCCGTCGGCAGTTTCCAGATGGGAATCTCGTCGAACCAGGGGCGCGCGTTCCAGTTCGCGCGGGCAGAGCTCTTCAAGCTGCCCGTCGACTACGTCGTCGCCTTCCCCGCCAAGCTGCAGGCGGTCTCGCCCGACGACATGCAACGCTACGCGTTCCAGTACTTCCAGTACCCCGACGCGGGCCGCCGCCCGTACGCCGTCTCCGAGACGCGCCCCGGCGGCTGGTAGGCCCCGCGCCCGAGCCGCGCGCCGTGGGAACCGACTCGCTCGCCGCCACGGTCATCGTCACCGTTCGAAACGAATCGGGGAGCATCGACGCGCTCCTCGATTCGCTCTTCCGCGGCACTCGCCCCCCGGATGAAATCGTCATCGCCGACGGCGGCTCCACCGACGACACCGTGGCCCGACTGCGCGCCCGCGCCGCGAAGGAACCGCGGCTCCGCGTGCTCGAGACCCCGGGGAATCGCTCGGTCGGAAGAAACGCCGCGATCCGCGCCGCGCGTCACGGAATCATCGCCTGCACCGATGCCGGCGTCGAAGTCGAGCCGACTTGGCTCGAGGAGATCGTAAAGCCCTTCGCCGGCGGCGCGGCGACGAAGGAGGGAGGCTCCACGCCGGAACGCATCGATGTGGTGGCCGGCTTCTATCGCCCGATCGCCACTACTTCCTTCGAGCGCGCGGCAGGCGTCGTCTCGGCGCCGCACCTCTCCGAAGTGAACCTCGAGCGTTTCCTCCCCTCCACCCGCTCGATCGCGTTTCGCCGCGAGGCGTGGGACAAGGCGGGTGGCTTCGACGAATCGCTTGCGCACAACGAGGACACGCCGTTCGCGCTCGAGTTGAAGCACGTGGGCTGCCGCTTCGCCTTCGCCCCCCTCGCGATCGTCGGCTGGCGACCGCGCGGCGACCTGCGCTCGTTCTACCGCCAACACCGCCGCTTCGGACTGGGGGACGGCGAGTCGCGCGTGCAGGGCTGGTTCTACGGGACGATCGCGGCGAAATACGCGCTCGCGGTGATCCTCGCGCTCGCGGGATTCGTCTTCCCGGCGGCGTGGGTGGTGCTGGCCCTCGGGGCCGCGCTCTTCATCGCGCAGCAGGCACGGCGCGGTTTTGGCCGGATCGGAGCGATGGAGGCGCTGGTGGGGGTGCCGCTTCTGAAAGTGGTGTACGACGTGGCGTATCTGAACGGCTACCTCCGCGGCCGGCTCGGGCCCGCCGCGTCCCGCTAGGCGGGCTGCGTTCCTTCCTCGGAGTCGCGTGACTCCTCGGGGCGCGCGTTGAAGATCGCCGCGAGCTCGCTCCGGAGTTGCCCCTCGTCCAGGTTCCACTTGAGGTCGCCCTTGTGCGCGACCGAAATCGCGCCCGTCTCCTCCGACACGATCAGGACCGCCGCGTCCGTCTCCTCGGCCAACCCGAGTGCGGCGCGATGGCGCGTGCCGAGGATGGGGGAGAGCCCCCCCGTTTGGCTCAAGGGCAGAATGCAGCCGGCCGCCACAATTTCGTCGCCGCGGATGACGCAGGCGCCGTCGTGGAGCGGCGAATGGGGCGTGAAGATCGTCTCGAGCAGTTCCGCCGAGACCTTCGCTTCCAGTTTCGTCCCCGTTTCCACGTAGTTTCGAAGCCCCATGTCGCGCTCGAAGACGATGAGGGCGCCGCGGCGATCCTTGCTCATTTCCTCCACCGCCTTGATCACTTCGCTCACCACGCCGTACTCCTCGACGCGAATGAGCGCGCGGACGAGCCGGTTCTGCCCGATGTGGGTGAGAAGCGCGCGAAGTTCGGGCTGGAAGAGAATCACGAAGAGGATGACCCAGACCGTCTTGAGGCTTCCGATCATCCAGTTGAGGGCGCTCAAACGGAACCACTGCGCCACGATCGAAGCGAAGACGATGACGACGAGCCCGACGAACATCTGAGACGCGCGCGTCCCCTTGATCATCGCGAAGAGGCGGTAGAAGAGAAACGCGACCACCAGAATGTCGATGATGTCGAGGAGGAGCTGGGGACGGACGTCGATCATGCGCGGCTCGCCTCGTGACGGGGCTCGGGGTGAAGGATCGCCTCGGCGGCGGCCAGCGCGTCGCGCGTGGCGGCCACGTCGTGCGTGCGCACGATGCGGGCGCCCAGGGCAACGGCGGCCACGGTGGCGCCGAGGCTCGCGGCGAGCCGCTCCTCCACGGGACGCCCGGTGAGCGTCCCGAGGAACGACTTTCGCGATACCCCGATGTAAAGCGGCCGGCCGAGCGCGGTCAAGCGCGGAAGCGCGCGAAGCGCCTCGACGCTCTGTTCCGCCCGCTTGGAGAAGCCGATGCCGGGGTCGAGGGCGATCCGATCCGCCGCCACGCCGGCCGCTGCCGCCTCCGCCATCCGCGCGGCCAGGAACTCCCGCACTTCGAGACCGACATCCTCGTACTCCCGCGCCGCGTGAAGCGCGTCGGGGGCGCCGAGGGCGTGCATGAGGACGAGCCCGGCGCCCGATCCGGCCACGACGCCGGCCATCTCGGGGTCCGCGGTCAGCCCGCTCACATCGTTGATCATGGAGACGCCGGCCTCGAGGGCGCGGCGGGCGACGGAAGCGCGGTAGGTGTCGACCGAGAGAGGGATGCGGATTCGCCCCGCCAGCGCTGTCAGGAGGGGCTCAAGGCGGCGCCACTCTTCGTCAGCGCCGATGGTGGGTTCTTGTCGGGTGCCGGGGCGGGTGCTCAGGCCGCCGACGTCGAGCGCGTCGGCGCCCTCCGCCGCGAGGCGGAGCGCGTGATCGAGTCGCGGCCCGCGTCGGCGTAGCGCCCTCCGTCGTAGAACGAATCAGGGGTCAGATTGAGAATCCCCACCACCCGCGCGCGCGCGCCCGGACCGAAGTCCCAGGAGCCGTGGCGGTGGGTGAAGATCATCAGGCCAAGCCGGGGCTCTCCGCGGCCGGGGTGACCCGGGGCGGGGCGACGCGCGCGGCGCCGCCGGGCGCGGGCTCCTCCGCGGACTTCGGTTCGTCGTCCGAGCCGTGCCGCGGCTGAACCGGATCGAGCTTCTCGCCGCGAAGGAGCTTCTCGATCTCCTCGCCGTCGAGCACCTCGCGCTCCAACAGCGCGAGCGCGATGACGTGCAGTAGCGAAACGCTTTCCGAGAGCAGTTTCCGCGCATTGGCGTACGCGCCGTCGATCAGGCCGCGGACTTCCTCGTCTATCGTGATGGCGGTCTTCTCGCTGTAGTCGCGGCTCTGCGTGATTTCGCGGCCCAGGAAGACGTACTCGTCCTTGGCACCGAAACTGAGCGGGCCGAGCTTCTCGCTCATGCCCCACTCGCAGACCATTCGTCGTGCGATCATCGTGGCGCGGCGAATGTCGTCCGAGGCGCCGGTCGTGAATTGGTGGAGCACGATTTCCTCGGCGGCCCGCCCGCCCATCATGTGGGTCAGGACGCGGAGCCAATAGTCGCGCGAGAAGGAGTGGCGCTCCTCAAGCGGCAGGTAGGACGTGACGCCGAGCGCCCGCCCGCGCGGTATGATCGTGACCTTGTGCACCTTGTCGCTGCCGGGCTGGAGATACGCCACCAGCGCGTGTCCCGCTTCGTGGTACGACGTCGCCTTCTTCTCGGTGTCGGAGATGACGAGGCTACGCCGCTCGCCGCCCATCATGACCTTATCCTTCGCGTCCTCGAGATCCTCCGCCGACACCTTCTTGTGGTTCCGGCGCGCCGCGAGGAGCGCCGACTCGTTGACCAAGTTCGCGAGGTCGGCGCCCACCATGCCGGGCGTGCCGCGCGCGAGAATCGAAAGATCGACGTCGTCGGAAAGCGGAATGTTCCGCGTATGGACGCGGAGAATTCCTTCGCGTCCGCGAACGTCCGGAACGTCGACCACCACCTGGCGGTCGAAGCGGCCCGGGCGCATGAGCGCCGGGTCGAGCACGTCGGGGCGATTCGTCGCCGCGATCAAGATGACGCCGTCGTTCGTCTCGAAGCCGTCCATCTCCACGAGCAATTGGTTCAGGGTCTGCTCGCGCTCGTCGTGACCGCCGCCCAAGCCGGCGCCGCGGTGGCGGCCGACGGCGTCGATCTCGTCGATGAAGATGATGCAGGGGGCGTTCCGCTTCCCTTGGTCGAAGAGATCGCGGACGCGCGAAGCGCCGACGCCGACGAACATCTCGACGAAGTCCGAGCCCGAAAGCGAGAAGAAGGGGACGCCCGCCTCGCCGGCAACGGCCTTCGCAAGGAGCGTCTTACCGGTGCCTGGAGGGCCGAGCAACAGAACGCCCTTCGGAATCCGCCCGCCGAGTTTCTGGAATTTCTTCGGCTCGCGGAGGAACTCGATGATCTCCTCGAGCTCCACTTTCGCCTCGTCCGCGCCCGCCACGTCCTTGAACGTGACCTTCGGCGACGATTCGAGCGCGAGCTTCGGCTTGCTCTTCCCAAACTTCATGGCGTTCGATCCGCCCGACTGCAGCTGGCGAATCATCACCATCCAGAGGACGAGGAGCGCGATGAAGGGGAGAAAGGAGAGGACGATGCCCCACCAATTCATGGTCTCCGGCTTCGACGTCACGACCGTCGCGGGATCCTTCGCGAGGATCGCGCGGCCGAGGTCCTTGTCCTCCGCGGGGAGGTATACCTTGAAGAAGACGAAGGAAACGGGGCGCCCCTCGATGTGCGTCAGTGCGCTCTGCTTCAGCTCGCCGACCACCTCGCGCTGAATGATCGTCACCGACTTGAGGTTCACCTGATCGATCTGCGTGAGGAACTCGCTGTACGGAATTTCGTGCGTCTTGGCCTTGATCTCGCCGTAGACCTGCACGAAGACGAGCACGGTCAGGACGAGGATCAGCCAAAGAAGTGCTGTCCGAAGCGGCTTGGCCGGCCCGAAAGGAGAAGACTTCCGCTGCGGCGGCTTGTTGGCCGGCGGGGCGGGACGGCGGCGGGTCGGGCGCTCGCCGCCGGATTGCTTGCGGGCCAGCGGCTCGCGATCGCGCTCAGGGCGTGGAGTCACGTCGTTCCCTCGGTCGTGGGGTCCGTTCACGTAGGATTGATCCTTTCTTATCGGCACTGAAGCGCCAAGTCTCAAGCCTTGGATGGCTCTCTGTGGGGCTTCGGTTCGGGCTTCCGCGGATGGTTCAGGCTCAGAATCACGCGATCTCGGTCGCGTTCGGCGCGCACTCCTCCGGGGAGGTCGGCGGTATGGCCGCGGTGAGACAAGGCAAGTTCATGGAGCGCGCGGAGGTGTACCGTGGCGACGTCGCGGAGGTTCCCGTTCAGCTCGCGCACCGCACGGCGGAACACGTACGTTCGCAGGAGTTTAGGGTAGAGGAGGAGGCGGGGGGCATCAAGGCTGATCTTCGCTTCCTCGCGTTGGATCAACAGGCGCTTGTAGATGCGGGCGGCCCGGCGCTCGAAATAGTCGTCCGCCTCGCGGAAATTAGCACCCGCGCGAAGGAGTGCCTCGCGCACGGCTGGATTGAGCCGCGCCTCTAGCCGCGGCACGATCTCGTGACGGACGTAGTTTCGCGCCGCGGCGGTTTCGGCGTTCGTGGCGTCCGTGCGATAGGCGATGGCGTGGCGATTTACGTACTCGGACACCTGCTCTCGCGACACGGCGAGAAACGGCCGCGCGACGCGGATTCCTTGAACGCGCGCGATCGGCGCCATGCCGGAAAGTCCGCGGAGCCCCGCCCCGCGCACGAGCCGAAGGAGCACCGTCTCCGCCTGGTCGTCCGCGGTGTGGGCGGTGAAGACGCGATCGGCGCCCACGCGCTCGGCAATTTCTCGTAGCGCGGCGTAACGCGCGCGACGGGCATCGGCTTCGATAGCGGCGCCGGCGGCGGCGCGCGTGCGTGCGTTCACGGAGAGCGCCGCATCGAGAACGACCGCCTCCGCGCCCCACGCTTCGGCGCGAGCGCGCACGAAGGCGGCGTCTTCTTCGGAAGCGGCACCACGAAGCGCGTGATTTACGTGCGCGGCGATGACGCGGCGGCCACCAGATTCGCGACCCGCCACCTCGCCCCGCTCCGACCGCTTCGCCCATTCGAACATGAAGTGAAGGAGCGCCATCGAATCGGGTCCGCCCGACACGGCAACCACGATCGGCGAGGCCGAATTCGGGAGGAGACTCCCATCCGAGATGGAACGCGCGGCCAATCGCTCGAGGGTCGCGTCGCGGGGGTTCAGGCGGGTCGTCATGGGACCCTCGATGGTAGCACGGGGCCAGGAGGGGAAAATGGTGGCGGCGCAGGGATTTGAACCCCGGACCAAGGGATTATGATTCCCCTGCTCTACCGCTGAGCTACACCGCCACCCAGCCCTCAACTTTACGAGTAGGGCCACGGAGTGTCAAGCCGACCCCCCCGGGACTGCCCATTCCACAGCGAGTTGCGGGGTTTTCACTCCGACGCGTCGGGGGAGCCCCCGATTGACACCCGGGGCGCCGGTCGGTAGAATCCTCGGCTACTACTTCACTTGCCGGTCGGCCGGCCCTCCGGCCGACACTACGAAGGGGAGCCCCAATCCACATGGTCCGCTCGTTCGCGAAGGCATTCGTCGCCTTCCTGCTTCTAGGCGTCGCATCCCCTGTGCTCGCCCAGGAACCCGCTATCGACTCCGGTACAGCCTCGGCCAGCACCACCACGAAGCGAGTGATCTACGAAAGCCTCATCGGCTACGGCGGTGTTGGATTCCGCGGCGGCGTCCCCAAGTTCACGGGCGACGCCGACATCAAGAAGGACGCTACGCCGCGTCTGTCGGGCGATTTCACGTTCAACTACGTCTATGACGATAATCTCGTAGCCGACTTGAATGTCGGTTACGCGTGGAATCGCCTCGGCGACGACCCGAACCGCTACGTCGTCTCCACGGTGCCCATGACGCTCGGCGCGCGCTATCTCTTTGGCCACCAGGGCCGCCTTCATCCCTTCATCGGAGCGGGCGGTGGAGTCTACATTTGGACGATTCACACGAAGGATCTCGGTGCCGGGAAGGATCCCGTCACCTTCGAGCGCCTCCGCCGCGGAAGCCTCGGCTACTACGGCACCGCCGGTGTCGAGCGCCGCATGTCGAAATACGTGACCGCGAGCGCCGACGTTCTCTATCACTCGATCCGTGCCGCGAACGCGACCGACTTCCCGTCGGGTTACAACGGGAACAAGTCGTACTTCCAGGTCCGGCTCGGAGTCTCGTTCTTCTTCTCCCTTAGCGAGCGCCTCGACCAGGGGCTGCCGGAGTGACGATGGGAACCTTCGCGACGCCGCGAGACCGGATCGGGGCCGAAGAGCGGCCGTCCGGCTCTTCGCGCGTCGCGGCGGATCCCGCGCTCACCTTCGACGACGTCCTTCTCGTTCCCGCCTATTCCGAAGTTCACCCCCGCGACGTCGATACCACCACGCGGCTCACGCGCGACGTGACGCTGAACATCCCCGTGGTGAGCGCGGCCATGGATACCGTCACGGAGTGCGCTCTCGCCATCGCGATCGCACGCGAAGGGGGCATCGGAATCGTCCACAAAAACCTTCCGATCCTCGAGCAGGTGGAGGAAGTGGACAAGGTGAAGCGTTCGGAGAGCGGGATGATCGTCAATCCAATCACGCTTCCGCCCGACGTCCCGATCGCCCGCGCCCTCGAGCTGATGGAGAAGTTCCGCATCTCGGGTGTGCCGATCACGGAAGGGAAGCGCCTCGTCGGAATTCTCACGAACCGCGACCTCCGCTTCGCGAAGAGCCTCGACCTGAAAGTGTCCGACGTGATGACGAAAGAGAAGCTCGTCGTAGCACCCGTCGGAACGACGCTCGAAGAGGCGGAGATGATTCTCCACAAGCACCGCATCGAAAAGCTTCTCATCGTGGACGACCAGTTCCAGCTCCGCGGCCTCATCACCGTGAAGGACATCCAGAAGCGGGTCCGCTATCCACGCTCCTGCAAGGATCATCTCGGCCGTCTCCGCGTGGGTGCCGCGATTGGCGTCGGACAAGACGCCATCGACCGCGTGGACGAACTGATGAAGGCGGGCGTGGACGTGGTGGTGATCGACAGCGCGCACGGCCATTCGAAGTCGGTCCTGGAAACGACGAAGGCCGTGAAGGCGCGCCACGCGACCTTGGGATTGATCGTCGGCAACGTGGCGACCGCCGAAGCGACGCGCGATCTCATCCGGGCCGGCGCCGACTGCGTGAAGGTCGGCATGGGCCCCGGCTCCGCCTGCACCACGCGCGTCGTGGCCGGGGTCGGCGTCCCACAAATCTCCGCCGTCATGGAGTGCGCGGCCGAAGCGATGAAGGCCGACATCCCGATCATCGCCGACGGCGGCATCAAGTACTCCGGTGACGCCGTGAAGGCGCTCGCCGCCGGCGCCCACTCCTTCATGCTCGGCAATCTCCTCGCGGGGACCGAAGAGAGCCCCGGCGAGACGCTGTTGTTGGAGGGCCGCACCTACAAGGTCTACCGCGGCATGGGCTCCCTCTCCGCGATGTCGAGCGGACGGGGAGACCGCTACTTCCAGGACGGCGTGAAGGATCTGAAGAAGCTCGTCGCCGAGGGGATCGAAGCGCGCGTGCCCTACAAGGGGCAGGTCGCGAACGTGATCTATCAGCTGATGGGCGGGCTTCGTGCGGGCATGGGATACTGTGGGGTGACCACCATCGAAGAACTCCGCACGAAGACCCGGTTCGTGCGCATCACGCAGGCTGGACTCCGCGAATCGCATCCGCATGATCTGACCATCACTAAGGAAGCGCCCAACTACGAAATACGGTAGGGCATTCCGGTGAGCTTCATCCTTCGTCCCGCAACTTCCGCTGACTCCGCTCGGATTGCTGAGGTCTACCTTCGTTCGTTTCACGAACTCATTCCTACCGTGGCGCTCGCGCATAGCGATGATCAGGTGCGTGCATGGATCCGCGAAAGCGTGGTTCCATCAGGCCAGGTGACGGTGGCCGAACGCGACGGCCAGATCGTCGCGATGATGTCGATCGAGGCAGGCGCGGAGCACTCCTGGATCCACCACCTGTATGTCCACCCAGAACACGTCGGAAAAGGCGTAGGGGCCGCCTTGCTGAAGATAGCCCTCGCAAC
>JANMQV010000195.1:0-10201 GCA_031370645.1 Candidatus Eiseniibacteriota bacterium | reverse complement strand
CCTGGCGCTCCACCGAAAGCGGCTGGTACTGGCCCTGCTTCAGGAGTTCCACCATCCGCTCGCCGCGCGTCAGCTGTTCCTGCGTCGCCTTGTCGAGGTCGGAGCCGAACTGCGAGAAGGCCGCCAATTCGCGGTACTGCGCGAGGTCGAGACGGAGACGGCCGGCCACCTTTTTCATGGCCTTCGTCTGCGCCTTGCCGCCGACGCGCGAAACCGAAATGCCGACGTTGATGGCCGGGCGAACGCCCGAGTAGAAAAGGTCGGTCTCGAGGAAGATCTGTCCGTCCGTGATCGAGATGACGTTCGTCGGAATGTAGGACGAGACGTCGCCGGCCTGCGTTTCGATGATCGGAATGGCCGTGAGCGAGCCCGCGCCCAACTGATCGTTCAGTTTGGCGGCGCGCTCGAGGAGGCGCGAGTGGAGATAGAAGACGTCTCCGGGGAACGCCTCGCGGCCCGGCGGACGGCGGAGCAGAAGCGATAGCTGGCGGTACGCGGCCGCGTGCTTCGAGAGATCGTCGTAGATCACGAGCGCGTGGCCGCCGCGGTCGCGGACGTCCTCGCCGATCGAACAACCGGTGAAGGGCGCGATGTACTGAAGCGGCGCCGATTCGGAAGCGCCGGCCGCGACGACGGTGGTGAATTCCATGGCGCCGCGGTCTTCGAGAATCTTCACGACCTTCGCGACCGTGTAATCTTTTTGTCCGACGGCGACGTAGATGCAGCGGATGCCGGTGCCCTTCTGATTGATGATCATGTCGATCGCGACGGCGGTCTTCCCCGTCTGGCGGTCGCCGATGATGAGCTCGCGCTGGCCGCGTCCGATCGGAATCATCGAGTCGATGGCCTTGAGGCCGGTCTGCACCGGCTGATTCACGGGCTGCCGATCCACCACGCCGGGAGCGCCACCCTCGAGCGGACGCGACTTGTCGGTGACGATGGGGCCCTTGCCGTCGATGGGGAGTCCGATCGCGTTGATCACCCGGCCGGCCATCGCGTCGCCGACCGGAACGGAGGCGAGTTTCCCGGTGCGGCGTACCGTGTCGCCCTGCTTGATCTGCTCCGCGGAGCCGAAGAGCGCGACGCCGACGTTGTCCTCTTCCAGGTTCAGCACGACGCCGGTGACGTCGCCCGGGAAAAGCACCAGCTCGCCCGACATCGCGTCGTCCAGCCCCCAGACGCGGGCGATACCGTCCCCGGTCTGGAGCACCGTGCCGACGCTTTCCATCTTGAGCCGGGACTCGTATTTCTCGAGTTCCTGCTCGAGTACTGAACTGACTTCCTCGGGCTTGAAGGCCATGCCGCTCCCCTAACCGTTAACCGTGGACCCGCGTCTGGAGGAGCTGACGCCGGATGCGCCAGAACTCCGTGGCGAGGGTGCCGTCGATGACTTGATGATCCATGGAGACGACCGCGCCGCCGATGACGCCGGCGTCGGTCTCTCTCGTGAGCACGACTCGAAGTCCGGAGCGGCGGCCGAGCACGGCGACCAAGCGGTCCGCCTGCGCCTCGTCGAGGGGCACGGCGCTCCGCACGGTGGCGCGCACGATTCCCTGGGCCTGCTCCGAAAGTTTGTGAAACTCCTCCGCGATGCTGACCAGATGATCCAGCCGCCGGCGCCGCAACAGCACCATCAGGAGGCCATACACGGCGGCGCCGAACTTCGGCCTCCACCGCTCCTCCAGGAACTCGAGCTTCTCCGAACGCGCGATGTTCGGCGTCTCGAAGAAGCGCCGCACGCGAACGTCCCGGGCGAAAAGCGCCGCCAACTCGCGAAGCTCGCCCTGAGTGCGTTCCAAATCGCCCCGGCGCTGTGACAGCGACAGAAGGGCCCGCGCGTAGCGGCGCGAGAGGCTGACCGAGATCACCGCGCCGACTCCACTTCCTTGAGGAAGCCGTCGACCAACTTCTTGTGTTTCTCGGCGTTCAGCTCTTCATGAACCACCTTGCTCGCGATATCCATCGCCAGTTTCACGACGTCGTCGCGAAGCGTGATCCGAGCCTTGTCGCGCTCGAGTCCGATCTCCTCGCGGGCGCGGGTCAGCGTCTCCTGCGCTTCCTTCCGTGCGAGATCGCGCAATTCGGTCCCGATGCGCTGGCCTTCCGCCACCGCCGCCTGGATCCGATCGCGGCTCTCGGCCTCGATCCGCTTGAGATGGCCCTCGTACTGCGACTTCATGTCCGCGACGGCCTTCTTCTCCTGCTCGATGCGCTCGTATTCCGCCTTGATCCGCTCGCGGCGCTCCTGCATGGGCGGGTAGATGATCGCCATGAAGGCGCCGCGCACGAGGAAGAAGAAGATGACGAACGAGATCGCGTGCGCGAGCAGCTGATTCCAGTGAATGAGATTCATGTCGTGGCCTCGGGCCGCGGGGGCGTCCGGCCTAGGGGACCGGACGCTGCCTCCGTCGCCTTACTGAATCTTTCCCGAAAGAATGAACATGGTGACGAATGCGTAGATCGTGAGGGCTTCGATGAAGCCGAAGCCGATGATCATCGCGACCTGGATCTTCGGAAGCACTTCGGGCTGACGACCCATGGCCTCCATGGCACCGCGGCCCATGAAGCCGAGGCCGATTCCGGAGCCGATGGCGGCGAGACCGATGCCGATCGGAAGCGCAAGACCGAGAGTAGCGGCGAAATTCATTGGTTCACCTCCTGGAGACGTGACGCGTGGGACACAGGGTTTTCAACATCAGTGAGCATGGCCGCCCTCCTCGTGCGCATGCGATTCGTGTGGAATCATCATGTAGAGGTAGACGGTCGTCAGGAGCGAGAAGATCAGCGCCTGCACGATGGCGGTGAGCGTCTGGAGCAGCATGAAGAGCGCGGTGATTCCCGCCATTGGCGGGACCGCGAGCGCCAGGAGGCTTGCCTTCAGGCAGAACGCCGCGACGCCGACGAAGACGACGATGAGCGTGTCTTCGCCGAAGATGTTGCCGAAAAGACGGCACGAGAGGCTGACCGGCTTCACGAGTTCGCCCAGCACGTGCACCGGGATCATGACGGGGAGCATGCAGAACCCGATCACGTCGCGCGGCGAGCCGGCAAGGTGGTCGAGGTAGCCGAGCGGCCCGAGATTGATCATTCCCGAAACCTGCACCGAGAGGAACGTCACGAGCGCCAGGGCGAGCGTGACGTCGACGTTGGAGGTCGAGGACTTGAAGCCGGGGATGATGCCGATCAGGTTCATGAAGAGGATGTAGAAGAAGATCGCCATGATGAAGGGGAAGTACTTCGGAAGATGCTTTCCGAGCATCCCGCCGCAGACGTCCTCCATGCTCTCGACGATCCACTCGATGGCGTTCTGCAGGTGGCCGGGCACGGGCGCGGATCTCTTCATGACGACCTTCACGAGAATCAGGAAGATCGCGCCGGCGAGCCAGGCGAAGACGAGGAATTCGTTCTCGTGCATCCAGTGAACGACTGGATTGTTCGGCGCGTAGTCGTTCGCGATGGTGATCCAATTCGGAAGGTGCGCTTCGCCGCTTTCGCCCTTTCCTTCTTCCCCGTGCGCGGCCTCGCCCTGTCCCGCTTCGGCGGTCGTCGCGGCGGCGCTCCCGTCTGCGTGGCCCGCTTCGGCGGCGGTCGCGGCGGCGGGCGGGTCGTTCGCGAACGCGCGAGCCGGCCCAAGAAGCGCGAGCGGGAGCGTAAGCGCGCCCACGAGGAGAATGGACGCGGCGAGCTTAGCCTGGCTCCGCGAGGGAGAGGCCGTTGAAGTTGCCCGCCGCGAGAATTTCGCGGCGCCGGCCGGAAGGGCCAGCATGATCGATTTGAGGAAGATGGCGAGGAGCGGCATGGAGAGACCGAGCATGAGCGGGAGGTATTCGATGCCGCGCCAGCGGGTCACGGCGAACGCGCCGCCGTAGACGACGGCGAGCTTCGCGCCGCCGAGAAGGAGGCCCTTCCCGCGCATCGATTCCGCGGTTCCGCGATCTTCCATCCGCGCCGAACCTGTGAAGAGTTTCACAAGCCGGGCGAGAAAGAAGAAGTTGAGCGCCGACAGGATCTGTCCCGCGGCGAGCGAGATCGCGGCGTTCGGATTCGCGGGGAGCCAGATCGCGGCGAACGCCGCGGACATGACCCACGACACGCGAAGGGAGCGCGCGAGCAAGTTCGTCGAGTTGTCGGTGGTACGGAGCAGGATCTAGTCCTCCCGCTGAGCCAGCTTCACCAAGTTGATCGTCTCGCGCACACCCGCCACGAAACCGAGCCCGAGCAGCACGTACGAGAGCCAGGGCGTGGTTCGGAACTTCTTATCGAGATAGGTCCCGAGGAAGTACCCGATGATCGGTGCGAGAGCGAGGATGAACGGGATCGCCGACAAGACTCCGATTTGGCGCCAACCCGTGACCTTGTTCGGTTCCTTCTCGGTCACGGTTGCCTCCGCGTCGCTGACACCCGCCGCGCTCGGATGAGCGCGGTTCGAAAGGACGCATCGAGTCGAGGTGACGACCTCGAGCCAGGAAAGGTACTCGACGGGTGCTTTGAGGGTCAACCGGAATTAGGCCCGGCGATTGCTTGCGGTGCGCCTCCGTACTATATAGATGACGAAAGGGGCCGCGCCGAGCCCGGCCCGGGCGCTCGAAGGCACCACTGGGCGGGCCGCGCAGGCCCCTAACTTGATGGCGGGACGCCTCTTCGCCTCCTCGGCTTCACCACACCGCGGCCCCGACTCCGCAGTGCTCTCCCCCATACAGAGGACGCCCCGCCAATTCATTCCGTTGCAGTCACTTCCGCGTTGCCGCGGACAGGAGTGAGGGATGGCAGGAGGCGTGCCGCAGGATGCGGCGGTGGGGACAATCGCATAACTCGTTTGTTTATAGGCTGATATGGACGACCCGCAGGACTCGGGCGTCGTCCCGGACGAGGGTCCGCGTAACCGCCAGGCCCCGGCGATCTCGTCGCTGGAGTGAAATCGACGACTAAGTTGTATTCCCATAATTACTTACAAGATGACACCGCTCGGAGACGCCAGCGTCACCGAAGCGCCTCCCTTCCCCCGCGCCCGCTCCCTTGATCAGGGCCACAGAACGCTCTCGATTACGCCGATAGTCGCCGGTGAGCCATCTCCCCCCGGCATCTCCGGGGAGGACGAGACGGCCACCGTACAAGGAGGAAGGCATGAGCGCCCGCGAGCCGCGGTTCACCTGGCTGAGCGAGTCCGAGGAGAAGGGACTCATGCGCTCGTCGTTGCAGGGGAATCGTCAGGCGTTTCTCGCGCTCGCCGACCACTACGTGAAGCCCGTCTATCGTCACGTCTTCGCGCTCACGCGCGATCGGGAAGCCGCGTCCGGGATCACACGCGAGTCGTTCAGCCGTGCATGGTTCGGGCTCAAGGGAATCCCCGAGGGGAAGCGGTTCTTCCCCTGGGTGCTTCACCTCGCTCGCAATCTCTCGATCGCGTACGCGCGGCGTCACGCCGGCGTGGCCTCGGTCCATCCCGACCTCGCCGCCGACCTCTCGGAAGAAGATCGTGAAGAGGCGGTCGTGGAACGCGCGATTCGGGAAGCGATCCGCGCGCTTAGGCCCGACGAGCAGGCTGCGCTCGCCCTCCGCGTCGTGGAACATCTTCCGCACGAGCAGATCGGGACGCTCCTCGATCAGCCCTCGGTGATCGCGCTCGCGCGTCTCTCCTCGGCTCGCGGGTATCTGCTGCAGCGCGGCATCGAGGCCGCCGCGAAGGGCGAGGGCACCGCGTGATTCACGTCACCCTGCCGCAGCTCTGCGCCTTCCTCGACGACGAACTCGCCGAAGCCTCGGCCGAGCTCGTTCGCCGGCATCTCTCCGAGTGCCTCGAATGTACCGAGCGATTCGCGCGGCTCGAGGCACAGGAAGAGTCGCTCGTCCGCATTCTCAGCGACGAGCCCGACGACGCATTCTTCCAACAGCTCTGCGCTTCGATTTCGCTGGGTCAGCCCGACCCCGTGGAGCGGCGCGTTCCGGTGCCGGAGACGAAGCCGACGTCGAAGAAGGATGCGAAGCGGAAAGCCAGAGCGAAGATCACTCCGGAGCCGAGACAGAAGCCCGCGCCCGAGCGACGCGAAGTCTCCGCGGCTCCTACGTGGGATGAGCCGATCGCGCCGCCGCACGCGGAACCGGTTGTTCCCGTGGAGGCAGCGCCGGTTCTTCCGGTGGCCGAGACGCCGGCCCCGCCGGTTCGTGAGGAGCACGTGGTCGGGCGCGCGGAACGACTCATGCGCGAAGAGCCCGCGGTCGTTCGCCCGGAGCGTCCGGCGCGTGGGACGCCGGTGCCCGCGCGGCCCACGCGCCGGTCGATGGTCCGGCCCCAGCGCCGTGCCGAGGACCCATCCCCGCATGGGCTCAGCCCTCGCGCCGCCGCGATCGTCGCCGTCGCCTGCTGTCTCGTGGCGGGGAGCATCGCTTGGGTCACGCTTCGTCCTCGCGACAACGGGCCAAATGGCGCGATCCCATCGGCGAAAGTCGAGGGCGCGACGACGGGCGCGACGCCCGCGAAGGCATCGGCGCCGACGCCCGAAGAACTCCTCGACCGATCCGCCCCACCCGCTCCGGTAACGGAAGCGGAGGAAGCACCGGCTCCGCAGATGGCGGAGTCCAACGATTTGGCCCCGGAGCCCGAGCAGATCGAAGTGGAGACGCCGGATCTCGCGCCGCGCGAGAACAATGTGCCGACGATCGAGACTCCGGCGCCCGTCAAAACCGAGCCGGCCATCGCCGCCGCAATCGCCTCGCCGCCGCAATCGAAGAAGAAGCCGGTACCGACTCCGAAGCCGACGCCCGCGACGACGCCGGCTCCTCCGCCGGAACGCCTGGTCGAGCGGGCGACGACGAACTTCGTCCCCGTTCGGACGGTCATCTCGGAGACGGTCATCTCTGGGACGGACGTCGCGCCGGCCGCAGAGCGCGACGCGCCCGCCCCGGCCAACCTGTCGAACGCGCTCACCAAACCCGACCCGGGCGCGGCCGCCATGCGCGACGCAAAGGGCGCAAGCCTTGAGGCGGCGAAATCGAAGACTCCCGCCGCATTCGACCGGTCGTCGGAAGCGTGGGAGCGGGCGATCCCGCTTCTCCAGAGCGCCCCCGAACAGCTCGCCGTCGCGCGCCGGGAGTGGGCTCAGGCGCGATTCCAGGCGTGGGCGGCGGAGCCGAGTGCGGCGCGCCGCGAGGCAGCCATCTCAGCAGCCCGCCAGTACCTCCTCTACGCGCCGCCCGGCCCCGAACGGGACCAGGCTTGGACCTGGCTCGGCCGCCTGAAGCACTAGTTTCCCCGCGTCACTTGCCGCCCGCATCCTCCTAGCCCTGCAACGATTTGCTCAAGAACGCCACCCCGCGCGCCGATTGGTGACGCGAGGTGGGGTTTCCGCGCTTCGGCGCGCCAATCGAGAGGAATTCGCCGCATGGGAACGATGGACGAAGGCATTCTTCGGGAGTTTCTCTCGGAGAGCCTCGAAAACGCGGAACGCGTCGAGCAGGAGCTCGTCGCGCTGGAGCGCGAACCTGGCGATCTGAAGCGGATCGGCACGCTCTTCCGCGCCGTTCACTCCATCAAGGGGACGTGCGGCTTCTTCGGATTTACGAAGCTCGCGGCGGTAACCCACGCGGGCGAGAACCTCCTCGGCCGCTTGCGGAGCGGCGAGCGAGCGCACACGCCGGAAGTCGCGAACGCGCTCCTTGCGCTCGTCGATGCGGTTCGCGCCATTCTCGCGCGGATCAACGCGACGCAGGAGGAGGGTGACGAGACCTACGAGCCGCTGATCGCGCGGCTAAATCAACTCGATGCCGGGGAGCCGGACGTGGCGCCCGAGCCGGCCGCACCCGTCGAGAACTCCGAGTTGGCGGCCCCCGTCGAGTCCTCCGAATCCGCCGCCCCTGTCGAATCGAGCGTTCGAGTCGACGTCCATCTCCTCGATCGCCTCATGAATCTCGTCGGGGAGCTCGTGCTCGCCCGGAACCAGCTCCTTCTCGAAGTCGCTTCGGGCAACGCCGTCGATCTTCCCGCCACCGCGCAGCGCCTGAATCACGTGACGACCGACCTTCAGGAACAGGTCATGAAGACCCGCATGCAAGCGATCGGAAACCTCTGGAGCAAGCTCCCCCGCCTGACGCGCGACGTCGCCGCGTCGTGCGGCAAGAGCGTTCGGCTTGACCTGGAGGGTGCTGAGACGGAGCTCGATCGCTCGATCATCGAGGCGATGCGCGATCCGATCACGCATCTGGTGCGAAACGCGATCGATCACGGCATCGAATCGCCGGCCGAGCGGACCGCGAAGGGAAAGCCCGCCGAGGGGCGGCTTCTCCTCCGCGCGTTCCACGAGGGCGGAAAGGTGCACGTCGAAATCACGGATGACGGCGCCGGGCTTCCCTTGGACCGAATCCGCGAGCGCGCCCTCCAGCAGCAGTTGATTTCGGCCGAGCGCGCGCCGCACATGTCCGACCGCGACTTGGCGAACGTGATCTTCCTTCCCGGCTTTTCGACCGCCGAGCGCGTGACGAGCGTTTCGGGGCGGGGCGTCGGCATGGACGTCGTGAGGAACAACGTGGAGCGAATCGGCGGCGCTATCGAGGTCGAATCGCGCCCTGGGCAAGGCATGGCGGTGCGGATTCGAATTCCCCTCACGCTGGCCATCGTTCCGGCCCTGATCGTGACGGCCGGCGGTGAGCGCTACGCCATTCCTCAGGTGAACCTGACCGAACTGATCCGTGTCGAAGCGGCGGAGGCCGCCATTCGCCTCCCGGTCGCCTTCGACGCGCCGGTGCTCCGCTATCGCGACGGGCTTCTTCCCCTCCTCGATCTCAGGGAGGTGCTCCGGGTACCGGGTTTCCCCTCCACGGAGCGGCAGAACGAGGCCACCTCCATCGCCGTGGTTCACGCCGACGGCGTCACCCTAGGGCTCGTGGTCGATTCGATCGTGGCGTCGCAGGAAATCGTCGTCAAACCGCTCATCGAGCAACTTCGACAGATCGCCGTCTTCGCAGGAGCGACGATCCTCGGCGACGGCGCGGTGGCGCTCATTCTCGATGTCCCCGGACTGGCGCGTCACGCGGGGATCAGCGTCCGCTCCGGCGGCGCTCCTCTCCCGGTCCAGAAGCTTGTCCCGGACTCGCCATCGGTGCCGCTTCGGACGATCGTGCTCTGTCACGCCGGTGCACGCTGGACGGTCGCCATTCCCCAAGAGCAGATCGCGCGCCTGGAAGAGATTCCGCGCCGCTTGGTGGAGCGGATCGGCGAACGCGCGATGGTGCAGTACCGCGGCGGAATCCTCCCGCTCGTCTCGCTCGGCGCCATTCTCGACCTGAGCGGCTCCGCGAAGTCGGCGGACGCGGAGTGGCTGGGTGATCGGGATCCGCTCGCGGTGGTCGTTCACGATCACGGCGGCCGGTCGCTCGGTCTCGTGGTCGAGTCGATCGTGGAAATCGTGGAGGAGCGGATGGCCGTCACGGCATCGCCCGGGGCTCGCGCCGGATTCGCGGGCGCGGTGGTCGTTCGCGGTTCGGTGACGGAACTCCTCGACCTCGAGCGACTCCTCGGTTCGTCGGCCATCGGCCGCGATTTCGTTCCGGCCCACGCCGGGAAAGGGGCCTGAGCCATGGCGGAAGTACGGCTGCTCTGCACGTTTCAAGTGGCGGACCACCTCCTGGGTCTCGACATC
Source organism: Candidatus Eiseniibacteriota bacterium (assembly GCA_031370645.1). Classification (GTDB taxonomy): domain Bacteria; phylum Eisenbacteria; class RBG-16-71-46; order SZUA-252; family SZUA-252; genus SZUA-252. The sequence continues at coordinate 569 of JANMQV010000195.1, read as the reverse complement.
GCCTTCGTCCAGGAAGTGCTCCGGCGCCAGCAGATCACGCGTCTTCCGCTCTCGTCGCCGGCCGTGCGCGGAATCATCAATCTGCGCGGGCACATCGTCCCCGCGGTCGATCTCCGCTGCTGCCTCGATCTGCCGGCCGCGGTGAGCGGCGAGGATCGCGCGACGATCGTGGTGCGCGGGCGCGAGGACGCGGCCGCGAGCCTTCTGGTGGACGAAATCGGCGATGTCGTTCAGGTGACGGAATCGTCGCGGGAGCGGGCGCCGGAGACGGTGCACGGCATCGCGCGTCAATTGATTCATGGAGTGTTCCCTCTTCACGACCGCTTGCTCCTCGAACTCGAACTCGGAGAGGTGTTGCGGGTGGCGTATGCGTAGGAATCACGGACCCGGCGCGGCCGGGCGTCACGGAAGGAGTCCGTTGTCATGAAGTTCACGATCCGGCGCCAGCTCCTCGGCAGCGCGCTTCTTGCGCTCGCGGGGTTCGTCCTCTTCGGTCTCGTGGCGTTCGCCACGCTGAACGAACTGAAGATCAACGGGCCGCGTTATCTCCGCATCATCCAGGGGAAGGA
>JANMQV010000144.1:0-7065 GCA_031370645.1 Candidatus Eiseniibacteriota bacterium | reverse complement strand
GCGCCGCAACGCGTGATGGCGGACGGCAGCTTCCAACTCTCGCGCCTCGACCCGGCGGTGGCGCCCTATCCGCGCGCGATTCTCATTCCGCAGACGCAGAGCGAGTATCTCCTCTTGGAGAATCGCGACCAGGATCCGAATCGGAATGGATCGTTCGATTTCGACGACACGAACGGCGACGGCCTCTTCGACTTCTATGACGACAGCTACCTGAACGCCGAATTCGACTTCTTCCTTCCGGGCGAGGGGACCGGCTCCGGCATCACGGTCTATCACGTGGACGACGCGAAGATCGCGGCCACGTTGGCGGACAACGTGGTGAACGGCGACACGGCGCACAAGGGCGTCGACATCGTGGAGGCGGACGGGGTCCAGGATCTCGACGTGCCGCCAACCGAATTGACCGCCGGAAGCCCCAACGACGTCTTCCGGGGCGGCGGCCACGACGCGCTCACTCCCGACACGAATCCCTCCACCGAGGCGTACGGGGGCGTGCGAAGCGGAATCTCCATTACCGCGATCAGCGCGGCCGACAGCGTCATGGGCTTCACGGTCGGCATCGCGCGGAATCGCCCCGGCTTCCCGAAGATCCTGAATACACGGCTCATCGTCGGCGCGACGCTGGCCGTCGATCTCAACGGTGACGGCGTCATGGAGTTGCTCGTGCCGACGCGCCGGACGAGCAATCCCGGCGAGCTCTATGTCTTCGAGCCGGACGGCACGGACTATTTGGACGGCGACGCGACGCCGACTCCTTTTATCGGGACGCCTTCGCCGCTCGCCGGGAGCCCCTGCGTGGGCGACATCGACGGCCTCGCGGGAAACGAGATCGTCTTTCAGACGCTGAACGGCGCGATCTACGCGTTTCACGCCGACGGAACCGAAGTGCTCGACGGCGACAGCAACGTCGGAACGGTCGGCGTGTTGGTTCCGGGAGGTGGATTCCCGACGCGTGCGCAACCGATTCTCGTCGATCTGGACGGGCTCGGAGGCATGGAGATCGTGATCGGATCGAGCGCGAACCCGCTCGGGGGTTCGCTGCTCACGGCCGTGAAAGTGGCGAGTGGTGTGGTGACGACCTACACGCTCCCGATGTTCGGCTCGACGGCCAATCCCGCGGCGGCCGCCGATCTCGACGGTGACGGCTTCCCCGAAGTGGTGATCGCGAACACCGCGACCGCGCCGGGCGAGGACCTGAGCCGAAGCGGATTCTCCGTGGTGAACTGGGAGACGTTCAGCGATCCGAATCTTCCGCGCGATCCGGAGAACGCCGATCTCTACTTCACGCGCGCCGGCACGTTCGGTCCCCCCACGCTCGCGAATCTCGACCGCGACGCGGCCGGGACGTTCGAGGCGTTGATGGCCGACAAGGTCGGCGCCTTCCATGCATACCACTTCGTCTTTGCGCCGCACATCCCGGGAGATCCGCCCTCCACCTACATCTCCTCCGCGGAGATGTCGGGTTGGCCCGCCGCGCTTACGACGGTGGGCCGCGCGGTGGAAGTCTCGGCCGCCGATCTCGAAGGGGACGGCTATCCCGAACTCTTCCAGACCGGCGACGATTGTCGCCTCGCTTCGTTCCACTGGAACGGCGCGCCGCGTTCCGGGTTTCCGATCCGTGCCGGCGACCCGCTCGCCCCGGCCGATAGCGCGGGAGTTTGGGCGCCGATGGTGGCCGACGTGGACGGCGACGGCGCGCTCGATGTGATCGCGGTCTTGCCGGACGGAAAGAGGCTCGCTTATCACGCGGATGGAAGCCGCGTCCCTTCGTTCGCCGAACTCGGAAGCACGGGCCCCTCGGCGCCGCCCATCCTGGCCGACCTCGATGGAGACGGCCTCGCCGAGTGGGTCGAGACCTTCGATCTTTCGAACCAGTGCGTCATCGTGGTTCGGAATACGTCGATCGCGGTCGGCCCCAGGACCCTCTCCTGGAACCAGTGGCGCCGCGGCCCGACCCGAAACGCCGTCCTTCCTACGGGCCCCGCCGGCGCTTCGAACGGGACCCAAGTCCTCTCCGAGGTGTACGCTTATCCGAACCCCTCGAGCGGTGCCTCGACCACGATCCATTACCGCCTGAGCGGGCCGGCCACGAGCGTGCGGGTGTCGGTCTACGACCCCGCCGGCACGCTGGTGGCCGAACCGCCCGTGGACGCGGCCGATCTAGCCGGCTCCGCCGAGCATGCCGTACTCTTCGATCACGCCGCGATGTCGAGCGGCGTCTATGTCTGCCGAGTGGAAGTGAACTCGCCGTCCGGGACAGAGGTGAAGCGGACCCGGTTGGCGGTGGTCCGCTGATGCGGTCCTTCCGCGTCGCCCCGTCCGAGGAGAAACCGATGCGCCGCTCTCGTCCAATGATCGCCCTTCCGATTCGGATCGGCGCCACGCTTGTCTTCGCCCTGCTCGCCATCGCAGGCGCGCCGCGGGCTCACGCCGCCACCGGGGAAGCCGGATTCGCGTTCTTGAAGCTCGGCGTCGGCGCGCGCGCCATGGGAATGGGGAGCGCTTTCGTCGCGATCGCCGACGATCCGACGGCGCTTCATTGGAATCCCGCGGGCCTCGCGTCGAATGGTGCGGGGATCCGTCTCACGGCGATGCACAACGAATGGATCGACGATTTCCGCCAGGAGTACGCGGCGGTGACGGGGCCGATCGGGCCGGGCACGCTCGGCGCTTCGTTCACCGGTTTCTACACGTCGGAACTCGAGCGCCGCGACGATACGGGAGTTCTCACGGGGCACTTCGGATTCAACGACATCGCCGCCACGCTTGGCTACGGCCTGAACGTGGCGCCGGGCGCGGCGGCGGGTGCTTCGGTCCGCTACATCCGCGAGATGATCGCCGATGAGAGCGCTTCTTCCGTCGCAATCGACCTAGGGGGTCGCTACTCGGTCGCCGCCAGCGGGCTTTCGCTCGGCGCGGCGGTGCAGAATGTGGGAGGGAAGGCGAAGTTCGTCGCCGAGACGTTCCCGCTCCCGCTCACCATTCGCGGTGGTGCCGCGTATCGTCGCGAGATCAAGGCGATGCAGGGGACCGGGACGATCTCCACGGAATTTCGAAAGGCGAAGGGCGAGGATGGCCGGTTCCACCTCGGCGGCGAGTATGCCTATCACGAGTGGCTGGCTTTTCGGGCGGGCGCCAAGTTCGGCTACGACGGTCAGGACCTGAGTTTCGGTCTCGGAATCACGCGCGGGCCGATCACGTTCGACTATGCACTACTTCCGATCGGCGCGAACCTCGGTTCGAGCCACCTCTTCTCGATCAGCGCCCGGCTGTAGGCGCCGGCCCGCGGCGTCCCCGCTAAATTCCCGGCGCCCGCTCGAGGAGCGTGAAGCGCCCCTCCTCCAGTTTCACAACACTCCGCCCCCGCATCCAATCCCCTAGGATCAGGAAGTCGCGCCCCTCTGTCCGGCGATGAACCGCGCGGTGGTAGTGGCCCAACACGACCGCATCGTGCCCCTGGGCGAAGAAGGGGCCACCCAGTGTCGTCTCCAACTCCTCGTCGCTCCGCTCCCGGCGAGGCGCGTGATGCCGGCTCGTGTGGGAGGTTGCGGTGGCGAGTGGGATGCCGACGTCGGGGTGAACCCAGCCGTAGAGCCAGCGCGACAGGCGCGCACGCAGGACCCCTTTCAGGAGCTTATACCCTCCGTCTCCTGGGCCGAGCCCGTCTCCATGGGCGAGCAGAACCTTCCGTCCCTGAAGGGCGAGCGGCACCGGCTCGTCATGAAAGGGGATCTCTAGTTCCCGCGTGAGGTAATCGCCGATCCAGAAGTCGTGATTTCCGCCGACATACGTCACAGGGGTCCCGTGGCGCTTCAGGGCGCCGAGGGCCAGGAGCACCCGGACGAAGCGCTTGGGAATGGCGTGGCGGTACTCGAACCAGAAATCGAAGAGGTCGCCGTTCACGTAGAGCGCCGCTCCCGACGCTCCAACATGGTCGAAAAAAGCCAAGAGATCCCGCTCTCGCTCGCGATTCGACTCGGGGGAGCCTTGGCCTAAATGTGCATCGGCGATGAAAAAGACGGGTCGATCGGTCGGCATGGCGCGTCAGTATAGGGACCGGGGCCGAGGCTGCAACGTGTGAAGGTCCCGTGAAGGCGGGGGAACCCTCGGCCGAGGTGGGGGTATAACCCGCTTGACAGCACCAGAGCGCGTTCCTAGAGTCCACCAGGCCAACGACTTGCACCGGCACAAAACGATGAATGCCCCTACCAGCATGTGGAGCCGCTTCCGAGATGAAGTCCGATCGGTATCCGACCGGACCCGAAGAGGCGCGCGCCGGGCGTTCGACACGGGGGTTCTCCGCGTCGATCTCGTTTCGCTTCGCCGGGAGCGCTACCGTGGCTTGGCGGATCTCGGCGAGCGGGCTCTGACCCTTTGGAATCGGGGGGAACTCTCGATGCTGGAGAGCGACCCCGAAATGATTCGGCTTCGCGCGCGCGTCGAAGGCGTCGATGCGGCGATTACGGCGAAGGAGGCGGAGCTAGCCCACCTTCGCGCCACCACGGAGCAGGCGCCGAGCGCCGACGCTCCCGAAGCCCCGACGCCGACGCCTTGAACGCCGGCGGCCCTAGGCCGCTGATGCGGGAGAAAGGAAGCATGGACCCTCGTCAAACCGTACGTGCCGCCAAGACGCTGATCGTCGCCGGCTCACTCCTTACCGTAGGCATCGTCACCGGCTTCATCCTCGCGGGAGGCGGACAGGGCGGAGGAACCGCCATGCTCGCCGCCAAGGAGCGGCAGGCGGTTGCATCGCCGCTTTCCAGTCCCTTCACCGTCATCGCGGATAACACGCTTCCCGCGGTCGTGACGATCGAAGTGAAGCGCGAGGCGACGGGCGCCGACGGACAGGGCTTTCGCTTCGACGGGCCCTACGGCGACTTCTTCAAGCGGATGTTCCCGGAGACGCCGCAGAATCCACAGGACCCCCAGAATCCCCAGACTCCTCAGTCGCCTCATAAGGGCATGAAGATTCCGAGCAGCGGCTCCGGCTTCATCATCGACAAGTCCGGGTTCGTGCTCACGAACAACCATGTGATTCGCGACGCATCCGACATCACCGTCATCCTGAGCGACCACCGGAAGCTGCGGGCGAAGGTCGTCGGCAGCGACGGCGGCACCGACGTGGCCGTGCTAAAGGTGGAAAACGGCGGCGATCTGCCGGTCTTGCCGCTCGGCGACTCCGACGAAATCCGGATCGGAGACTGGGCGATCGCGATCGGAAACGCCCTCGGCGAACTCGACGGCACGCTGACGGTCGGCGTCGTGAGCGCGAAGGGCCGTACGAATCTCGCCATCGCGGGAGGCGCGCCCTCCTATCAGAATTTCATTCAGACCGACGCCTCCATCAACTTTGGAAATAGCGGCGGTCCGCTTCTCAATATTCGGGGCGAGGTGATCGGCATCAACACCGCCATCAACCCGAGCGGAGAGGGAATCGGATTCGCCATCCCGATTAACATCGCGCGAAACGTCGCGAAGCAGCTGATCGCCTCGGGCAAGGTGACGCGCGGCTACCTCGGAATCGTCCCACAAGAATTGACACCCGAGTTGGCCGACACGTGGGGACTCCAGGGAACGAAGGGCGTCCTCGTGAGCAGCATCAGCGACGACACGCCGGCCGCGAAGGCCGGGTTCCATGTGAAGGACGTCATCACCGAGTTCGACGGCAAGAAGATCGCCGACGTGCAGGGCTTCCGTCTCCTCGTGGCCGACACGCCGGTGAACAAGAAGGTGCGCGTGCGCCTGCTCCGGCAGGGCTCGGCGCAGGACATCTTCGTCACGATGGCGGAGCGCCCGGCCGAGGAGCGCCTCGCGGCGCAGGCCGAGTCACCGGCCTCGTGGCTCGGCATCGCGGTGGAGTCGCTCACGGGCGATTTCGCGAAGGAGAACGGACTCCGCGACAAGAACGGCGTGGTCGTGATCGACGTCGCGCAGGGAAGCGGCGCCGACGACGCGGGACTCCAGCGCGGCGACATCATCAAGGAAGTGAACGATCAGGCGGTCACGGACCCCATCGAGTACACTGCGGCCGTGGAGAAGTCGAAAGCGAAGAATCCCAAGAAGCCCGTGGTGCTTCTTATCAAGCGAGGCGATGCGACTCAATTCATCGCGGTTGATCCTGGCGAGTAGCCAGACGTCTCAGCGTCGGCCCGCGTCGCGCCCCCGGACTCCGGGGGTGCGCACGGGCCTTGTCGTGTTGGCCGCGCTCGCTCTTTCCCTTTGCGGCGCCGCCCCGGCAAGAACCCCCGCTCCGAAACCGGCGAAGCCGGTGCCCGAACTCGCGCGAATCCGCTTCTGGACCGCGCCCGACCACACCCGCCTCGTCTTCGACCTGACCGCGAACCCGGGCGAGCCGCGCTTCCGGATGGCCGACTCCCTCACGTTCGAGATCTACCTGCCGGGTGCCCGAAAGGCGCCGGCAGTGACGACCGAGTTCGTGGGCGATTCCCTGGTAAGCGACATCTTCACTTCCGTCTCCGATTCGGGCACGGCGATCCGAGTCGGATTGAAAAAGCCGACCACGCCGCTCGGCTTTGTTTTGGCTCCGAGCGATGGACAACCCGATCGCGTGGTGGTCGACGTGCCCGCGCCGGCGAATCCCGAGGCCGACCAGGCGCTGGCACAGCGCGTGGAGGAATTGAAGAAATCGCGGCGGTTGATCGTCGCGATCGACGCGGGACATGGCGGCGACGACCCCGGCGCCATCGGGCATCGGCGGCTTCAGGAAGCCGACATCACGCTCGCGATCGCGAAGCGGCTGAAGGCGGAACTCGATCAGGTGCCGGGCGTGACGGCGGTGCTGACGCGCACCGGTGATTACTTCATTCCGCTTCGGAAGCGGATGGAGATCGCGCGCCGCTACCAGGCCGACCTCTTCATGAGCATTCACTGCAACGCGAGTCGCGATCGCGAGGCTACCGGCACCGAGGTCTATGTCCTCAGCATGACCGGCGCCACGGACGAGGCGGCCCGATCGGTGGCCGAAAAGGAAAACGCGGCGGACCTGATCGGAGGCGTGCCGCCCGAGACTGGCGATGAGTTGCTATCGATTCTCTTCGATCTGCG
>JANMQV010000123.1:0-8693 GCA_031370645.1 Candidatus Eiseniibacteriota bacterium | reverse complement strand
GTTGCTTCTCGTGGCGGGGCTGCTACGTCTCGTCGCGGAAGTGGAGCGCCTCGATGCGGGCGGTGCGCGGAAGTTCGCGCTCTCTCCCTGGCTCTTCGGACTCGCGGCGCTCACGCGCCCCGACGGCGCGCTCGTCGGCGGTTGTGCGCTTCTCGCCGCCCTGCTCTACCGCCTCTGGAAGATCCGGCGAATTCCATGGGGTGAACTCGCGGCATGGTGGCCCTTCGGCGCGCTCGTTGCCGCCAATGTGGGTTTCCGGCTCGCCTACTACGGCGACTGGCTCCCCAACACCTACTACGCAAAGGTGGGCGCGCGGCTTTCCTGGGCGCGGGGTACGCGGTACCTGGCAGCCTTCGCGCTCGAATACGGCGGCGCGCTCTGGCTGCCGGCGCTGGTCGCGGCGTTCTTGTGGCACGCGCGGAAAAAGAGCCTTTTCCTCCCGCTCCTCTGCTCGGTCGCCATCCTTCCGCACGCGCTCTACGTTGTCGCGATCGGCGGAGATCACTTCGAATACCGGCCGCTAGACTTCTACCTCCCCCTGATCTTCATCCTTCTCGCGGACGGTGTGGGCGCCTGGGCCTCGTCGCGCTGGCGAACCTGGGCGGCGGCCGCGTACGTGGCGCTCGTCCTCTTTGGGCTCGCCTGGCTCCCGCTCCAGTCACATCTTCAGTTTCCAACGAACTACCTCCCAGGATTTCCCGGTTCGTTCGTGAACGCGATCGTGGAAGGGGAACAATTCTTGGCGCCGGAGCGGGATCCCATCTTCCGGATCCCGCTCCTACGCAACGTCGCCCTGGCGCACCGCGATCTGCTTCGCTCCCTGACCGCCCACTTCGCGGGGATTCGGCAGGAAGAGCACCGGCTCTTCTTCGAGAAGGCGTTAGGCGAGGCTCAAACGCTCGACGCATTGATCGCCAGCGGCACCTTGCCACGAGACCTCCACGTGGCGCTCACCTGCGTGGGCGTCGTCCCCTATCGCACCGACTTTCGAACCCTGGACCGGCTCGGACTCACGGACGCTCACGTGGCTCGCACGCCGTTCGTGAGCGATGTCGTGGCCCATGGCAAGTACGCGACATTCGAGTACGCGCGCGAGCGGGGCGTCGACCTCTAGTCGGCCGACCCGGTGCTTCTCGTCTGTCCCGCCGGCACGAACCGGCTGGAGGAAGCGATTCGTGCCGCACAGGCCGGGCAGAGCGACTCGTACGCCGCCGATCTCGGCTCAGGCAAGTTCCTCTTCTGCCGACTGCCGCAGGGACTCGAAGCGACGAGCGTGCCGCATTTACGAATCGGCGATCGCGAAGTGGCCCGGCAACTGGCAATTCCACTGGATGCTCGCCATCGCCAGAAAACAATCGGGGGATGCCTCGAGAGCGGAAGCCTCACTCGAGCAAGCGATGTCGATCATGCAACGGGCCGGTGACGAGGCAGGCGCGGCGCGCTTGAAGGGGATGTTTCAGCAGATCCGCCCAAGCCGCTAGACCGGAGGGCGGCCGCGCGAGGCGGAGTTTGATCGCAAGCGCCGGATAGTCGGCGTCGACCGACGTCGCGCAAGATGAGTGCGTCCACCAACCAGGAGGAGGCACTCGTGAACTTCCAGATCCGCGGGCTCTCGCCCGATCTTTTCGTCCCGCTCTTCGCGCTGACCGATACCCAACTCGCCGAACAAGGCGCCGTGCGGCGAATCGCGGACGAGCCGAACGCTTTTCCGTGTCGCGTGACGCTCGAGGACGCGGCCCCCGGCGAGGAGGTCTTGCTTCTCCCCTACCGGCATCACGCCGGGCCCTCGCCTTATCAGAGTTCCGGTCCGATCTACGTGCGCCGCGGGGCGCGGCAGGCGGTCCTCGCGGTGAACGAAATCCCCGCGATGCAACTTCGCCGGCTCTGTTCGGTGCGGGCGTACGACGCGGCGGGATTTCTCGCGGCGGCGGAGGTGGTCGCGGGGGCCGAGCTGGAATCGCTCGTTCGCCGATTCCTCGGGCGGGCGGAGGTGGACTTCATCCACGTCCACAACGCTCGACCCGGATGTTTTGCATTCCGGGTCGAGCGCGTGTGACGCTGGGGGGACTCTGGTTAGGCCGTCGGGCCTACGTGGTCGTGAGAATCACGAGATGCTTCACCTTCCGGAATTGTTCGAGATTGATGATCCGAAGTTCGAAGCTGTCCTTCCCGATCGGCTCCAGCACGTAACTCGAGTGCGGCTGCGCGCTCAAGACCTGCGCCTTCTCGGCGGAAATCCGGATGACGCTCTGCTGATCGGTGTCGAGAGCGACGAAGGACGCTTCGTTGAACTGCCCGGACGGCTCTAGCGTCTTTCCGAGTCCGAGCACGCCGCCCTTGGACGTCACGACTCCGTTATTCGTGAGTTCCTTCTTCGATCCCATCGCGTAGTAGATCGTCGCGATTTCCGTCTGCTTCTGCACGAGTTGCGTCTGCTGCTCCGTCAACAGAGTCTGCTGTTCCTCCACCGAGGTCGAGAGTCCGGCAACTCGCGTTTGGAGCGTATCGACCTGCGACGTCAGTTCGGTGATCCGTACTTCCTTCTCCGACGCCGATCGCCGTAGCCCCGCTACCATCTTCTCGAGCCCGTCGATCTTGACACCGCTCCGCTTCAGCCCGGCGTCGAGTTGCTCGATTCGATCCCGCGTCCGCTCCACGGCTGCCTTAAGCGTGGCGATGCGCGAGAGAACCGTGTCATGAAGCGTTCCCGGAGGCTGCATTTCGTCGAGGGGCTGCGCGGGAACGAAACGGCTCCCATCCGGCCCCAGCACGATCGCGTTCAGGCTGTCCTGGATCGTCACGATCTCACCGACCGCTTGGTCGTAGCGAAGCCGCGTTTGCACTTCCGCGGCCGTCGCGGCCGCGAACTGATTAGCCGACTTCTTGTAACTCGAATACGAAACGAAGACGGCGCCCAACAGGAGGACGCAGATGACTCCGAGTCCGACTCCGATGCTCTTTCTCATGTTCTCTTCTCCTTGCTGACGCTTCGCGTCGTTGGCAGGCGAGTAGCCCGTGGTTTGAATGCGAGGTGTCCGACTCCGAATCGGTCCCCGCCGCCGAGCAGGAGTCAGCGCAAGACGCATGCCATGGAGGGTGTGTCTCGCTTTCCGCACGGGGGGCGTCAGGGGTGCAAGGAGTTCCCGCCCTTGCCTTTGGACTAGCGCGAATGAGGGACAAAGGCCGGCTCCGGTCCGGGCATGGGGGGGCAGCAGGGACAGGGGTTGTACGAGGAGGGACGTCTAGGTGCCGGTCTGCTCCAGTGGGGGCGTGCGGTTCGGGGCGGAAGTTTCGGCCGCTCAGTGCGGCGACCAGTGCGGCACGGTAAGGAAGAGCCCGTCGTGCCAACCGATCTGATAGATCAACCAGGCGCCGAAGAGAACCGAAAGCGTTCCCGTGGCGAGGCGAAGAATGCGCGAGGCGCCACCCCAGCGACGCGCGGCCGCCGAGAGCGGAATCGCGAGGCCGGCGGTTACGAGCATCATGCCGAGCAGCGTCCCGACGCCGAAGACGAGCAGGTAGAGGGAGGCCCATCGAGGATCGCGCACCGTCGCGAGGACGAGGAGCGAAACGGCCGCGCTCCCCGCCAGTCCGTGCGCCATTCCGACGACGAACGCCCGGCCCGTCGGTGGGCGCCCCGGCGCCCGACCGAGGCCGCTTTCGTCGGACGAGGGCGTCGGACGGAGATTCCAGAGCCCGACCTTGACGAGTGCCACGGCTACGACGAATTCGAGCGTGAGGCCGACGCGAGGCGGCACGACCCAATTGAAGACGATGATCGCCACGCCGACGGCGAAGAGCGTGAGCGAATGCCCCAGCCCCCAGACGACTCCGATCAAGGCGGCTGGAGTGACGCGCCGCGTTCGCGCGGTGATGGCCGCGACGGCCACGACGTGGTCGGGATCGGCGGCGTGGCGAAGCCCCAGGACGAATCCCAGCGCCAAGAGTGGAAGTGGATTCATGCGCTAGAGGGTAGCGTGATCGCGCGGGGCCGCAAAGCCCTCCGTCATTCCCGCAACAACTTCCGCTCCCAGCGTTCCTTCCCGGCCACGAGCGGCTTCAGCGCCAGCATCCCGACATGCCCGATGGTGCGCTCCAGAAAACGCAGCTCGACCAAATTGTCGTGCACCTCGGGATCCGCGGGGAGTTCGATGCCGGCGGACCGGGCCATGAGAACTCCCTTCGCGCGGAGCGAGAGTTCGAGCTCCACGCGGAGAAGGCAGAGCATGTCGGCCACCACCGTGCCGGAAAAACGCGATCGCAACTGCGACAGGTAGTGCCCCACGGGCGTCTCGACGACTTCCCCCGAGAGGATTTGATCTAGGGCCTCCACGTCTCGCTCCATGCCGACGCCGAGCCAGCTTCGAGTCGCGCGTTCGCTCCGCGCAAAGACGAGCATCAGGAGCATCGGCATCCCCGCCGCCATGAGGCCCGTCATCACGAGGGGAGAGAGGACGAACAGATTGAACGCAATGTGGACGAGGATCGCGATCGCGAGTCCGGGGAGGAAGCGTGAGAAGGCGGTCCCCCCCGGGCGCGTGAGGCCCTTCCCAAGGATCGCGAAGGTAGCGGTGGCGCCGCCGTGCATCATGGCCGTGCCGAGCCCGCGCACAAGCCAGAGGCCGAGGCTCATGTCTCCCAGGGCCTGGGCGTAGTAGACATTTTCGAGAAGCGCGAAACCGGCGCCGATGGCGAATCCGTGAATGGCGGCATCGACGAGGAATCCGACCCGGCCGCTTCGGATCAGCCAGATCGCCAACGCCGACTTCACCGATTCCTCTACCACCGGGCCGATGAAGCGCTCCATGGCTTCGGCTGGAACTCCGACTCTCAGGAGTCCGACGTAAGCGCCAAGGCTCAAGAGCGCGGCGAGGATGCCGAATCCGACGCTCCTCACGACGTCGATCCGGCGGACCAGCTTGAACGAGTCGAGCAGAAACAGCGCGACCAGGAAGAGGATGACCGGCAGAAACCCGAGAAGGAGCGCTGCGCCGTTCACGCCAGAGTTCTCATAGGATCTTGAGCGAGATCATCCACTCCCGCGTCGGGGCGAATCCGCGCTCGAAGGCGCGAGCATATCCGGCCGAGAGCGTGAGCGCCTCGCTGGTGAGGAGTTGAAACCGCACGTCGAGTTGAGTCCCCAGGTTCGCCACCTTCCGCCGCGACCCGGCGTCGTCGAGATTCGTCGCAAGCCCGCTGGCAAAGATGCCGAGCCGCGCGTAAGTAGCGTAGAACGGGAGAACGCCCACCCGACGGAAGCGGAGCGGCGGCAATGACCAATCGGCTGTCGCTTTCGCGAAGTTTCTCCCCCCGATCTCGTCCAGCTCCTTGCCGGGGAATGCGTCGTAGTCGCGGTAGCGCTTGATCTCGCGGTAGTCGACTCCGTTGTTGCCGAATCCGCCGAAGTAGAAATTCGCAAATGGATTGTCACGATCGCCGGCGGCCGCGCCCGCCGCGGTGCGGAGCCAAATCGAGGAGTTTCGAATCGGGAGCGGTGTGCCGACATCGAGCGTGGCATACGCGAGCGGATACCCCTGCCAGACCGCGCTCCCTTGATATCCCTGGCGCACCAGTTGTTGCATGCCGACCAGCCGCCAGCGAATTCCCTTCTCGCTGTCGATCGCGCCGATGGAGGCGCGAAGATTTCGATACGAAAGCGTCGCCGTCGAAGTGACGAGTTTGTCGACGCCGGCCGCGGTCTCCACGTTCTGATATTGCGGCAGCCGGTCGAGCCCACCGTACCCGGCGACACCCAGGCTCCACTCCATCTCCCGAGGCCGGTCGTAGATGATCGAGGCCGTGCGCGTGATTGAGCCGCTGTACCCCTTGCGGCTCTCTTTCGTCGGTCCGATGAGATCGTAGAACGACGCTCCGTTCCACTTTACCCCGGCGTTCCAGCTCGGCCGTTTGTAGTCGAGCGACAGATGCCACCGTTCGTCCGAGGGAAGCGCATCCCCCGGCGTGAGCGACGCGGAGAGCGTGACTTTTTCCCGCTGAAGCGGGTCCGAGAGCGTCGCGGCGAGCCCCACCGCGGCGTAGTCCTTGTATCCCTCCGCGATCGGATAGAGCCCGGCGAGCCCGAGGCTCCGGGTGGCGTGATAGGGCGTGTCGGAGAGGCGGATCGAGTCGATCGACACCGAAGACGGGGGCGGCACTTTCCAACTGCGTACCAGCGGATAGCGAGCCGCGATACGGGCGCCGAGGAAGGTGATCGCGCTCACGTCCTGAAGGGGCCGCGCGCCGATCGTCGCCGGCACGAAACCCTCCCCGGTGTACCGGAACACGACGAGTGAATCGTTCGAGAGAGGCAGAGGCCGGAAGAAGCCCGTTTCCGTGTTGGTGACGATCTCCATCGAGCGCGACTCGAGGTCATAGCGCCAGATGTTCGAGACGCCCGTGTAGTAGGAGGAACCGAACAGGTAACGGCCGTCGGGGGAGAAGACGAACCCCGTCGGGATGGAGGAGCCGAAGTCGTGGAGCGTCGTGATGGTAGCGGAGGAATCGCGCTGCATCAGTTCCGCGACATTCGCGATTCGAAGCGTCTGACGGCCGCTCGGCTCGGCGAAGGAAGCGGAGAGCCGCTTCCCGTCCGGCGAGAAATCGAGGTCGTAGAGGTCCTGACCGAACGGCCACGACGCCACGCGCGTCCAGTCGGTGTAGGGCGCCGGGATACGGACCAGCGTCGAGATGCCATTGTAGTGCCGGACACCCCAGAGGCTGCTGTCGGCGGCGTTGAAGGCGAGGTCGCCGACCCGAAGGTCGCGCTGGAGAACACGTGTGCGGCCGGTAGCCGGGTCGAGCATGCAAAGATCCCGCCACCCGCTGTTGTCCGCGGTATAGAAGAGCGTGCCCGAGGCGGGATCGCGCGCGATCGACGTCACGAAGTAGAGGGCCGCTCCCTTGACGTCGCAGAGATGGCGCGCCGGCCCGCCGTCGAGCGAAAGGGCCGCGATTTGACCGAAGGCCCCGGGGTACTGGATGCCGGCGTAAAGAGTTCTCCGTTCGGGGTCGAGCACGGCGCGGGAGACCGACCCGAGCGCCCGTGGCGAGAGATCGTGGTGAGGGGTGATCGGATAGCGCCGGAGCGAGTCGAGATTCGCGCGCTGGAACTCGCGTTCCCAGGCGATCCACTCGCTCCAACCCTGGTTGAGCGACCGGCCGTACACCTTTCGAAATTGCGACGCGAAGTAGCGTTTGCTCCCGGGACGTCGGCCGACCCACTCGACGAGCCGCTCGGGTCCGTGCTCGAGCGCGAGGTAGGAGAGGAACCGGGTGCCGTAGAGGTAGGAATTCACCCCGACCTGAAAGTCGACCTTCGTCCCTTCCGACTCGAGCCCCAGCGGATCGTAGATGCGGCTCCCGTCCTTCACCATGGAACGGAAGACCATTTCGTCGTAAGGGCCTTGGGCGCGGCCAAGCCCGCCCGCCATCCAGGTCTCGAAGAAGACGGCGGCGCCCTCGTGAAACCACCGGGGCGCCGCGCGACGCGGGACGGTGAGGTAGGAGTAGATCATCGTCTCCGGATGATCGCTCGATTCGCGGATCTTCCCCGACAAGAGTCGCCGGGCGAAGCGGTCGAGCCCCGCCGCCTGGTCGAGGGCGACAACGTGAACTGCTTCGTGGTTCATGGTGAAATTTACGCGTTCGTTCGACGGCCCCGATTCGTAGACGAAATTCACGGGGGCGACATCCATGGAAAGGTTGTTCCGAGGACTCACGGAGACGCCCGCGTTGCCGTAGTCGGCCGGATCGCCCAGTTGGATGTTTACCTTGTCCCAGGGCTCGTAGTCGAAGAGCGCCCGGTGAAAGCGAAGCGAATTCTCGAAACAGCGGGCCGCGTAGGGGGCGAGATAACTGAGCGTCGGAGCGAAGTAGGAGACCCGGAAGCGGGGCGTTTCGAGGACGCGGATCTCCGCGCGCGCCGCGCGAAGGGGCACGCCGAGGAGGAGCGTGGCCGCGGCGACCATCACGGCGCGTCGCGCGCCGCCTCTTCGATGCGTCATCGTCGAGTGATTCCCCTTCCGGTTTTGAAAGGTGCCAGCCGAACCGAGCGGACGTTCCGGGCCAGAGCATACAACGAGCAGGGCGGCGCCGCTGCTCCTGCGCCGCCCTGCATTCAACGAAGGGAGATGTCGGGTCTAGATGCGCTTCGTTCGCTTTTCGCCGCTCGTCACTCCGCGGAGTTGATCGCCGCGGCCACTTCCGGCGCCATGAGGACCTTGTCGAGGTCCCCGGCGCTCGCAATCTTCGCGAAGTCCGGCGAGCCAATCACTTTGCCGAACTCGGGATTCGAGACGAGCTGGAGGAACTCCTTCGAAGTCGCGATATCCGCGAAACCGGGGTTCCCTGCGACGGCCTTGAACTCCGCCGAGTTGACGATCGCTTCGAATTCCCGCGGGACCTGGACCTTGTCGAAGTCGCGGATCACCTGAGCCTTGTCGAAGTCGCGGATCGTCTGCGTCTTGTCGAAGTCGCGGATCACCTGAGCCTTCTCGAAGTCGCGAATCACCTGAGCCTTGTCGAAGTCGCGGATCACCTGAGCCTTGTCGAAGTCGCGGATCGGATGCGTCTTCTCGAAGTCGCGGATCACCTGAGCCTTCTCGAAGTCGCGGATCACCTGACACTTCTCGAAGTCGCGGATCGGGTGCGTCTTCTCGTAGACGAAGATCACAAGACTGAACTCCAGTCACCAC
>JANMQV010000050.1:0-18776 GCA_031370645.1 Candidatus Eiseniibacteriota bacterium | reverse complement strand
CCGCCACTACCACTTCAAGACGAAGCCGCTCGTGAAGAGCGGCGATGCGGTCACCGGGCGGGTCGTGTTGCTGGCGAACAACGACGTCTCGATGGCGATCGCCGTGCCGGACAAGCCGATGACCTACTTCTACCGGAACGGGCAGGGGGACGACGTCTACTTCATTCATGAAGGGACCGGACGCCTTCAGACGATCTTCGGCGAACTCCACTACCGCCCCGGCGACTACGTCGTGATTCCGCGCGGAACGACATACAAATTCCTTCCGAGCGCCGACGCGCAGCGCTATCTCGTCATTGAGTCGGTTTCTTCGGTGGAAACACCGCGGCGTTACCGAAACGAGTACGGGCAACTGCTGGAGCATTCTCCGATGTGCGAGCGCGATTTCCGCCGCCCGGAGCGACTCGAGACATTCGTGGAGAAAGGGAAATTCGAAGTCCGGATCAAAGCGCGGAATCAGATCACCGCGTACCAATTCGACTACCACCCGCTCGACGCCATCGGGTGGGACGGCTA
Organism: Candidatus Eiseniibacteriota bacterium; assembly: GCA_031370645.1. Taxonomy (GTDB): domain Bacteria; phylum Eisenbacteria; class RBG-16-71-46; order SZUA-252; family SZUA-252; genus SZUA-252. The sequence continues at coordinate 18,260 of JANMQV010000050.1, read as the reverse complement.
TCTCTATCCCTACGCCTTCAACATCGAGGACTTCGAGCCGATTACCGGCCGGATCCACCAGCCGCCGCCGACCCACCAGACCTTCGAGGGACGGAATTTCGTCATCTGCTCGTTCGTGCCGCGAATGTACGACTACCATCCGCTCTCCGTGCCGGTGCCGTATAACCACTCGAACGTCGATTCGGACGAGGTGCTCTACTACGTGAACGGGAATTTCATGAGCCGCCGCGGCATCGAGGTCGGTTCATTCACGCTCCACCCGTCGGGGATCCCGCACGGCCCGCACCCGGGCGCGACGGAAGCGTCGCTGGGCGCGAAGGAGACGAAGGAACTCGCCGTCATGCTCGACACGTTCTATCCGCTCAACGTGACGACCGACGCCGAGGCCTACGACGACAAGAGCTATCCCTACTCGTGGCTCGAGACGCCGGAGGGATTCACGGGCGAAGGCGCGACCGGATGACGGGTACTTCGTGAGCGCCGACGCTGCTGCATTTCGCCACATCGACCCGGCCAGCATTGCGCCGGCCGATGCCTATGCGCTCCTGACCGGCTGCGTCGTCCCGCGGCCGATCGCGTTCGTCTCTTCGCTTTCGAAGACAGGCGTTTCGAACCTTGCGCCCTTCTCCTTTTTCAACGCGGGCGGGGCGCACCCGCCTTCGGTCGTCTTCATGCCCGTGACGACCGGGACCGGCCGCGACAAGGACACGCTCCACAACGTCCGCGATACCGGGGAGTTCGTCATCCACCTCGTTCCCTGGGCGTTGCGCGAAAGAATGAACCAGGCCTCGGCCGATTACCCGCCGGAGGTGGACGAATTCGTCGAAGCGGGGTTCACCAAGGCGCCGAGCGTGAAGGTGAAGCCGTTTCGCGCGGCGGAATGCCCCGTGGCGTTGGAGTGCAAGTTGTACAAGATCGTGGAGCATGGCGAGGGGCCGTACCACGCGAACTACGTGATCGGGGAAGTCGTCTACTTTCACCTCGCGGAGGCCGTCCTCACGAACGGACGCGTCGATGCCGCGAAGCTCGACGTGATCGCGCGGCTCGGCGGACCGAATTACACGCGCGTCACGGCGGAGTCGATCTTCGGATTGCCGCGCCCCGTCCTGCCGCAGCCGTGACCGCGGGGGAGCCGCGCCGATGGCTCGCGATCTGGAAGGGACATTGCCCTCAGTGCCGGACCGGGCGCATCTTCTCGGGGGCGGTTCGGATGAACGAAAACTGCCCCTCGTGCGGTATCGCGTTCAGCCGCGAGCCCGGCTACTTCTCGGGCGCCATGTACTTCAGTTACGCGCTCGCGGTCGGCGTGATACTCGTGCTCTTGGCGGCTCTCGCCCTCGTGCTACCCGGCTGGCCGCTCGGGCGGCTCCTCATCGCGGCGGGCATCTTGTTCGTGCCGATGGTCCCGGCCGTGTTTCGATATTCGAGAATCTTATGGATCTACTTCGACCGGCACTTCGAGCCATAGTGCCGCGAGCGCAAGACTGGTCACGCTGGCTGGCGCCGGCCGCGGGCTTCAAACCCGTTGGGCAACCCCCGCAAGGGTTGTCGTTCGGTTCGATTCCGAAACCAGTCTCCACCAACTCGCCTGCCTCCGATAGGGAGATCGCATGAAGCCTCTTGATGAACTATTGGCCAAGAACAAGTCCTGGGCCGAAGGAGTCCTCCGCGACGACCCATCCTTCTTCGAGCGCCTTTCGAAACAGCAGGCGCCCGAGTACCTCTGGATCGGCTGCTCCGATAGCCGCGTTCCGGCGAACCAAATCGTCGGACTCCTCCCGGGCGAGATGTTCGTGCATCGCAACATCGCGAACGTCGTCGTCCACACCGACCTCAATTGCCTCTCGGTGATCCAGTTCGCGGTCGATCTTCTCCGCGTGCGACGGATCATCGTCTGCGGCCACTACGGATGCACCGGTGTGCTCGCCGCGCTTCGGCGGAAGACGATGGGGCTCAGCGACAATTGGCTTCGCCACGTCGAGGACGTTCACGACAAGCACCAGGTGCTCCTTCGCGCCATTCCCGACGAGGAAGCCCGCCACGCGCGGCTCTGCGAACTGAATGTCATCGAACAGGCGGTGAACGTCTGCCAGACGACCGTTCTCCGCGAAGCCTGGGCGCGAGGGCAGGAAATTTCGGTGCACGGTTGGGTGTACGGAGTCCGGGACGGCATCGTGCGCGATCTCGGCGTCGACATCGAGGGGGAGTCGCAGATCACCGCCCGCTACCGGGAGGCCGTTACCTCGTCCGGCTCTTGAGACCCCGCGCCCGCCATGCTATTCTCTCCCTAGCAGTTAACGTCATCGACCCCCAGGCCTTTTGAGAGATCGCTCGTGACCCCGATCACCGGACCCGACAACCTCTCCCGCGGCTACATCGTTCCGATCGGGGGCGCCGAAGACAAGGTCGGCCCCGAAGTCATCCTCAAGCGATTCGTGCAGATTTGCGGTGGGCGGGAGGCGCACATCGCGGTCATTCCGACCGCCTCCGAACTCCGCTCGACCGGCCGTCGCTACGAGGAAGTGTTCAAGTCGCTCCGCGCGCCCAAGGTCTCGGTGCTCCACTTCGAGAGTCGCAAGCAGTGCGAGGATCCCGAGGAACTCTCCATCCTCGAGAAGGCGACCGGTGTTTTCCTCACGGGAGGCAGCCAACTTCGTCTCGGCACGATGCTCGGAGGCACGACCGCGGCTCGCGCGATCCGCGTGATGAACGGGCGCGGCGTCCACGTGGCGGGAACATCCGCCGGCGCGGCCTTTCTTTCGGAGCACATGATCGCGTACGGAGACGAGGGTTCGACCCCGCATGCGGGGATGGTGACGATGGCGCCGGGGCTCGGGCTCACGAATCGCATCGTGGTCGATCAGCATTTTCGCCAGCGCGACCGGCTGGGGCGACTCTTGACAGCGCTGGCCTTCAATCCGTTCGCCGTCGGTGTCGGCCTCGATGAAGACACGGCCGCGTTCATCGCGCCGGATGAAACACTGGAAGTCGTGGGAAGCGGGGCGGTCACGATCGTCGATCCGTCGGGTATCGAATACTCCTCGATGGACGCCGCGAAACTCGGAGAGCCGGTGAGCCTGATCGGCGTGAAGCTTCACGTCATCGTGCGGGGCGGCGCGTTCAATCTCCATACCCGGATCGCCAGCGCTACCGGAGCGCCGACAGAAGGCGACTGACGCCACTTCGCGTCCGCGCCGGGGGCACCATGAAACTCACCGATTCCTCCGTTTACCTTGGCCCCAGCATTTACGCGCTCTTTCCCGTCATCCGCTTCACGGTCAACCTGGGCGAGTTGGAGCAGTGGCCGACCGTACGCCTTGGCCCCACCTTCGTGAACGCCCTCCTCGAAGCGCTCCCCGGACTCCGCGAGCACGGCTGCTCGTACGGCGAGCCGGGCGGATTCGTCCGCCGCATGACGGAGGAAGAGGGGACGTGGCTCGGACATGTGCTCGAGCACACGGCGATCGAACTCCAGAACGCGGCGGGCGCGAAGGTCACGTTTGGGAAGACGCGCGACGCCGGGACGAAGGGCGTCTACGACATCGTCTATCAATACGAGCAAGCGGAGGTTGGCGTGGAGGCGGGAAAACTCGGCCTTCTTCTCCTCCTCTCGCTCGTGCCGGAAGCGCTCCGTCCCGCGGGATCGCTTCCGCCCGGCTGGTCGTTCGAATCGGCCCGCGACGAGTTCATCCGCTTCACCCAGCGTCGGGCGTTCGGCCCTAGCACGGCGTCGCTCGTCCGCGCGGCGGAGGAGCGGGACATCCCGTGGCTTCGGCTCAACAACCAGAGCCTCGTCCAATTCGGCCATGGGCGCTTCCAGAAGCGGATCCAGGCGACCGTCACGAGCGAGACGCGACACATCGCCGTCGAGATCGCCTCGGATAAGGAAGAGACGAACCGGATTCTCGGCGACCTCGGACTTCCGGTGCCGCAGCAGAAACTCGTCTACTCCGAGGAGGAAGCGGCCGTTGCTGCGGAGCGGCTGCGCTTTCCGGTCGTAGTGAAGCCGTACAACGGAAATCACGGCCGGGGCGTCGCGCTCGATCTCCGGGACGGGCAGCACGTGCGCGAGGCGTTCCACAAGGCGCGCGAGCATAGCCGCGCCGTCATCGTGGAAAACTTCGTGAGCGGCCGCGACTACCGGATGCTGGTGGTGAACGGGCAGTTGATCGCCGCGGCGGAGCGCGTGCCGGGGCATGTCGTCGGGGATGGCGAGCACACGATCGCCCAGTTGGTGGAGATCACGAACCGCGATCCCCGGCGTGGCATCGGCCACGAGAAGGTGCTGACGCGCCTCGAACTCGACGACCAGGCCCAGCGCTGTATGAACGACAAGGGCTACACGCGCGACACGGTGCTGCCGAAGGGGGAGCAAGTGCTCCTTCGCTTGACCGGGAATCTCTCAACGGGCGGCACGGCCATCGACGTGACCGGCATCGTCCACCCCGACAACGTGGAGATGGCCGTGCGCGCCATCAAGGCGATCGGGCTCGACGTTGGCGGTGTGGATTTCATCTCTCCCGACATCGCGCGCTCTTATAAGGACTCCGGCGGCGCCATCTGCGAATGCAACGCCGCGCCCGGCTTCCGCATGCACGTCGCCCCGAGCGAAGGGACGCCGCGCGACGTGGCGGGGCCGGTCATGGAGATGCTCTTCCCGCCTGGGACGCCCTACCGAATTCCGATCGCCACCATCACCGGGACGAACGGCAAGACCACGACGGCGCGCATGGTGGCGCACATTCTGAAACTTTGCGGCCGGCACGTGGGACTCACGACGACCGACGGCGTTTATATCGACGGGCAACTGACCGTGAAGGGGGACATGACGGGGCCGGTGGCCGCCCGAATGGTCCTCCGCGATCCGAGTGTCGACGTGGCGGTATTGGAGACGGCTCGCGGCGGAATCTTGCGCCGCGGTCTTGGGTATCGGAAGTGCACGGTCGGGGCGGTGCTCAACATCAGCGCCGATCACCTCGGACTCCGGGGTGTCGATACGTTGGAGCAGATGGCCGAGGTGAAGCGCGTCGTCGTGGAGGTAGCGCAGGACACCGCGGTGTTGAACGCCGACGACGACTACTGCCTTCGCATGGCCGACCACACGAAGGCGAAGAACCTCTGCTACGTCACCACGCAGTCGCACTACCCGCTTGTGAAGGAGCACATCCGCGCCGGCGGCCGCGCCGTGATCTTGGAAGAAGGCGTGAACGGAAACATGATCACGCTCTTTGACCGCGGACTTCACTTGCCGGTTCTCTGGACGCACGGAATTCCCTGCACACTCGATGGACGGGCCATCCACAACGTCCAGAACTCCATGTTCGCCGCCGCGATCGCCTTCGCGATGGGGGTGAAGATGGAGGACATCCGTCAGGGACTTCGCACCTTCGACACGACGTTCGAGCAGGTGCCCGGGCGCATGAATGTCCACGACCGCCATCCGTTCAAGGTGATCATGGACTACGGGCACAATCCGGCCGCGGTCCGCTCCATGTGCGATCTCGTCGATCGGATGGACGTGCGCGGGAAGCGGATCTGCGTCCTCTCGGCGCCCGGGGATCGGCGCGACGAGGACATCGTGGAAATCGGCCGCGCCGCGGCGGGGCATTTCGACACGTACATCTGCCGGCGCGACGACGGCCTTCGTGGCCGGAAGGGGGACGAAGTCCCGAAGATGCTCCGGGAGGCGCTTCTCGAGGCCGGTGTTTCGCCCCAGGCGATCGACGTGATTCCCGATGAGCAGGAAGCGATCGAGGCGGCACTCCGCCGCGGGCGCTCGGGCGATCTCATGCTGATCTTCGCCGACGCGCTCGTCCGCTCCTGGAACCAGATTACTCGATTCCGCGCCGCCGACGCCCCGTCCACGACCGGCGAGCCCGCGGGGACTCCCGCGTTCGTCGATTCCGCCGCGGGGGACATTCCGCTCGACGAGGGACAGCTCCTGATCCGCGACGAGCGTGGCGTCCGCCTCGCCCGGGAGACGGAAGTCACCGACTGATGCAACTCCTCGATTCGCGCCGGCTCACCGGCCCGAGTCTCCTGCTCGACGTCCCCGGGGCGATTCTGGACGTTGAAGTAGACCGGGGCGAGGCGCGCCGCGCCGAGAGCCTCTGGAGACGCGCGCTCACCGATTACCTCGGCGCGCTCGGCTGGACCGGCGCTCCCATCGCCACACGACCCTACGCCCGCGGCATCATGCTCGCCTTCGGAGCGCCGGCGGATGCGCTCTATGCCTCCACCGAAGTGAACGAGGCGGCCTGGTCGTGCGTGGTGGCCGCGTTCGAAGGAACGCCGGCGCCCGACCGGGAGAGCACGCTCACGCTCCTTCGCGCGGCGATCAACGAAGAACGAAAGCCGTGGTTTCTCGCGCTCGCCGCGGCGGCAGACGCCCAGGGTGCGACGCTTCTCGCGGATGATCGCCGCCTCTCGGTCGGACTTGGAACGGGCTCCGTCGCGTGGCCCATCGAGGAGTCCGAGCGGGTGATTCCGAAACTGGCCTGGAAGTGGGTGCACGACGTTCCCACGCTTCTCGTCACCGGAACGAACGGGAAGACGACCACCGTGCGGCTTCTCGGCGCGATGGCGGCGGCGGCGGGTCTGACGGGTGGAACCACCTCGACCGACACCGTGACGGTCGGAGCTGACGTCGTGGCCGAGGGAGATTTCTCCGGCCCGAACGGAGCGCGCACCGTCCTACGCGACCGCCGCGTCGAGATTGGAATCTTGGAAGTCGCCCGGGGAGGCATCCTCCGACGGGGACTTCCGCTTCCTCGCGTCACGGCCGCCATCGTCACGAATGTCGCGAACGACCACCTTGGCGAGTTCGGCATCGACGATCTTGCCGGGTTGGCCGACGCGAAGATGGTCGTGGCGAAAGCCGTCGAACCCGAGGGCCGCGTGATCCTGAACGCCGATGACCCACTTCTCCTGGAGCGTGGGATGCGGCTGAGGAAGCCGGTGACCTGGTTCACGCTCGACGCGGCGCATCGGGAGGTGGCGGCGCATCTCGCGACCGGGGGGGACGCCTGCCTGCTAGAGGGGGACGCCCTCGTCTTCGCGCGGGGCGCCGAACGCCGCGTCGTCGCGCGCCTTGCCGAAGTGCCGCTCACGTTCGGCGGCGCGGCGCGCCACAATATCGCGAACGCGCTGGCGGCGATCGCGGGCGCCTCTGCCGCGGACCTCCCGTTCGACGCCATCGCACGCGCCCTCGCGTCGTTCGTTAGCGATCCCGCGCACAATCCAGGACGCGCGAACGTCTGGAACGTTTGCGGCGCGAAAGTGATCGTCGATTTCGCCCACAATCCGCACGGCATGGAAGCGCTCGCCCGCATGATGGCCGCGATGCCGGCCGCACGCCGCGGCCTCGTGATCGGCCAGGCGGGGGACCGCGACGACGAATCGATCCGCGAATTGGCGCGAAGCGGTTGGGCGATGCACCCTGATCGGATCTTCGTGAAGGAACTCGAGACCTATTTGCGCGGGCGCGAGCGGGGTGTGGTGCCGGGAATGCTTCAGCAGGAATTCCGTGCCCTCGGGGCAGGCGATGGAGCGCTCTCGCGGCACGAGAGCGAGCTCGACGCCGTGCGCGCCGCGCACGCGTGGCTCAAGCCCGCAGACCTGCTTCTCCTCACGGTGCACGAGGACCGGGAGGGAGTAGGTGAACTACTCGATGGGCTCGGGGCCGCGGGGCAGGCGAAGCGATGAGGGGCGCCCGCCACGAGGGCGCCCCTCACCGAAACTGCCCGACACGTCAACGAGGCGGGTACCGGCGCCTCGCGGCGCTGTAGAGCGCCGGGAGCACCAGCAACGTCAGCAGCGTGGATGAAATGATTCCACCAATGACGACCGTGGCGAGCGGTCTCTGAACCTCGGCCCCCGTGCCCGTCGCCAGGGCCATCGGAACAAATCCCAGCGCCGCAACAAGCGCCGTCATGAGAATCGGCCGCAGCCGCCGGGCGCATCCGTCGACGAGCGCGAGCTCCACCTCGACCCCATCCGCGAGCCGCTGCCGAACCATCGATAGAAGCACGATGCCGTTCAGGACGGCGACTCCGGAGAGCGCGATGAAACCGATCCCGGCTGTGATCGAAAGGGGCATCCCTCGTGCCGCCAGCGCCAGAACGCCGCCGGTCAACGCCAATGGCACCCCGCTGAAAACGATCAGCGCATCGCGCACGGACCCGAAGGCCAGGACGAGCAAGGCAAGAATCAATACCAACGCCAGCGGCACCACGATGGCGAGCCGAGTCCGCGCGGCGACAAGATTTTCGAATTGTCCCCCCCAGCCGAGCCAATAGCCCGCGGGGATTCGGACGGACGAGTCGATTTCACGGCGTGCCTCACCGACGAACGAGGCCAAATCGCGCCCGCGAACGTTCGCCTGGACCACCACCCTTCGCTTTCCATTCTCACGGCTTACCTGGTTTGGCCCCTCGGTAAGTCGAATCCGCGCGACGGAACCGAGCGGTACGAATTCAACGCGCTCGTCGGCCGATCCGACGGAACCAGCATGCCGCCCTCCCACGATGGGGATCGGCAGGAGCTCGAGCGCCGCGACGTCTCGCCGAGCCGATTCGGGCAGGCGCACCAGGATCGGGAAACGCCGATCTCCCTGGAACAGTTCACCCGCCTGCGTTCCGCTCAGCGCGGTTCGCACGACTTCCTGAACGTCCGAGAGGTTGAGGCCGTAGCGCGCCGCCGCGACGCGGTCGATCTCGATCGAAAGGGTGGGAAGCCCGGTAACCTGTTCGACCTTGATGTCCGTGGCGCCTGGAACCCTTTTGATCGCGCGAGCGATGCGATGAGCTGTCGTGAGCATGGTATCGAGATCATCGCCGAAGACTTTGACCGCGACATCGCTCCGGACTCCGGCGATCAGTTCGTTGAAGCGCATCTCGATCGGCTGGGTGAATTCGTACGCATTGCCGGGGAGGAGGGAGAGGCGCCCCTCCATGTCGGCGAGAATCTCCGTCTTCGGTCTTCGAGGATCGGGCCACTCGCGGCGGGGCTTCAGAATGACGAACGTGTCGCCGGTGCTGATCGGCATCGGATCGTTGGCTACCTCGGCCGTTCCGAGGCGCGAGAATACCTCCTGCACCTCGGGAGATTTGGCGATCGCCGCCTCAACCCCGTGCTGCATGGCAACCGCCTGATCGACGCTGATGCCCGGGAGGCGCACGGGCTGAATGAGCACATCCTGTTCGTCGAGGGTGGGCACGAACTCTCCGCCGAGTCGTGTGGCGAGGAAGGCGCAGCCGATGACGAGCACCCCTGTGCCCGCGATGACCCCAAGACGGTGAGCCAGCGCCCACTTCAGTGCGGGGACGTAGCCGTGCCGAATGCGCGTCACGACCGGGCTCTCCGACGCCCCAAGTCGGCCGCGCAGCAGCAGCGCAGCCATGGCAGGAATGAATGTGAACGCAAGAAGAAGCGCCCCGGAGAGCGCGAGGAGCACGACGCCGGCGAGGGGGCGAAACATCTTCCCCTCGATTCCCGTCAGCGAGAGGATCGGCAGATAGACGATCATGATAATGACCGTACCGAAGAGCACGGGCCGGGCCACCTCGCGCGCGCTGGCGTAACATTCGGCTAAGCGTTCCGGCGTCGTGAGCATTCGTCCGAATTCGTGCTGGCGAAGACTCAGACGCCGCAGAATGTTTTCGACCATGACGACCGCCGCGTCGACGATGATCCCGAAGTCGACCGCCCCGAGACTCAACAGATTGGCGCTGACATGCCCCTCCACCATGCCGGTCACCGCGACGAGCATCGAGAGGGGAATGACGAGTGCCACGATGATCGCGGCAACCCAGTTACCGAGGAGCGCAAAGAGAACGGCGATGACCAGCACGGCGCCTTCGAGCAGATTGGAGCGCACGGTCTCGAGCGTGGCGTCGACCAGCTTGGTGCGGTCGTAGACGGGGCGGGCAACCACTCCGGCCGGAAGCGATCGATTGACCTGCTTGAGTCGTTCGGCGACGCGCGCGGCGACGGCGCGACTGTTCTCCCCGAAGAGCATGATGGCCGTGCCCACCACGGCCTCTTTCCCGTGGCTGGTCGCCGCGCCGGTGCGGAGTTCCTGCCCGAGCCCGACCGACGCGATATCGCGGATGTGGATCGGCACTCCGCCTCTCGAAGCGATCACGACGTCTTGAATTTCCTCCGGCTTCGACAGTCTTCCATCCGTGTGGACGAGGTACTGCTCACCCTTCCGGGGAAGGAAACCGGCTCCAACGGCTTGATTGTTGTGCTGGAGGGAAAGCAGCACGTCCTCGAGCGTGAGTCCGTATGCGCGCAGGCGGGCAGGATCGGGCTGGACGTCATACTGCTTCCGGTAGCCTCCGATCGTGTTGACCTCGGTGACCCCGGGAACCGTCCGGATCTGCGGCTTGATGACCCAGTCTTGGATTTCGCGGAGGTCGGTGACCGTGTAGGCGCCGCCCTCCGATTTCCGAGCTTCGGGCGACACTTCGAGAACCCAGAGGAAGATCTCCCCGAGGCCGGTCGCGATCGGGCCCATGCGCGGTTCGGCGATCCCCTGAGGAAGGGCCTCGCGTGCTTCCTGCAAGCGCTCGTTCACCAGTTGCCGCGCGAAGTAGATGCTCGTTCCGTCGCGGAACACCACCGTTACCTGGGAGAGCCCGTAGCGCGAGAGCGAACGGGTTTCCACGAGGCCCGGGAGTCCTGCCATCGCCGTCTCGATCGGAAACGTGACTTGCCGCTCAATATCGAGGGGCGGGAGGCCCTCGACCACCGTGTTGACTTGGACCTGAACATTCGTGATGTCCGGGACCGCATCGATCGGGAGCCGCCGCAGGTTGAAGAGTCCGAACAGGGCCAACGCGCCTGTTACGGTCACAACCGCCCAGCGGTGCTTCACCGAGAAGTGGAGTAACCGCTCCAGCGGGGTGACGCCGACCGGAAGTTCGGCCTCAGTCTTCATCGCCGCCCGCTTCCTTCTCCAGCTCAGCCTTTAGGAGAAATGCGTTCCGCACCGCGACGCGGGCTCCACGCTCGAGCCCCGTTACGATCTCCGTGGTGATGCCGTCGCTTCGGCCCAGCGTCACCGGCTGGACCTCGAACCCCATTGAGTCCGCGCGAAACACGGCGGGTCCGTCACCCATTCGGACGATCGCCTCCTCCGGCACGGCGACCGGGACACTTACTCGCTCGACGACCACCACGGCCGTCACGAGCCTACCCGGCTGCCAGCGGTGGTCCCGGTTGGGAAGCACAACGCGGGCATAGGAGGTGTGCGTGTCCACGTCGAGCAACGGCCCGACGTAACTGACCGTACCGAGGGCCGAGCCATCCGGGCCGCTCTCCGTTCGCACGCGAACGGTTTGGCCGCGGCGAACGCGGCCTAGGTGCTGCACGTAGATCGGGAAGTCCAACCAGACCGTGGACATGTCGGCGACCGAGTAGAGAACGGCTCCCGCGTCCACGGCCGAGCCGACGTTTACCGGGCGCGCGACGACAGTTCCGCTCGCCGGGGCCGCGATCGAATAGTCGCTCATGCTTTCATTGCTGTAGATCACGGCCAACGGCTCGCCCCGCCGGACCGCGTCGCCCAGCCTGGCCTGGAGGGCCACCACTCTGCCTGCGTAGGAGGGTCGCACGTCGACGCTCTGCTCGCCGTTGAGCTTGATCTCACCCGGCTGCTCGATCGTTACCTCGATCTGTCTCGGGCCCGCCGCGTCGACGGCGATGTCGGCGGAGCGGAGGACCTCATCGGAGAGTGACACGACGGCGCCGCCATGCGGCCCCTTGAGTGGATCCTCCTCCTTCGCGGCGCTCTCCGGCGAGGGCTTTGAGCATCCCGCGATCGCGAGGAGCAGAAGAAGAGCGGCACTGGAACTACGAAGCGCGCGCACACGGGTGAATCGGAAGTGGGTGTTCATCGCTCCTCCTTTCGTGGGCCAGTCGGCAGGAACGCGCCGCCGACCAGGAAGTCGAGGTCCATTCGCGCGCGCCACAGATCCGCCTCCGCCTCCACGAGCGCCAAGTCGGTCTGCACTAGATTCCGCTGCTCGGCGATGAGGTCGAGATAACTCATGCGTCCGGCTCGATAGGCTTGAAGTAGTTCGTGAACAAGGCGCTCCCGGGCAGGGCGGACACTCACCCGCAGGGTGTCGTACGTCGCCCGCGTCGATCGCACCCGTTCGAGGGCGCCCGCCGCCGCCACGGTCAGGCGTCGGGCGGCATCGCGCGCGTCGGCGCTCGCGGCTTCCGCTTCGCGATGAGCAGCGGCGAGGGTTCCGCTTCCTCCGCTCCAGAGCGGTAGCGGAATTTGGATCCCCGCTAGGAACCCAGTGCTATGCGTCTCCTGGAATCGGCGAACACCACCCGAGACCTCGAGGTCGGGGACTCGATCCGCTCGCGCGGCTCGTATGCGCAGTGCCGCGAGGGACTGATTCGCCGCGGCGCGCGCAAGTTCGGGGTGTCCGTCGACGCGACCATCCTCCTCCCCGCGGTTCCCACTGAAATCCGGATTCGGCAAGGCGAGGGAATCGAAGGCGGCCTCGGAAGCTCCCCACAATGCCGCCACCAATCGTCGGGCGACGGCCGACTCGGCCTCCGTTCGCCGTCGCTCCACCGCTTGCGATAGGGCGTCGCTCTCGGCGCGCGAGCGCTCGAGGAGAAGGGAAGCTCCTGCTCGAAAGCGGTCCGACGCGGCGGTGATCGCCTCCTGTGTGAGACGCTCGCCCTCGCGCAATCGGCCGGATCGTGCCTGAAGGGTCCAGGCGGCGATGAATCGTTCGGCGGCCTCCGCGAGCCGCTCTCGACGCAGGACGTCCGCCTCGGCGCGAGCGATTTCGTATTCGGCCTGGGCCGTCGCGGTGCGCGCTCCGCGATCCCCTCCCAGCTCCAGGGTTTGTTGGAGTTCGAGCGTCGCTTCTCCTCGTCCCGGGGCGCGGCTATCCCCGAAATTCTCCTCCGTTGCCGTCAGGCGTGGATTCGGCCTCCGGTTCGCGTCGCGGATCCGCGCGGAGGCAGCCTCGGCGCGCAGATCCGCCGCCCGTAGGGAGAGTTGATAACGATCGGCCAGCTCAAGCACGCGCGGCAACGTCAGCGCTCCGGTAACGATGGGTAGACGATCCGACGCGCTCATCGCGGCGTTTGCGAAGCCTCGGGATGGCATCAAGGCCATGACGCAAATCGCGATGGAGCCGCCGGCCCTCAAGGATGAGAGCACGGAGTGTTCTCCTTCGATCAATGGAATGGGATGTCCGGCGCACATTCGTGCGCGTCGCGGGGGAGACTAGTTCAGAAGATCAACAGCGGAGGATCGAATGGCGGGGGTCGGGAGGTCCATGCGTGCGGGCGAACGATTCAGTGATGGGGCGGAGGGTGGGCTGGAGACTCTCTTGGCCATGGCGGAGGGGTTCAATCGGGCCCGAAAACGTCAGCGTCTGCAATCCGCGCGAAGCCAGTGCCGAAATCGAGTAGTTCTGGCACACGCCGCAATCGGGAGTCCTCTCCATGCGCTCGGTAGACTGCGCGTGCCCCGTATGGGTGGCGCAATCGCAGGGGGCGAACGTGAAAGCGGTAATGCAACGCTCGCTCAGGCAGACCGATCCAGAGAGTGCGATTGGAGCAAACAGAATGATCATGAGGAAAGTGGCTCGGCGGAAAATCCAAGGTTGAGAACGCATAGTCAGAGTTGAGTTTCGCTCAGGCGTTGATCCCGGTCAACGATCTTGATGATCATGCTCATCGACGCTATCGTCAGGGGACGAGACGGTCTTCGTGGCGGAGCTGGACACAGTGGTCAGCATTCTGAGGCGGGTAACAGACGAGGAGGCGATTTAGACCGGAATGCACAGCCACGACCACGGCCACGAACACGGGCCACGCAATTATAGCACCGCGTTCGCCATCGGGATCGCGCTCAACCTCGCGTTCACGATCGCGGAGGCGACGTTCGGAATTCTGTCCCATTCGCTCGCGCTGGTCTCGGATGCGGGTCATAATCTCAGCGACGTTCTGGGGCTCGCGCTCGCTTGGGGAGCCGCGGGCCTGGCGGCCCGGCCGGCGACGGCTCGGCGTACGTATGGCTTCCGCCGCTCGACGATCCTCGCGTCGTTGACGAACGCCGTGGTCCTTTTGATCGTGGTCGGGGGCCTGATCTGGGAAGCGATCGGGCGGGTTCGATCGCCCCACGTCGTGGCGAGTGGGACGGTGATCGTCGTCGCCGCCGTCGGAATTCTGATCAACGGCGCATCGGCATTTCTGTTTCTGTCGGGCCGCCGCGGGGACCTGAACGTGCGGGGAGCGTTTCTCCATCTCGTGGCGGATGCTGCCGTCTCCCTTGGAGTCGTCCTGGCCGGTTTTGCCATGCGCGCGACGGGGCTGGCGTGGATCGACCCGGCCGTGGCGATCGCGATTGCCGTGGTCATCGCGTTCGGCACCTGGGGTGTCTTCCGCGAGTCGTTGAACCTCGCCCTCGATGCCGTTCCCGAGCAAATCGTCCCCAAAGACGTCACCCAGTTCTTGGGTGACTTGCCGGGGGTTCGGAGCGTGCACGATCTTCACGTCTGGGCGATGAGCACCAGCGAGACGGCGCTCACCGCGCATTTGGTTGTGCCTGGGCAGGAGATGCGGGACGAGGATCTCGCACAAATTGCGGATCAGCTGCACCATCGATTCGGGATTGGTCACGCGACGATCCAGATCGAACGAGGTGATGGTGAGGCAGAGTGCGAGCGTGTTCGAGATTGCACCTGATGGGTCGCTTGATCGCCACCTATTCTAGCCTCAACGTGATTACATGCGACCGCATCACGCGCAGGCTGGAGGCGGAAGAAGTCCGGTCGATCAGTGCTCGTGCCGGTGGTGGAGATCCGGCGCGTGGGGATGCGAATGCGCGAAGGGCTCGTGGTCGTGGAGGTGGGTGTGTCGCACCCCAGCGGGCAGACCCGGATGGACGTGGTTGTGGTGCCCGTCATCGTGCCGGTGGCTGTGCGTGTGGGCGGTCGCCTCGTGTCGATGGGCGTGTTCGTGCCGGGCCGTGAACATCAGGAAAAGTCCCGCGACCATCAGCCCGCCGGCGCCAAGCTGGGCCGGGAAGATGCGCTCGCCGAGAAAGGTCCAAGCGAGGAACACTCCGAAGAACCCGGAGGTGGCGAAGAGAAGTTGCGACCGGCTCGCGCCCAGCTGCTGGGCGCCGGAGATGTAGAGAACGATCGAGGCCCCGTAGCAGACTCCGCCGACCAGCAATGAGAATCCGACGGTGGCGAGGCCGGGGAGGCGTTCCCCGAGCACGAGCCCCAGGATCAAGTTCACCGTTCCCGCGAAGAGGCCCTTCACACAGGTGGTTTGTGGCGGCGTAAATCCGTCCACAATGGACGTGAAGTTGTTGTCGAGGCCCCAGAAGACGCAAGCGAGGGCAACGAGCGCGCCCGCCTTGATGCCGGCGGCGCCCTCGTGGGCGGCCAGCAGGAGGCCGCCGAGGAATACCAGGGCTACTGCCAGCGCCGTGCGGCGATCGGCGGATTCGTGGAACAGCGCCACGGCGAGAAGGGTCGTGGCGACGACTTCGAGATTTAGCCACAGCGAGACCGACGCGGCTGGAGCGGCCATCAAGCCGAAGAGAAGGAATGCGGGGGCTAGCCCGCCGCCGAAGACCACGGCACCCAGGAGCAGAAGCTGCTGGCGGCGATCGCTCCATCGGGCCTTCCGGATATCGCGCAGCGCCGCCGGAAGGGTCGCGGCTGCCGCTCCCAAGTAGAGAAGCCCCGCGAGCGACAGGGGGCCAATCGAAGCAAGGAGCGACTTCGAGAACGGTGCGGCCGCCCCAAAGAGCGCCGCGGCGGTGAGGCACTGAACGGCCGGTAGGAGGCGGGCGGCCCCGTGGGTCCTGCTCATCGGTCGCTGGGCCGAGTCTTTTGGCGAGTCCGCGAGCGGTTCCGACGCATCGGTCAGGCTCGGAGTGCGACAACCTTCTGGCGGCAGCGCTCGGCGAATCGGACCAGCCGCGTGAGACCTTCTCGCACATCGTCGTCCGACACACAGAAGGCGATCCGGATGAGATGCCGAGCCTTCGGATTGACGGGAAAATCCGGCGCGCCTCCCGCCGTCATCGCGCCGACCGGTAACCCATCAACGCCGAACTCGGGCGCCAGGGCGAATCCGGAAGCGGGCGCGACGCAGACCTTCTCCTCCTCGAGGAGCGCCTTCGCGAAGGCGTCGCCGGTCATCCCAGTCGCGGAGACGTCGGCGAGCACGTAAAACGCACCCTGTGGCGTGTAGTCGAGCATTCCGGCGTCTCGCAAGATCGTCGTGGCGATGTCGCGGCGACGGCGGTAGGCGTCCCGCATGGCGGCGATCGGCGCCGAATCGCGAAGGGCGGCCATGCCGCCCCACTGAGTCATCGACGCCGTGCTCCCCACGAGCGGCTCCTGCGTCTTCCGCAAAATCGTCCCGATCAAGAGCGTCGGCGCCACGATGTAACCGAGCCGGAATCCGGTCATCGCGTACGACTTCGAGAACGTGAACAGGGACATGACGCGCCGCTCCGCCTCGGGGAGGTCGCGCTCGATCGAGCCCATGGAGAAGTGCTTCGCGTCGAAGACGATGTCCTCGTACGCCTCGTCCGAAATGATCCAGAGGTCGCGTTCCTTGGCGAGCGCGTAGAGCGCGCGAAGCGTCGCCTCCGGTATGACGGCGCCGGTCGGGTTCGAAGGAGAATTCACGAGAATGCAGCGGGTCTTCGGCGTGATCGCACGCCGCGTCCCTTCGATGTCGGGTTGATATCCCGCGCCGAGCGGATAGAACGTCGGCTTGGCACTCACGAGAAGCGCCTGCTGCACGTAGTTCGGCCAGTAGATTTCCGGGATCAGGAGTTCGTCGCCCGGATGGAGCGCGATCTCCATCAGCGCCACGAGCGCTTCCGTGGAGCCGGGGCAGGTGACGATCTGCTCGACGCTCGCGCGGATGCCGTTTTGCTTGTCGACTTTTTCCGCAAGCGCCAAGCGCAGTTCGTGAACTCCGACGCTCGGCGGGTAGTGCGTCTTTCCGGCGATCATCGCGGCGTGCGTCGCCTCGATGACGGCGGGCGGGGGGGCGAAGTCGGGGTCGCCGACATGGAATCGGATGACGGGGCCCTTTCCGGCGCGATCCATCTCATCCGCCAGGCGGAACATGGCGCGAATCGGCGAGAAGGGGATCTGCTGGCTGCGCTTGGACGGATGCGGCATCGGGGCTCCTCGATGGAGACAGGGGCTTCGGGACGGGCGATGATAGCAGAAGCGCCGCAACCGTTGCCGGGGATCCCGGCGCGGACACTCGATTCTCGTGGAACCCGGCATTCTTGCAGGGGGTTACCCCCTCTGATACCCTGAGTGCTCGGGGTAGGATCCCCCACACCCAAGGTACGCACGGAGGACTTGAATGAAGCCGTTTCGGTCGTTTGTCGCCGCTCTCGCCCTAGGAACCCTTTCGATCGCGCTTCTCGCGCCACTCGCTCTCGGGCAAACCGCGCCTGCCGCGCCCGCGAAGACCACTGCACCGGCGGCTCCCGTGAAGACGGCGGCTCCCGCCAAGATGGCGGCCGTGAGCGCGACTTCCGCCACGACGGCGGCCCCCGCCACGCCCGCCGCTCCGGCCTCGCCGAAGGGCGTGACCACGGGCATCAAGACGATCTACGGCGAAGTCGTCGATCCGGGTTGCTGGGTCGTGAACGGTGCCAAGGGTGACACGCACAAGGATTGCATCATCGCCTGCGCCAAGGCGGGTCAGGTGCTGGCGATTCTCGAAGCGAAGACCAACAAGCTTTATCTCATCGCCACCGAGAACCCCGGTGAGGACCCGAACAAGGGTGTCATCGATTTCGCGGGGATGAAGGTGACGGTCACCGGAAAATTCTTCACCCGCGGCGGAGTGACGGCGGTGAAGATCTCGTCCATCACGCCGGGCGGCGCCAAGTAGGCGGCAGTTAGAGCACGAAGCATCCATTCGGGGCGCGTTAGGGGGAACTCATCATGAAGCGGAACATTACAGCGCTCGCGGCCACGTCCCTCATTCTCGGCCTCGCGGCGCTCGTGGCGCTTCGCCCCGGCGATGTGTCGTCGCAGACGGCCACCGGACACGAAGCGCACAATCGCGGAGCTGATCCGGCCGCCACACCGGCGGGCAACTCCTCGAAGGCCGAAGAGCCGACCCCCTCGGGCGACGGCAAGACGGTCACCCTTCCGGGCGTTCCTGCTGGAAAACCGGCGTATGGCGGCGGCGTCACCACGACGATCGTCGGCGAGGTGATG
>JANMQV010000076.1:0-40814 GCA_031370645.1 Candidatus Eiseniibacteriota bacterium | reverse complement strand
TGATCCCGAGGGTCGTGAGCGCGCCGCGCGCCTTGTTCGCCCGGAGGGCCTGAAGGGCGATCTGCAGTGATTCCATGAGATCGTAGGCCGGCCTCATCCCGCGAGCGCCTCCGCAAGCAGCGGCTCGCCCGCCGCGCGCGTTCCGCCGCTCGGGAGATCGCTCTCGATCAAGCCGTCGCGAAGCCGGACGGTCCGCCGCGCATAGGCGGCGATGTACTCCTCGTGGGTCACGAGGATGATCGTCTGTCCCGCGGCGTGGAGCTGGTCGAGCATCTCCATGATGCTGTCGCCGGTCTTCGTGTCGAGATTGCCGGTCGGCTCGTCGGCGAGAATGATGGAAGGGTTGTGGACCAACGCGCGCGCGATGGCCACGCGCTGGCGCTGCCCGCCCGAGAGTTCATTCGGCCGGTGCTTCATGCGGTCGCCGAGCCCGACCCGCGCAAGCGCCGTCTCCGCGCGGCGGCGGCGTTCCGGCCGGGAAACTCCTGCGTAGATCAGCGGGAGCTCCACGTTGTGAAAGACGTCGGAGCGAGGGATCAGGTTGAAGGTCTGAAAGACGAAGCCGATCCGCCGATTCCGGATCTCGGCCAGCTGGTCTTCGGCCATCGCGGCCACCGCCTGCCCCTCCAGCGTGTAGGTGCCGGACGTCGGCACGTCGAGGCAGCCGATGATGTTCATCAGCGTCGACTTCCCCGAGCCCGACGGCCCCATGATCGCGACGTACTCGTTCTTCGCGACGTCGAGCGAGACGCCGTTCAGGGCGCGGACGATCTCGCTCCCCATCGGGTAGGTCTTCACCACGTCCCGAAGTCGCAACGTCGGCGCCGCGGTCACGCCGTTACCCTCGTGAGGCACTCGCCTTCCCTCCGTCTTCCTTCTTCGGCTCCTTGGTGATCGTCACGACGGCTCCGTTTTCGAGGTCCTTGGAAATCGCGCGGTAGCTCCCGCTCACGATCTCCTCTCCCTCTTTCAGCCCATCTACGATCTCGATCAAGTCGTCGCTCTGGATGCCGGTCTTCACCTGCTTCGCCACGGCCTTTCCGGCCTCGACGCAGAAGACGATTTCGACGAAGCCGTCCTTGTCGGCCTTGTAGCGGGCTTCGGCGTCCTTCTGCTTTTCGCCCTTCTTCTTCAGCTGATCGACCGTCCGAACCGCGACGCTCTGGAGCGGCACGCTCAGCGCGTTCTCGTTCGTCTTCGTCACGATGTCCGAACTCGCCGTCATGCCCGGGCGAAGCGTCGGGGGGGGATTCTTGATCGCGATCTTGATCTCGAACTCGGTCTTCTGATCGGCCGTCCCGGTCCCAGCCACATTCGCACTGTTCGAGATCTCGTAGACGACGCCCTCGAGCTTGTGATCGAGCATGGCGTCGACCTCGATCTCGGCGGGCTGCCCCACCACGATCGAGACGATGTCGTTTTCGTCCACGTTCACCTGGGCCTCCATCTCGCGGAGATCGGCGATGATCAAGATCACGTCCTTCTGGAACTGAGAGCCGAGGGCGATTTCACCCTCCTCCTTGTTCAAGGAGCTGATCGTGCCGGCCATCGGCGCGTAGATCGTCGTCTTCGAGAGGTCGTCGCGCGCCTGCTTCAGGGCGGCCTTCGCCTGCTCGACATTGTCCTGGTTTGATTTGTAGCGCGCGACTTCAACCTGGTATTCGGCCTGCTTCGCTTCGAACGCCGACTGCGATTCGAGGCCGCCCGCGAGGAGTTCCTTCGATCGTTTGAATTCGTTCCCGGCGCGGTTCATGTTCTCGCGCACGAGGGTGGCGTTCGCCTGGGCCGAGCTGACGTTCGCTTCGGCGCTCTCCACCGCGGCGACGTATCGCTCCCGATCGAGTCCGACCAGGAATTGCCCCTTCTCGACGTGCTGTCCTTCCACGACCGGGAGTTTCTTGATCTTCGCGCTGACGTCGGCGCTGATCTCGACCTGGGTCTTCGGCTGGATCTTCCCGGTCGCGCTCACCTTCTGAACGATCTTCTGCCGGCTGACCTTGGCGGTCTGAACTTCCGGCGCCTTGTCGCCACGGCCGCGCATGGCCATCCCAGTCACGATGACGGCGACCAAAAGGACTGCGGCCCCGATCAAGAGGGGTTTCTTCTTCATGGCTCTGCGGCCTCCTAATGACTACCGAGTCTGGGTGTTACGGGCGGGGATTCCGTTCGTGGTAAGAGTACGGAAAATCGCGGCGAAAGGTTACGCCGCGATTTCGTAACGAAGACGGACTCTACCGCCGTGGCCGCAACCGTTGGTGGGCCTGCGTGTTACAAGCCCGCGCCCCAGAATGTGAGGAGCCGGTTCGACCGGTAGCCTGAGTTGAGATACACGGGGCGGGGGAACTGTTGGCAGGGAATCGCGATGGAGTCCGCTAGACGCGTCCTCCACGGGCCAGCCGGTTTTCGGATTGAGAATGTGGCCGAGCCGTTAGAGGTCGCCACCGAAGTTCACCAAGAACGGAGATTGGCTGTTCGCCGAGATGAGGGCCGCGGCGCGGTCAACGAAGAATTGGCCGGCTCGAAGCAGGAGTGCAGGGCTACGGTTGACGGGAGAGCCCGAGGGTCGGCAGGATGGGAGCCTGCTCCTCGCATTGGCGGTGACAAAGTCACCGAACTCAGACCCTGGGGGCCCGGATGACAAAACGGCAGCACTTCTCATGGCAGGCGGGATTGGCGCTTGCGGCGTTGCTCGTGATCGGAGTGTTCGCGGGCTGCGGCGGCGGAAACGGCGCGTCCCGGACCAAGGTCGACGCGGTCGTCGTGACCTACTACTACCTCCCTCTCTGAATGGTTTGTCAGCAGCTGAAGCCCGCCGTGAGCGGGCTCGAAGAGGACTTTCCGGGAAAGGTGACGGCGCGAAACGTGGACGTGACGACGCCCGAGGCGCGCGCCGAGATCAAGGGGCTCGGCTTCAAGTCGCACGGCCTCGTGATCCGCTCTACCGACGGCAAGACGCTCTGGAAGCAGCCCGATCACACGGTGAATATGCTCGACGTCACGGAGGAGCTTCACAAGATCCTCGATTCATGAGCGCGGGACCGAGAGGCATCGAAACATGTCGATCTTGAAGTTCTTGGGGCTCGATCGTCTCGGCGGAGGTGGTGGAGGCGGTTCCCCGTCGGCGCCCGAGACGGTGCGGAAGATCGTGGATGCGTTGGATCAGTTGGAGCCGGAGCGGGCGCGATACATCGCTTCGTTCGCCTACATCCTGAGCCGTGTCGCGAACGCGGACCAGGAGATCAGTGCCACCGAAGTTCGCGCCATGGAGCGAATCCTCCGCGAGTTGGGAGGGCTGGAAGAAGAGGAAGCCATCTTGGTCGTCCAGATGGCGAAGACGCAGACGCTTCTCTTCGGGTCGACGGAGAATTACTTGGTCACGCGGGAGTTCTACAAGATGGCCACCCAGGAGCAGAAGGTGCAGCTCCTGGAATCGCTCTTCGCCGTTTCCTCGGCGGACGAGAGCATCTCATCCGCCGAGGATGGCGAGATTCGCCGCATCGCCACCGAGATGAATCTCACTCGGAGCGATTTCAATCAAGCCCGTGCCGCCTACACGCAGTTTCTCGAGGTGCTTAAGAACGCCCCCGAGCGGCCTCCCGCGGCTTAGCGCGAACGGGAGTCGAGTCCCTCCATGCCCAGATCGACGTCGTCGATGGCGTCGAGCCGAAGGAGATCGTCGCGAAGCGGCGCGGAACCCTGCGCCAGCGCCGCATAGGCGAGATCCCCGGCCGGCGGCAGATCTTCGAGGAAGACGAACGCCGCGCCCGCCAGGAACCGCGGCAGCGATTCGCGGGCGTACCGGCCGTTCGATCCCGCCGAGCGGCGCGCCTGAATCACCTGCGCCAGCGTGGTCGCGTCGCCGCAGACCGAGCGCCAGCGCGTCTCGACATCCTTCACCCGGTCGGGATTCGACGCGCGTACCGTTTCCGAAACGAGCGAGTAGGACGAGGGATCGCCATCGAGTTGCTGCGACGTCCAGACGACACGCGCGGTCGTGGCGCGGTCGACGTGGCGATGGGCGATCGAAACGCCGCTCGTCACCGAAATGACTTCGTAATCGACGCCGACCGTCACATCGCGCACGCGCGCGACGACTTCGATCGGAACCTCGACCCAGCGATCCGTCTCCGTGCCGTTCGCTTGGCGCTCGGTGACGCGACGCGCGACCGAATCACGGAAGAAGTTCATTTTCGTGGACGAGCGAACGCGGCCGATCGAGCCCCACACGACGCGGTCGGCACCCGACCTCCGGCCGAGGCGAATCGCCTGTTCGCGCGAGAGCCCTTCCAGTTCGGAGATCGTCATGGAGCGTTCGATGGCGTCGCCGCCGAGAATGCGCGTGAAGGGCGCCGCCGGCGGCGCGAGATTCTGCGAGAGATTGTCGCGCCACGCCTGCGCCACGTTGACGCCGAGCGTGGGATCCTCGGAGGAGGCGCGGAACGGCACGAGCGCAACGCGCGTGAGCGCCTCGCCCAACGCGCGATCGGCGCGCTTCGCCACGTCGCGGTAACCGGGAACGAACCGTTCGGCGTTGGCGAATTCGGCGCACGCCTTCTTGGGACGGCTTGAATTCGCAGCCTCGAGCCCGCGCTGATAGTGATAGCGGGCCGCGCTTGCAAGAAGCGCCCGCTCTTCCGCCGGCCACTCGGCGCCGACCGGAATCGTGGCGTAACGCGCCGCGTTCGCCCGGAACTCGGCGAGATTCAGCACTTCCTCGGCCGCGTTCACGCTGTCGAGATCCGCGAGCGCGTGAATTTTCCGCTGCCACTCCTGGGCGATCGAAGCGCCGGCCGCGGTGGCCGCCGCGCGAGCGCGCGGATTGCCCGGCTCCTTGTCGAGCGCGCGGGTCGCGAGTTGCCACGCCCCCCAGGCGTTTCCGCCCGCTAGCTTCTCCTCACTCTTGTCGGTGAGTTTGGACGAGCCGGCGCAGCCGGCGGCGATCACGATGGCCGCGAGGGCCAGAACGATTCTTCGAGTCATGGTGGAGTCCCCCTTTCGTCCGATGGTTATCGGCAGAAGGAGGGGGGATCATGACGTCGGGAGAGGCGCTTCTGCGAGGCGTCTAAGACTCTATAAAATTTGATGTTACGGGGCTTCTCGGGCCGCCTGGGCGGTGATCTCCTCGAACTTTAGGTCCTCGCCGGCCTTCATCGCGGCTTCCGCTTCCTCCTCGGTTAGATCGCCGCGAATCTCGTCCCAGTGCCGCCGGATGTCCCGAAGCACTTCCTTGTTGAACTCCGTTTCATGCCGCCGGGCGAAGCCCATCCACGCGAGACCGGCCGCGCGGTCGCCGCTTCGGATCTTGAGGAGTCCGTACATGAACCCCAAGTAGAAGAACGGCTCATCGAGTTCTCGGCCGGTCGTCGCGGCCAGATTCGCGTACTTCAACGCCTCGGCGTTTCGGCCCGTCCGGAGACAGATATTCGCCAGGCTGATCTCGCACCCCGCCCGCATCTGAAGCCCGCCGATTTCTCGCAGGATCGTGAGCGCGGTCTTCGCTTCCCGCTCCCCGGCCTGAAAGTCATCGAGCTCGGTGTGGAGGAACGAGAGATTCGAGAGCACCATGCATTCGGAGTTTCGATCTCCCAGTTCGCGGAAGATATCGCGCGAGGGTTCGTAGCACTCGATGGCGCCCGCGAATTCGTCAAGGTAGCCCAGGAGGTTGCCGAGCGAGTTGAGCCCCGTCGCCTCGCTTCTTCGGTCACCGGTCGTGCGCGCCAACTGGATGCTCTCTTGGAGTAACTTCCTGGCCGCCTCCGTATCGGTGCGATAGGTCAAGTTGCCGACCTGGCGGAGAATGAAGATCAGCGTCGGTTTGTCGTTCGACTTCCGAGCGATGGCAAGTGCTTCGTTCAGGTAGCGACCGGATTCCTCCGTCTGGCGCTGCCAGTAGGCGATTCGCCCGAGTTGACCCAGAAGATTCGCCTGCAAGACTTCGTGGCCGATCGACCGCGCCTCCTCCAGCGCGGGCTTCAGGATCTCGACCGCCTTGGCGTGCGTGCTGCGGCGCCCCTCGAGTTCTCCGCGCAGGATCTCGATCTCCAGCCGCTGAACGGCATGTTCGGGGCCCGAGAGGATCTCGCGCGCCCGCTGGAAGAGCGTGGCGGCCTCCTCGTAGGCGGCGAGGAGGTACGAATTCTCCCCCGCCTTCTTCAATTGCGCCGCGGCCAGAGCGGATTCCTCCGCGCGGCCGTAATGCTCGGCCACGAGGAGCGTGTGCTCGCCGGCTCTCTCGCCTCCCACTTCCAAGAGCCAGTCGCCGACGAGTTTGTGGAACGTGCGCCGCTGTCGTGGAACCACCGTCTCGTACGTGACGTCGCGAAGGATCGCATGACGGAAGACGTACTCGAGCGTGCCCGCGAATCCTGACTCCTCTCGCTGCAGGATCATTTCCCGACCGCGAAGGTCTTCCAACATCGCGTGCACGTCGTCCGGTGAAACGCCCGCCGCCTCTTGGCTCAGGCGCACCGCGGCCGCATCCCAGAAGATTCGCCCCACGACCGAGGCACGCTGCAGCAACTGATGGAGCGGCACCGGAAGCGTGTCGAGGCGCGCCTGCAACACGCCGGTCAGAGTGGCCGGGACGCGCACGGTCGAGAGGCGGGATGTGTCCACCGACCATGCCTCCTCGCCCTTCAGAATCACGCGATCGTCGATCAGCGCTTTGATCAGCTCCTCGATGTAGAACGGATTCCCGTCGGCGCGGTCCACGACGAGATCGCGGAGCGCCGTCGGCACCTCGGGGACGTTCTTCAGGAGTTCGCGAACGAGGCGGCGGCTCGAGAGCTGCGAGAGCGGTTCCAGCTGGATTCGTTCGTGGAATCGCTGCCCCTCGCCCCACTGCGGGCGCCGCTCGTAGAGGCTCGGCCGCGACATGCAGAGCACGAAGAGCGGGAGTTCCGTGTTCTCCCGCACGAGAGTGTTGATGAGATCGAGCGAGCGGTCGTCGGCCCAGTGGATGTCCTCGATGTGAAGAACCACGGGATTCGTCTTCGAGGCCGATGTGAAGAACTCTCCGAGAAATTGCTGCGCCGTGCGGCGGAACGAATCGGCGTCTTGGAGCGCCGATTCCACCTCGGGCTTGTCGGAGAAGTCGAATCCGACCAACTGCCCGATCAAATACGCCTTGCGCGTCGACCCCTCGCCGAGGAAACCCTCGATCCCCTTCACGAATTTCTCGTGCACCTGGGTGAGCGGATCGGAGTCGAGGATCCGGAAGCGGAAGGAGAAGAGATCGCGCGTGAGCGAGTAGGGCTGGAGCATCGAGGGCTGGGTGGCGCGCGCCTGGAAGAACCAGACCGTCTGTTCCTGGAGATCCATCCAGCTGCTGAATTCGTAGAGGAGTCGCGATTTCCCGACGCCCGCTTCCCCCACGACCGTCACGACTTGCGTCTCGCCGTCCTCGAGCGTCAGCGTCAGCGCTTCTTGAAGCAGGCGGAGTTCGATCTCCCTTCCGATCATCTTCGTCTCGACGCCTTCGATCCCCCGGGCGCGAAGCCGGAAGGCGCGCGGCTTCACCTGCGTCACGAGGTAAACTTCGAGCGGTTCCTTCCGCCCCCGAACGCGGACGGGATCGGCGGCCGTGACCGTGAACACGCCACGAACGAGCGTGTACGTTTCGTGCGCGACGAGAACTCCACCTGCCGGCGCCGCCTCCTTGAGGCGGCCCGCCAGCGTGATCGGCGCGCCCGACGCGGTGTAGGTTCCGGAGTCGGACTCCCGCTCGAGGAGCACGGGACCGGTCGTGATCCCCGCCGTGAAAGGCAGCGGATTTTCCTCGCTCGGTTCCCAACTCTTGCCGAGGACCGACCTCGCGTCGGTGAGGGCACGATCGCGCATGAGGAGCGCGCCCCGAATCGCGTTCTCCGAGTCGTCCTCGCGCGCCCGGTCGCGGCCCCAGAGCGCGAGCCCCGTCTCGTCCGTGCGGCTGTGAATGACCCCGCCCGATTCGGCCGCGATCTTGGCGAATCCGCTCCAGAGCGACTCCATCGTGGAGCGAACGCGCTCCGCGTCGGCGCCGCTCTCGTAGAGAATCTCGGCGAACTCCTTAACGTCCACCGAGACGGCGGTCATCTGCCGCTGTTGGTCGGAGGGCGTGGAGGAACTCGGCGTCTCCGCGGCGTCCTTGTTCGCTTGGCGGGCCGCCAGCTGATCGACGGAAATCGTCTGCGTCATCGATTGGAGGGCGGCCGGCGCGCTGCTCGGCTTGAGCTTGAGCGCCTTCGCCAGCTCCTCCACGAAGGCCGTCGCGGTCGGATGCCGATCCGCCTTCGCCTTCGCGAGCGCCCGGGCCAGCACCGCGTCGACCGACTTCGGGATGTCGCGCTGCCACTCGCTGGCGCGAGGAATGGGACTGTTCATGTGCGCGAGGATCACGTCGAACGCGCTCTCGCTCTCGTACGGCTGGCGCCCGGTGAGAATCTCGAACGCCATCACGCCGAGAGAATAGATGTCGGCGGCCTTGTCGATCTGTCCGTCGCCGCGAGCCTGCTCGGGCGCCATGTAGCCAGGCGTTCCGATCATGAGTCCGGTGCCGGTCAGATCCTTCTCCGCGCCGGACGCTCGCGCGATGCCGAAGTCGGTGAGGAATGCGTTCCCTTCCTTGTCGATCATCACGTTCGAGGGCTTCAGGTCGCGATGGACGACGCCCTGGCGGTGTGCGTAGTCGAGCGCGCCGGCGAGTTGCTGGAGGATGTAGAGGAGTTCGTCGCGCGGGATCCCGCCCCGCTGCTGCACCTGCTTCAGCGTACCGCCCTCGAGATAGCGCATCACGATGTAGGGCGGCTCGTGATCGCTGTCGAAGTCGTAGACCGGCAAGAGATGCGGGTGCTCGAGGCGGGCGATCAGCCGAGCCTCGCGTTGGAAGCGCTCGCGGAGCGAGGGGTCGTGGAGGATCGACGAGCGAATGACCTTCACGGCGACGTGGCGGTCCATGCTCGGCTGGTAGGCGCGGTAAACGGTGGCCATGCCGCCGGAGCCGATCTCTTCGGTAATTTCGTAGGCGCGGAGCTTCTTCCCGATCATCTCGGCGTGGTCCTCGTGCTCGTCGTCGGGGTGTGGAATGCATTTCGCAGACAAGAAAGGATAGAGGAATTGGCGAGGGGGCGCGAGCCCTATGGTAGGCCAGTGGCGGACGCGACGGGGCGGCTCTACCGAAAGGCCGCCCATTTGCCCGCGGCAGGCCCGACCCGGCTTCGCAGGGGGCCGGGCCATTCTTGTTGCAGCCAGACATCCAAACCATCTAGGATCATCTCGATCCGCCGACCCCACGCCTGTGCCCGCGGGAGCGACGATCGCTTTACCCTTTGGCAGCGCGGTTACGATCTCGCGTAGAACCTGCCTGCCCTTCACCCACCCACCTTGGAAGCGCCACCGTGCCGACGTCCGTCTCCGGTATTCTCGAAGTGATGCACCGCGGCGGCGGCTATCTCCGCGATCCCGCCCGCTCCTTCGCACCCTTCTCCGGCGATCCCTTCGTGCCCGAGGCGATCATCAACCGCTACGGCCTCACGACGGGCGCGAGCGTCACCGGTCCCGCACAGCCGACGAAGCAGGGGCCCCGCCTCGAGGGCGTCGATACCATTTGCGGTCTGGCCCCCGAGGCATTTCGGGCAAGGATTCCATTCACAAAATTGGTCGCCACGAATCCCGATAAGCGATTCCGACTCGGAACGGGCGGTAACGTCTCGATGCGGATCATCGACCTCGTCGCCCCCATGGGGCGCGGGACGCGCGGCCTCATCGTCTCGCCGCCGAAAGCCGGAAAAACCCAGCTGCTCGAGGACCTCGCGATCGCCATCCATGCCGACGCGCCCGAGACGCGCGTGGTGGTTCTGCTCATCGACGAACGGCCCGAGGAAGTGACGCATTTCCGGCGGAAGGTGCCGGCCGAGGTGTTGGCCAGCAGCAGCGACCAGTCGCTCGACGAGCACGTGCACGTGGCGAACATGTGCATGGGCCAGGTCCGTTGCGAGCTCGAGTGCGGGCACGACGTGGTGGTGCTGGTCGACAGCATCACGCGCATGGGACGGGCGTTCAACTCGCATGGGTCGGATTCAGGGCGGACGATGAGCGGCGGACTCGACTCCCGCGCGCTGGAGATACCGCGGAAGTTTTTCGGGATGGCGAGAAACGTGGAAAATGGCGGATCGATCACCGTCCTCGCGACGGCGCTGGTCGAAACCGGCTCGCGAATGGATGACATGATCTTCGAGGAGTTCAAGGGGACGGGAAACAGCGAGATCGTGCTCGACCGGGCGCTCGCGGACCAGCGAGTCTTCCCGGCCATCAATATCGCGAAGACCGGCACGCGGAAGGACGAGCTCCTCTACTCCGCGACGGATATCGAGAAGGTGAACCGCCTCCGCCGCCGGCTGCTCGACTCTCCGCCGAAGCAGGCGATTCTGGATCTACGGAAGGCGCTCGAGCAGTTCCCCACCAACGAGGCGATGCTGAAGCAGATCGCCTGACCCGCTCGCCCTACTTCAACAGCACCATGCTCCTCGTCATCGCCTGGCCGCCGGTTCGGAGTTCGTAGAAGTAGACGCCGGTGGCGATCTGTCGGCCCTGCGCATCCATGCCGCGCCAGGTGACGCTCTGCGGCCCCGCCGGAAGATCGCGGTCCACGAGTGTCGAAACCAACCGCCCCGCCACGTCGAAGATCCGGAGCGTCGTCCGGCCGCCGTGCTCGATCGAGAAGTTGATCCGCGTCACCGGATTGAAGGGGTTCGGCGCGTTCTGTTCCAGCCTCGTGCCGCGCGCCACCGGCACGTCGTCCACGCCGGTCACGGTCGTCGTGCAGCCTTGCCCGCGAGCGCCCATCGTCTTGCCGCACGCGACGGAGGCGGCGAGGACCGGCGACCCGCCGACAACGCGGTAACTTCCGAAAGTCGTGGGCGCCTGGGCGCTGGGGATGGGAACGCAGAAGAGCGGATCGCTGATGATGACGGAGGAGGCGAACACTTCGCTTCCGCCTCCTCCGACCGCGGCGCTTCGAACGTCCGAGCAAGCGAACTCCACGGTGCTCGTGGCACCGGCCGTCCAGGCCTCGCTTCCGTTGGTCGTCGCGCTATTTCCCCAGACGATGCTTCGATCGAACGTGACGCGGCCGCCGTTGGCGACGTACGCGCCGCCACCGACCGTGTCGGTGAAATTGCCGCTGACCGTGCAGGCGACGAAGGAGGGGTGAGACCCGGCGTCGGCGTACATGGCGCCGCCGCCGGTGTCGGAGTGATTGCCGGAGATCACGCAGCCGTCGAAGGTTGGCGTCGACGTACCGCTAAACCCGAGCGCGCCGCCAAGGCCGGTGTTCATGTTTCCTTCGATGGTACAGTTTCTGACGGTCAGGTTGCTATTGCTGAACAGCATCGCGCCGCCCACGCCGGAGGTCGTGCTTCCGCGGGTGATCGCGAAGCCCTCGATGACCGCGCCGGACGCCGAATGGTTCACGAAGTTGAACAAGCGACCCGAGCTCTGAGCGTCGAGCACCGTCAGGCTCGGCCCGCCACCGCCGAGGAGCGTGAGGGCCTTGTTCCCCAGATCGAGGTTCTTGTTCCCCGTCCCCGTGTAGGTGCCCGCGGCCACCCAGACCATCGAGTTCGCCGGCGCTGCCGCAATGCCGGCGCCGATAGTCGCGTAGTCGGTCGGCACGTGATACGTCGTGAGATGGCTGAACCACGACGCCGGTACGACCTGGCTCGGTACGGTGCTGCTCGAGACCTTGAGGACCAGCGCGCAGCCGCCGTCGCGAGCGAAGTAGTCGAGCCGGAATTTGTGCGGCCCGGCGCGAAGCGCGCGCGACCCGGCGAGGGCCACGCGGTTATGGTAGCCGTCGTTGTCGATCACGATCTGATCGCCGATGGAGAACTTGGAGCCGTCCTCCGAAGTCACCTCAAAGGTGTAGATGTTGTCGGTCGGAACCGTGATGAATCCCTCGTAGGTCGCGCCGACGTCCAGCGAGCGGTTGCTTCCCGCGAAGTTGCCCCAGGAGAAGGGGTAGTTGATCGAGGTGATCGCCTGCGTCCGCTCGGGAACGAGCGCCGCGAGCGGCGGCACCAGGTGCGAGTCGAGCTGGTAGTAGGCGATCTGGACGCCGGGCGAGGCCCACATGGAAGCCGGAATGTCGATCCGGGACATTCCACCGCCTGCGATTTCGAGGCGAAGCCCGGCGGTCCCGGTCTCTTCGTAGTAGTCGATCCGCATGTCATGCGCGCCGGAAGTCAGGGAGACGCCCGCGGAGCGTTCCTGGATTCCGTGAAGGCCGTCGTTGTCCACGCGAAGCACGTTATCGATGTAGAGCTTCGCGCCGTCGCTCGCGGTCAGGTAAAACGTGTACGTGGCGGCGCTCGACACTTTCATGGTGCCGGTGCAGCGCGCGGCCATCTTGTCCTTCAATCCGCTCTCTCCGACGGCGCCATCCGTCGTGGCGAAGAGGAGCGAGGGCACGGTCTCGATCTTGAACGGGTTCGAGAGCGTCGGCATGGAGCCGAGGTTTCCGTCGAGCGCCGGCACGTAGTAGTAGCGCGCCTGAAGCCCGGCCACCGCGCCGGTGGCGGCGTCGGGTGCCGTGTAATCCTGCACGTCGACCGTGACGGTCGCGGTGCTCTGCGCGCCGCCGGCGTCGCGCACGGTGTACTGGAAGGTGTCGGTCCCGACGAAGCCCGCGGCCGGAGTGAAGACGAGATTGTCACCGGAGGCCGTGATCGCCGCGCCTTTCGGGGTGGTGGACGGGAAACTCCCCACCGTGATCGTCTGGCAGTTCGGGTCGAAGTCGTTGGCGAGGACGTTGAGGGTGCCCGAACTCCCGCGCAGCACGACCGCGCGATCGTCACGCGCCGTGGGATTCAGCGCCGTCGCGGTGCCGCTCCCCGCCGCAAGGCAAGCGCCGTTCTGCGTGCGGTACGTTTCGATTTCCCGAATGGAGCTCGGGCTGAACTTCGTCGCGTCGTTGCCGCAACTGCCGATGTTCGCGCACATCAGCCAGCAGTCGGCAAGTCCGTTGCAGTGCGTCGCGCCCCAATTGTGCCCGAGTTCATGAGCCACGACGCCGACCCGGTTCGCCCACGTGTTGCTCCAGGTCGAGTTCGAGATGCCGTACGCCTGGCTCGTGGTGCAGATGACGGAATAATAGGCGACGCCGAGCTGCCCGTTGTTCAGCGGGCCGGTCATCAGGTGCGCCAGGTCGCGCACGACCGAGCCCTGATTCGCATTCCACCACGCTTGGAACTGATTCATCTTCGTATTCGGATCGGTCGAGGGGTACTTCCCGCTCGTCGTCTGGATGAGGTAGTTCGTGATCTTGTAACCGATCTTCGCGTCGCGCGAGAAGATCAGTTCCACCGAGTTCATGACGGCGTCGATGTCGCTGATCGTCTGTGTCGAGGAACTGGCGTTCCACGTGTAGTAGGCGTAGTCGGCTTCGATCGCGATGTCGGCATCGACGCAGCCGCTCGATTGAGCCTGGGCGGCGGTCAGGGGAACGCGCGAGGTCGTCTCGACCGTGCCGTCGGCCGCGCAGGTGCCGGCTGATTCGGTCACGTCTGCCCCGCGGTAGATCGCATGCTCTCCAGCGAGTCCGCCCACGAGCGGCTGGACATACCAGTCGCTTCCGTCGTCGAGGATGATTCGAGCGCGGAGCGCCTCGCCCTCGAGCGTGGCCGCCACAATGCCGGTCGCGTCGCCGCTCACCACGCCGCGGTAGGTCTTGGTCGGCGGTAGTTCGATGGCCGTGCGCACACCACCCGGGCCTTCCACGAAGGCCTGCGCGCTCGCCTTTCGAAGCGAATAGGGATGGAGCGCGAGTTCAACGCTCGCGCCGTCGAGCGACAGGAGGACGCTCACGCTGCCGTCCCGAGAGGTAACTTTTTGAGGGGTCTCGCGCGACATGCGCGCGACGCCGAGCGCGGCGAGCTGAGTCGCATCGCCGGCGATGGCCGCGGCCGACGCGGGCCGGGCCGGCGGCATGAGGCCGACGGCCGCCCCGAGGCAGCCTATTTGAATGAAGCGGCGCAGATGCATCGCCACTCTCCCTTTCGTTGCCTATCGTGGTGTGTGGCCGAAGAGCTGGACGCACTCGCCCCCGCGAGCGCGCTACGAGAGTGCTTCGAAAAGGTAGATAGCAGGAGACGTGCCTGAAGGTAAATCGTTACGGGGGAGCGCCTTGGTTGATCCAGAGCTGTGTCTGTTGGGTACAAATGAGCAGGAATTTGTTCTTAACTGCCCGATCTTCGTGAAACGCGACAAGGCCCCGGCGACTCTCGCCGCCGGGGCCCGACATCTACGTTAATCCCGTTGTGCGTCGACTAGGAGGTGACCGCCGGCTTCGTGACCACCGTGACCGGCGCGTTGAGCGTGACCTTCATCTTCTGGCCCGCCGGCAGCACGATCTGATCGCCCTTCGTGGCGATCGCCACGCCCGTCCCGATGACCGCTCCGGCCACCGCGCCCTTGGCGATATCGTCTTTACCGCCGAGCAGGCCGCCGAGCACGCCGCCCGCCACCGCACCGCCGCCGATCTGGAGCGCGCTCGACTTCCCTTCACTCTTTCCCTGTACGCGGAACGGCTCGGCCGAAATCGCGTAGCTCTTTCCGTCGGGCATGACGAGCTCCGTGAAGCGAAGCGTCAGCTCCGCGCCTCCCTTGATGCGGCCGACTCCTTCCGCATGCGTCACTTCGCCGTTGATCGTGGCGCCCGAGGGAATGACGCTCATCTCATTCACGCGCACATCCTCGAGCGTGCGAAGCGAGATCTTGTCGCCGGCATGGTTCGACCCCGTGTCGATGGTGTTCTGAAGCGCGGCGACGATGGTCGTACCGGAGAGGATCGTCTCCGACTTCTCCTTGTCCGCCTCCGCGGTGCCCTTGCCGCATCCGCTGCTCGCCAACGCGGCGATGAGCGCGACGGCGGCCACGGCGCGACTCGAATTGAAACCCGAATTCAGGTTCTTCATAAAACCCTCCTATGGCTGGCGGCTCGGGATACCCGGCCCGCACCACGGGAGAATACCTGAGGAGCGCCCGTTGCGGTCACGATTTACCCGGACTCGCTTGCTTGCCGGCGCGATGTCGGAACGCATCGAGGCTCCATTCCCCTCCGCCCATCATGGCCAGATAGAGGAAGATGAAGCAGAACAGGACGGCTGCTTCGCCGTGGTTCTGGAT
The DNA here is from genome assembly GCA_031370645.1 of Candidatus Eiseniibacteriota bacterium. Lineage (GTDB taxonomy): Bacteria > Eisenbacteria > RBG-16-71-46 > SZUA-252 > SZUA-252 > SZUA-252. Next base: position 25,655 of record JANMQV010000076.1, on the reverse strand, counting down.
CGGCCACATGCCCTTCGGGGCGTGAAACTGCCAGTACGCCACCGCCATTTCGCCGCAAAGGATGAACGCGACGGGACGTGTGAAGAGCCCAAGGAGAATCGCGAGCCCGCCGTAGAACTCCAGCGCTCCACCGATCCCCACCTGAGTGAGCAACGCGACCGGATGACCGTCGGACCCGGGAATTCCTCCGAACCATCCGAGATGTTTCATGCTTCCGGCCTGGAAGAAGAGAAGTCCCGCGACGACTCGAAGGAGGAAGGTTGCGATCGGCACGAATCGGCTCGTATTCATCGGTCCGCCAAGAGCGCCGTGAGACGCACCAGACTCGAAGACCACCCTTCGTTCATCCCCATCTTGACCATCGCCTCCCGGATGGCCGCCGTCTCGAAGAAGGTGCGAACGGTGAGTTTCGTCTTCCCGTCGATCTCCTCGAAGAGGACCGTCGTGAGGAGTTCACCGGCCGGATTGTCGTCCCCCTTCGCGCGGTTCGGGCGAATCATGTCGTGCCACTCTGGAGGATGCTCGGAGACATCCATCGTCATGACGAGCCGCTCGGGTTCCACGATCTCGCGAAACTTCCCGCTGATTGGGTACTCGGCGCCCTCGGGAGAACGCATGACGATGCGATAGGCGCCGCCCGGGCGGACATCGAGTTCACAGACCGGATTCGTCATCCCCTCGGGCCCCCACCAACGCGCCATCCGCGCCGGCTCGACCCACGACCGGAAGACGAGCGATCGCGGTGCGTCGAACACGCGCGAGATCAGGAACTCGCGGTCGGACGCCGGGGCGGACGACGGCTTCAATGTGGAATCGGTCGCACCGCTCGGATTACTTCGGTTCGCTGTTGTCATCTTGCTTCTCCTGCGCGTTGAGGTCGCGAAGATACATCTCCAATCGATCGAGGCGCTCGTCCCAGAGTCGGCGATATGGCTCCACCCAATCCGAAACGTCCCGAAGCGGCGCCGCATGAATGCGGCATGGCCGCCACTGCGCGTCCCGGCCGCGCGAGATCAACCCGGCGCGCTCGAGCACCTTCAGGTGCTTGGAGACCGCGGGGAGCGTCATCTCGAACGGGAGCGCGAGTTCGGTCACCGAAGCCTCCCCCGAGGAGAGCCGCGCGAGGATCGCGCGGCGGGCCGGGTGGGCCAGGGCAGAGAAGGTGGCATCGAGGGTGTCGGCATGGGTCGGCTGCATCGCGGTGTTAATTTAACCTAATGGTTAAATATGGTCAAGAGAGTCGTTTTCACCTCTCGCTTATGAACGAGCTAAAATGATGTAGCATAGCAGTTTGAAGGCTAAGTCGATCCACCGATCACCCGCTCGGCCGGATCCGTGGGGACCGCCAGCCGCTCCGCCACTTGCACCGTGGTGACCCGCTCGGGCTCGTCGACGAACGACGTGAGCATTCGCGCCTCGTACTATACTCGCGGACCATTGGATCGGAGCGCGATCCATCGCCGCCGCGGCCGAGAGGGTTGGACCATGTCCACGAGGTTTCGGACCCGCGCGGCCTCGGCTTGGCTCCTGGCGCTCGCGGCGATCGCCACCTTCGGCGGCTGCGCCGCGACGCGCGATCAACGCACCGGCTACCTGCAACTCATCCACCCCGATCAGCGCCCTCCCATGGTGATGGCTCGTGAAGCCACCGATTCCCTCTTCGGCGCCATCGAAGAGAGTTACCACGGCGATGGCATCGCGCGATCGCGCCGGCCGGAACTCGAGTCGATGGTCCGCCGGTTCGCCCCGACGCTGGTTCTCCCTCGCGGCGACGAGGTATCGCGTGCGGGTCGGAAATTTCAGCTGATCCCAACCGACCCGCGCCTGTTCGACGACACGCTCCACATCGATGAAATCGCCGCGTCGCCCTATCGCTTCAGCCGCTCGGTCGCGGTGGATCTTCGATCGGCGAGTCCCGATTCGCTTGTGCGTCTCCTCGAATCGGCGGTCGAGTATCGGAGCCCGATCGATGAATTAAAAGTCTGGTACTTCGATTTTCCGGGGAGGACTCCGCGGGAATGGTGGGAGACGTACGCCGGCATCCGGTCCGGCCCGGACGGCGCGGCCTGGGGGACGCCAACGGTCATCGCCCATCCCTCGCTCGAAGCGGAAGGGCGCGTCGTCATCCAGTACTGGTACTTCTATCCGTTCAACGACTACCTCGGCAACCACGAGGGGGACTGGGAGCACGTCAACGTCGTCATCGCCCCAAGCGGCGACTCGGTCGAGGAGGTGCATTACTTTTTCCACAATCGAAGCGTACGACTGCCGAGCGGTCACTACGCCCCAGAGATCGTCGATGGCACTCATCCGGTCGTCTACGTCGGCGGGAGGGCCAACGCGATCTTGAACGGCCCGATGCGACGCCTCACGGGCGATCGAAACTCCGGCTCGCACGGGAACTACCCCTACGCGGGCGAATGGGAGGCCGTGGCGGGACTGGGCTTCACGGAAAGCGTGTCGAAGGCCGATGCCGAATCGACGCGGGTGCTCGACCATGGCGACTTCAACGTCGTCCTGACCCCCGAGCCGAGTCGCATCGACTATCGCAAGAATCCCGAAGTCCTCCGCGAGTGGCTCTGGCTTCTTCTCCCGGCGCGCTGGGGATTTCCGAGCGCGCCGTCGATCGGGAGCGCCATGCGTATGGCCGACGTGGGAAACCGCGCGCCCTTCGGACCCGCCTTCAACTCGGGGTGGAATCGCCCCGCCCCGGGAATCGGCTACTCGTCGTTCACGGTGCGGCGCGTCCCGCGCATTCAGTCGTACGTCGAAGATCTCTTCCAGCCCTGGTACTACCTCTACGCGTTCCGCTATCCGCGTCTCGTGAACGATTCGCGGGGATTGCTGGAGCGGCATGAGCTCGAGCGCTTGGGGCTCGGACCACGAAGCGGCTGGGCCGAGCGCGGCATCGGTTCTCCCATTCTCGGGGCGAGCGTCGCGTTTCCGCGCGGTCGATTCGGCGACGACTACCGAAACTCGGCCGGCTTCCTGCTCTGGAGAAACTTCTGGGTCAAGGCTCGCGCCGGCGGATTGGAGATGATGGCCGGGTACCAGCGCTTCCGAAGCGAGGAGCGAGGGGCCGGCACGTTCTTCGTCTACCCCTTTACGCTCCAGGCGGTCGTGCATGGACCGGAGGGACGCATTCGTCCCTACGCTTCTGTCGGGATCGGCGCCTACGGATGGGAATCGAGGCAACGCGTGCCGAACACAAATTACAGAATTCTCGAATCGGGCTGGGGGTTCGGCGAAAACATCGCGGCGGGCTTCGAGTACTACCTGCGGCCGAAACTGGCTCTCGACATCTCGCTTCGATTCCACGATGCCGCCGGCCCGCCCGAAACGCCGGGCAGTGAAGAGCACCGTCTGCGATTCATGACCCTATGGGTGGGCCACTACCTGAGGCTCTAGCCCGATCCGCCCCAGAAGCGCCCGGAAGCGCGCGGCGCGGCGAATCGAGTCGAATCTCGGGTCGACGGCGAGGTCGTTCAGCCCGGAGCGTTCGGTGTAGGCGCGCTCGAGCCATGCGAGAGCCGGCTCCACTTCCCCGAGCCCCGCGTAGACGAGGGCCAGGTCCAGGGCTCGCGCCCGCCCGACTCCATGAAGCACCGTAAGGGACGCGACCACCCCGCGCGCGCGAGCCCGGTCGCCGCTTCGTGCCGCCACGTAGCCGAGGGCGCCGAGACCGTAGGCGCTGTCCTCGGTGAGGGTGCGGGCCCGCTCGATGGAGGCAAGACCCTCGGCGAGCCTGCCCGACTGCGCGAGCGCATTTCCGAGGTAGAGGTGGGCCGGCGCGAAGGTCGAGTCGAGCGCGAGCGCATCGCGAAGCTGAGCCACCGCCGCGTCGAAGCGTCGCGCGTAGAAGTAGGTGTCGCCTAGATTCGTCTTGATGATGAGCGAGAGCGGATCCCTCGACACGGCATACCCTGCCTCGGCAATCGCCGCCTCGGGGCGGCCGACGTCGCGCAAATAGATCGAGTACCAATGATGAGCCGTGGCATAGCTGGGATTGAGCTCGATGGCGCGACGAAATTCAACCTCGGCGCGAGGAAAGTCCCACTCGTAGTGAAGGAGCACCCTTCCCAGCGCGGCGTGCGCTTCGGCGAGGTTTCCGTCGAGGGCGATCGCTTGAAGCGCGGCGGCGCGCGCCCGCGGGAATGACCATGTCGGCGCCGCGCCCGTGTAAAGATCGTAGACGGCGTAGACGTCGGCGAGCCCCGCGTAAGCCGCGGCGTAGCGAGGGTCGATCTCGATCGCGCGCTGGAAGTAGCCGAGCGCCTTCTCGATGCTCTCCTTGCTCCTTCGATTCCAGAAGTATCGGCCGCGCAGATACGCCTCGTAGGCATCCGGGCGGACGGAGCCGCCTCCCGAAAGTCGCGACGAGTCCGCCGGCGAGAGATGGGTTCGAACCTGCTGCGCGATGGCGAGGGCCAACTCGCCCTGGAGCGCGATCACGTCGCCCGATTCCCGCTCATAGCTCTGCGCCCAGACGTAGCGCTCGTGCGGCGCGTCCACGAGTTTCGCCGTCACGCGGAGCCGGGTCGCCGACCGCACGATGCTTCCCTCCACCAGGGCGTCCACGCCGAGACGGCTTCCGATTTCGCGAAGCCCCTTTCCCGCTTTGAGGGCGGCAGCGCTGGACCCGGGGGAAATCACTCGGAGACCCGCGACTTGCGCCAACTGTGTCGTGATCGCCTCCGTCATCCCCTCGGCGAAGAAATCCTCGGCGGGATCCCCGCTTAGGTTTTGAAGCGGGAGAATGGCAATACCCAGAAGGCCGGGCTTCGGAGCGTCCCGACGGAGCAGGCGAGAGCCCCCGAGCAGAAACGCGAGCGCGCCCACGACGACAGCCGCACCCACCGCGACAAAGAGAGCCCGGCGCCGCGCACTCTGCTTGCGTCTACCGGTCCCGGGACTGGTCGTCGTACCGCTCCCGCCGGATGAACCGATGGCGGCGAGCGCGCGCACCATCTCTCCGGCGTCGGCGAAGCGGCGTTCGGGTTCCTTCTCGAGAGCGCGCCCGATGAGTTGGTCGAACTCGGGAGAGAGCGCCGGAGCACGGCTGCTCGGAGGAGCCGGGCGCCGGTGGAGGATCGCCTCCACCAGGGTTCCCACGCTGTCGCCGGTGAACGCACGGACGCCCGTGGCCGCCTCGTAGAGCACGGCTCCAAGCGCGTGAAGATCGGTGCGCGCGTCGATCTCCCCTCCTTGGAGCTGCTCCGGCGCCATGTAGGCGATCGTCCCGACGACCGCGTTCGATTCCGTGATGCTCGCGTGCTCGGTGGATGCCTCTTCGGCCACGCCGGTGAGTTTCGCCACGCCGAAGTCGAGGATCTTGATCCACCCCTTCGGCGTCACCATCACGTTCGCCGGTTTCAGATCGCGGTGAACGATCCCTCGCTCATGGGCTTCTTCGAGGCCTTGCGCGACCTGGCGGCCCACGTCCAGAACCTCGGCAGGCGGCAGCGGCCCCGCCTCCAGTTTCTTCGCAAGCGTCACGCCGGCGACGAATTCCATCACGAGAAAATCGTGCCCGGCATCGGTATCGAAATCGAGGATCGTGCTGATGTGGGGATGGGAGATCCGGGATAGCGCATGGGCTTCGCGACGGAAGCGGCGCCGTGCGGGCTCGCTTTGAAGGAGACCGGATGGAAGGACCTTGAGCGCGACGTCTCGATGGAGCCGCTCATCCTCGGCGCGGTAGACGACGCCCATGCCGCCGGCGCCGATCTGTTCGACGATGCGATAGTGCGAGAGCGTCTTCCCGATCAGCGGGTCCATCGGTCCCCCCGGACGCTACCTGGCGGCCGCGGCGCGGCGCCGGTCACTCGTGGGGGGGAGTATGCCCTCCCGGCGGGCGCCGCGGGGAATTTCCGTCATGCGACGGGGAGCGCCCGTCAACGCCCCGAAGCGGAGTGCGCGCCGAGCGAGTCGATCCCCGAAGGACGGCCCATCTCCGCACTCAGCCGTTTGAGATTGTTCCTCGCCTCGGGGAAATCGGGGAGCGCCAAGAGCGCGCGCCGATAGGCCGCCAGCGCCTCCTCGTTTCGACCCGCCCGCTCGTGGATGGCTCCACTATTGTTCTCCGCCTGCGCGAGACTCGGTGTCAGGCGTAGCGCGCGCCGGTAGGCGGCGAGGGCGGAATCGGGCTGGTCCGTTCGGAGATAGAGATTCCCGAGCGCGAACCAACCTTGGCCGAATTCGGGTCGGAGCGCGTTCACCGCCCGAATATGCACGAACGCGGAGTCGACCTCCCCCATGTCGTTTTCCGCGGCGCCGAGATTGAAGAGGAGTTCCCCGGCGCGCTCGGGCGCGTGGCGAATGGCCCAGCGGTAGTGGATCGCGGAGCGCTCGAAGTCGTGCTGGCGGTAATACCAGCCGCCCACGATCGCGTGGATGTGGGGCGACTCGGGCGAATCCCGAAGCATCGAGTTGAACAAGCCGCCGTCGTCCTTCCAGACCGATACCCGGGGCCAGAGTAAAACCGCGAGCCAGAGCGCCACCGCGCTCCCCGCGAGGAGGAATACGCCACCCGCGTCTCGGGGCGAAGGCGGGGCGGGCGCTCGCCGAGTCAGGATGGCCGGCAGCAGCGCGATCGCGATCGCGAGGGCGCCGCTCGGAACGAAGAGGAATCGCTCCGCGACGATGGCGCCGGACAGAAGCCGCACATAGCAGACCGGAAGGAGCGTCGCCGCGAAGAGCGCGAGCGGCACCGACCACGCCGAGCGCTTCCTCACCAGAATCCAGGTTCCGGCGCCCATGGCCGCGAGCAACAACAACCCCGCCGCGAATACAAGGTCGGGGTGATGGACTTCCACGATCTCGTGGCGTGCCGATAGGTGAATGGGAACGAGGAGGAGCGGCATGTAGCGCGCCACAACCGCCACGCTGGTGAGGATCTGCGCCACGGCGCCCTCGACTGGCGTCACGGTCGGCATCGGATTCGACCCCAGGACCGCGAAACGGCAGCCGAGATAGAAGAGCGACACTGCCGCGACCGGAATCGAAGCGCGCGCGAGTGACGCGGGGGAGAGATCCCTTTCGCGGATCCACAAGGCCAACACGACGAGAGGGGCGCCGAAGAGCGCGACCTCCTTCGAGAAGAGTCCCGGTAGAAGGAGTAACGCCGCCGGCAGGAGCTTTCGGGACGGCTCCGCGATCGCGGGGCCGAATCTCACCGCGGCCCAAAGCCCCGCGAAGAGAAAGAGCGCGCCCTGGACGTCGGTTCGTCCGGAGATGAAGGCCACGCTCTCCGGATGCGTCGGATGAAGCGCGAAGAGGATCGCGCCGAGCGCCGCGGCCACCGGTCGCCCGGAGAGTTCCCACGCGAAGAGCCAGAGGAAGAGACAGACCGCCGCATAGAGCAGAAGGTTTGTGACGTGGAAGCCGCGCGGATTCTCTCCGGAAACCGCGCGATCGAGCGCCAAGGAGTAGAGAACCGAGGGGCGGAAGTAGGTTCGCGTCATCACCTGGTCGTTCAGGAGCTTGTCGAACGGCAGGTTCCAGAGTCGGACCAGATCGCCTGGGCCGCGGACGTCGAGGTGCGGTCCGACGACATAGCCGTCATCCCACACGAATCGGTAGTCGAGCGTGCGCGCGTAAGGGATGACGGCGGCCGCGACGACGAGACACCCGAGAAGGAGCGTGCGGAGGCGACCGAGCATGCGCGGGACGTTAGGGAGCCGGTGCGCGCGGGGTCAACGGGTTTCTCCCGTGGCGTCGCGGTGGCGGAGCGAAACCGGTACTGATAGGATTCGCACCGACCTCATTCGTCGTACCGCCCGATCCGAAAGGGTCCCATGCCCGGTAAGAAGAAGGAAGCCCCGCCGCGCGCCAACCTCTGGACGCTTCCGAACGTCGCCGTCGTGATCGCGGCCTTCACGATCGCCGCGGCGTGGCTTTTCTTGACGCAGGAGAAGCGGATCGCCGAAGAGTGGGGCTTCGCGCTCGACGACTCCTGGATCTATGCGGTGATGGCGCGAAATCTCGCCACGGGGCACGGTTTCGCGTTCAATCCCGGAGAGCCGGTGGCGGGCGCGACGGGACCGCTTTACACGTTCTTCATCGCGCTCTTCTACATGCTGTTCCACGAGGTCGTCTGGAGCGCCAAGGTCTTCGGGATCGCCTGCCAGATCGGCGCGGGCGTCGCGATCTACGCCACGGTCCTTGCACTCCTTCCGGGCCGGCGCTTCCTCTCGCTCGTCGCCGCGCTCCTGGTCGTCACGTCCCCCTCGCTTCTCTGGGGGATGCTCTCCGGCATGGAGATTCCGCTCTACCTCCTGCTCGTCAGCGTCGGACTCGCCTTCTACGTGCGCGCGAAGCCGGGCCTGGCGGTACTCTTCTGGAGTATCGGTGTCTGGGCGCGGCCGGACGGAATCTTTCTCGTGGCGCTCGGACTCATCGCCATGCCACGCGACGTTCTTCGCCGCGCGGCCATCGCGCTTCCCATTCTCGGCGCGTACTTCGGATTCAACTATCTGATCGGGGGACATTGGATGCCCCAGACGGTCGGAGCGAAGGCGCACTTCGGCATCAATCTCGTCGGGCGAACGGGAAACATGATGAGAGAGTGGGGCGCGCTTTGGGGCGTACCCTATCGCGTCACCGACCGTCTCGAGGAGCCGATCATCTTCCTCGTGCTCCTTCTGATCGGCGCGGTCGTCGCCATTCGGCGCTGGCCGATCCTCGCGGCCTACGCGATCGGATTTCCGCTCGCGCTCTCCTTGTTCCGCGAACACAGCGCATCTCACAAGCGCTACATCCTCTATGTCATCCCCTTCGCCATGATTCTCTCGACCATCGCCATCGACTTCGTCGCTCGCCGGTGGGGACGCCGCGCCACGGCCGTCGCGGCGACGGCTGCGATCGCCTGCTTCCTGTGGCAAGCGAGTTACGTGCCGCGGGAGGCCGAGAGCTATGCGTGGAATGTTCAGAACATCAACAAGATGCAACGTCTGCTCGGGAACTTCATCAAACTCGCCACCGCCCCGGGCGACATCGTGGCGACGAACGACATCGGAGCGATCGCCTATTTCAGCGAACGCTACGTCGTCGATCTGATGGGACTCATCTCCCCCCAGAGGAAATTGACGGAGAACCTCGCCCATTACCGGCCCCGGCTCCTCGCGGTCTTCGTCACGTGGTTCAAGGATTACGCCGTGCCCGATCCCAAGACGGACAACTTCATGTTCTTCGACGCGGACTCGACGCACCGGTACGAACTCTTGGCGGGGATCCAATTGAAGAAGAACACCATCTGCGCGAGCGACCGCATGACTGTTTACGTGCGTCTCGGTCCGGGTGATCCGTCGCCGTCGCAGCGGTATCTCTACGAGTTCTAACCGGCGGGTGGGCGCCTAGCCGTTCGCGTGCGGCGAGGCGAGGCGTCTCGGCGGCTCTCTCCGGGGCGCGACTCCCCGATCGGCGGCGATCTTCCGAACCTCCGCGGCGCTCTCGTCTCCCGGCGCGACGTTCTCCAGTTTCTCCGCAAACCACGCCGCTTGCGCCAGCGCTCCGGATTGCTGAAGGCTCCGCGTGATTCCCCGGAGCGTCGCGGGGTCGGACGCCGCAAGGCCGAAGGCTTCGAACGCCGCCGTGTCGAGTTCTTCGCTGGCGCTCGCGTCCGCGAGGAGGCGCGTCACCAATTGTTGCGCCACTTCCTTCGGGAACGGCGCCGTGATCGCGAGAAGAGATTCGGCCTCCGCGCGCCGTCCCGCCGCCAGGAACATGCTCGCGATCAGGCGGCGGTTGTAGAGGACCAAGTCGCCCGACTCCATGAGGGTCAGTCCCTCCATGATATGCACGGCGCGCTCCGTTTCCCCACCGGCCGCCAGCGCGCGCGCGAAATTGTTCAGGGGCTGATCGATTTCCGCAAGGTCGGGTGGCCCAGGCCTAGTGGAGCGCACGCCGAACGGTTTGAGATCAAGCGCGATAACGTCGAGGTCGTTCGTCACGCGGAGGAACGACTCCGTGCCCTCGCCCGAACGTCGCTCGGCCGTCGTGACCGTCCGGAGCGTGGGGTCTCGATACCAGAGGCTTAGGGCCTGGCCGTCGATGAGCGCGCTCTGAATCCCCCGAATCCCTCTCGTACCGAACGACAGGACCACCTGGCCGCCGGGAGGGAACTTCGGAACGAGACTCTTCACGTTCGCGCGCACCGTCCGCACCGCGCTTGCTGCCTCGACCATGGCGCGTTCGCTCAGCACCCACTCCCGCTCCGCGCGGCTTCCGCGGGACCAGATGCCGAGGAGTGAGAACGCCGCCAGTGCGGCGATCGCGACGAGCCTTCCCTGCTTCGCCAGCACCGGACCGAGAAACATCGCGACGCCGAGCGCCGGCAGGCAGGCGAAGTAGGGCGTCCAATGCCTGACCAAGATCGTCGGCATGAGCAGACCGGGGATCACGAAGAGGGCCGTGATCCAGCCGACACGGACGAGAGAGAGAGAGCCGTCGGGCACGCCGGCCTTCCGCCTCCCATCCAAACTCCACAATCCGCCCACCACGATCGCCAGCCCCGCGACGCCGTACCCCGCGCGCTCCACCCACCAGGGCGTCGACAGTCCCGAAGGAGGCAGATTGATCAGGGTCATGAGGTAGCGCCCGAAGTAGAGGCCCCAGCGCTCGGGATGCTCGATCCCCACGTATCCCGTCGCGCCGCTTTTGAAACCGCTTCCCGCCAGGAGATGAATTCCAGGGTGGATCAGCGCCCAGCCGAGTGCGACCGCTCCATACCCGAGAAACGTGAAACGCGGGCGGACGGCCTCCCGTCCCACAAGACGATCCCAGAACAAGAGCACCGGAAACGCCGCCAGCGCCGGCTCCTTGCACAGCAGACCCGCCGTCGCGCAGGCGAGAGCCGCGACGTTTTTCCCCCGGTGCCGAAGGAGAAACGCCGCGACCACGAAGAGGATGGCGAAGAGATCTTGGCTGCAACTGACCCACGCGACGAGGCTCGGCACCTGGCTATAGAGGGCGAAGACGATCCCCGAGAAAAGCCCCGCGCGAGGACCGCAGAGTCGAGTGACGAGGGAGACGAGCAGCGCGACGACGCCGAGGAGCGCCGCCAGGTTCACGACGTGGCCGAGAATGCCATTCGCGGGATCCACGAAACGGAGGAATTTGAAGTAGATGCCGAGCGGGATCGGCCGATAGAAGGCGGCGTGCGCATCGGGAAGCAAGTTCGCCCAGACGTCGCCGCTCCCCTTGAACGTGAGAAAGTAGAAGTCGTCCCAGAAGTATCCGAGGAGGAGGCTCGGCAGGTTTAAAACGACCACGAGGAGCGCGGGCAGCATGGCGATCCACCGTTCCGGGGAGCCGGGAGCGTTCCGCACACCGTGGCGGGGCTTCTTGTTTTGGCGAGGAGCACCGATCATGGCTCGAAGTATACGGGACGACTACTCCGGTCCGTACGCTACCAATCGCCGAATGGCCCGACGCGTAACGTCAATTTCGGTGTCAGTAAGTTGCTGGTACGTCTATCGTTGATATTCATGAAGCGATGCATTCCATTCTCGATCTCGGCAGGGCTCCTGCTCGCTCCCCTGCTCCTCGCGACACCCGCCCGTGCGGGGACTGTCGCGGGCGTCGAAATGCCGGACTCGGTCCGGGTCGAGCGAGGGGTCGTCAGACTCCGCGGGATGTCTCTCTACCGAAAGTTCGGATTTCCGGTCCTGGTCGCCGGCCTCTACGTGAGCGGGGCCGAGAGCGATCCCGTGAAGATTCTCCGCGCCGATTCGCCGCGCCGGTATGTGTCACATTTCCTTCGAAGCGTCGGCGCCAAGCGGATCTGCTCCGCCTGGACGAAGGGACTCGAGGAGAACTCACCCGATGCGAGCGATGAAGTGCGTGCGCAGTTTCGGACTCTCTGCGCCTGGATGCGCGATTTCCATCGCGGCGATGAAATCACCCTGACCTACCAGCCGGCCAGCGGATCCGTCGTCGAGATCAATGGGAAGTCGGTGGGAACGATCAAAGGCAAGGGTTTCGCGGATGCCTACTTCGCGCTCGCCCTGGGCCCGAAGCCGTCGCTGGGTGCAAAATTCAAAGCGCGACTTCTCGGGAGAACATCATGAACTTGACCGTGCGTGTCGTCGGGATCGTCGCGCTCATTCTCTGTCTCTCGGCCCTCTCGGCGCCGACGTTGGCGTGGGCCTCCGATGATTCCATGAAACCACGCGTCACCGCGGTGAACTACGTCGACCTCGAACGCTATGCCGGGCGCTGGTATGAGATCGCCAAGATTCCGAATCGCTTTCAGAAACGGTGCGCGCGCGGCACGTCCGCCGAATACACGCTGAGCGAGGACGGTCGCATCACCGTTCTGAACCGATGCTTCAAGGAAGACGGAAGCCAGGATCGCGTAAAAGGAGTCGCCAAGGTCGTCGACTCCGCGACCGATGCGAAGCTCAAGGTGAGTTTCGTCAGTTTTCTCGGATGGAGACCGTTTTGGGGCGATTACTGGGTGATCGGACTGGACGCCGAGTACCGCTGGGCCGTCGTCGGCACCCCCGATCGGAAGTACGGTTGGATCCTCGCTCGCACGCCCACCCTCTCCGCGGAGGCGCTGGACAGGGTCTTCGCGATCGTCGAGGCCAACGGCTACGCGCGGGAGTCGTTCAAACTGAGTTCCCCCTAGCCCAAGACTGCTGACAGGGAGTCGCAGGGCCGGTAGACTCGTTCCCCATGCCTCTTTCCCCCGGAACTCGACTCGGCACCTACGAGATCCTCTCGCCCCTCGGCGCGGGGGGAATGGGCGAGGTGTATCGCGGTCGCGACACGCGTCTCGGCCGCGAAGTGGCGATCAAGGTCCTCCCCGAGGCGGTGGCTGCTTCTCCGGATCGCCTGGCTCGCTTCGAACGCGAGGCGCGGACCGTCGCGGGACTCAAGCATCCGAACATCGTCACGCTCTTCTCGGTGGAAGACGAGGATGGCGTTCGCTTCCTGACGATGGAACTCGTCGAAGGGATGAGTCTCGACCGTATCGTCACCCCCGGCGGGCTTCCGCTCTCGCGCGTTCTCGAACTCGCCATGCCGCTTGCCAACGCGCTTGTCGCCGCGCACGAACGCGGCGTGGTTCATCGCGACCTGAAGCCGAGCAACGTCATGGTCACGCACGACGGTTGGGTCAAGGTGCTTGATTTCGGCCTCGCGAAGATTGCCGCCGAAGAGGCCCCCGCCCAAGGCGCGACCATCGCGGTCACGGCGCAGGCACCCATTTCGGGCGCGGGACAGGTTCTCGGAACGGTGCCCTACATGGCCCCGGAACAGATTCGGGGCGAAACGGTCGATGCGCGGTCGGATCTCTTCGCGCTCGGGATCATCCTTTACGAACTTTCGACCGGGCGGCGGCCCTTCACCGGCACCACGTCGGCGGACGTAAGTTCGGCGATTCTCCGGGACGTGCCGGTTCCGGTTTTGAGTCTCCGCGGCGATCTCCCCCGCGATCTCGACCGGATCATCGTGCGCTGCTTGGAAAAGAATCCCCGTGATCGTGTACAGACGGCGCGCGACGTATACAACGAACTTCGGTACGTGAAACGAGAGACCGAACGCGGGCTCGCCACGCCAGCACCGACTCCCCCTCTGGCGCCGATGCCGGGGGCATACCCGATGCCTGCTCCACCGACGCCGTTCACGCCGGCGATGTTCGCGACTCCCGCACCCGCGAGCACGTCGGCGCCGGTCTCCGGTTCGTCGGCGGCATCACCGCGAGAGGTTCCCTCCGTCGCCGTGCTCCCGTTCGTGAATCGGAGCCGCGGCGAGGAGGACGAGTACTTCTCCGACGGGCTTGCCGACGAACTGCTCAACGTGCTGACCAAGATCCGCGGACTCCGAGTCGTAGCGCGCGCTTCTTCCTTCCAATTCAAGGGAACGAACGAGGACCTCGCCGTGATCGGGCAGAAATTGAACGTGGCGACGCTCCTTGACGGAAGCGTACGGAAGTCGGGAAACCGGGTCCGCATCTCGGTACAATTGGTGAAAGCCGCGGACCGCCAGCAACTCTGGTCCGAGACCTACGACCGCTCGCTCGACGACATCTTTGCCGTCCAAGACGACATCGCCCAGTCGGTGGTGAAAGAACTCCGCGCGACCCTGCTCGGAGCGACGCCCGATTCGGACGCGAGCGGATTGGCGAAAGCGGAAGTCGCCATCGCGGCGAGGGGGCACGGAGACAATCCAGAGGCGCATCGCCTCTATCTGCAGGGAAAGTATTTCGTCGATCGAATTTCGGAGGAGGACACGAACAAGGGGATCGGCTACCTCAAGGAGGCGCTGGCGCTCGATCCCTCGCATGCCGCGGCGTGGGCCGAACTCGCCAAGGCGTACTCTAATTCTGGCGGCTACGGCTGGCTGCCGGTCATGGAGGGATATCGAAACGCTCGCCACGCCGTGACGCGCGCCCTGGAGCTGGCCCCTGACCTCGCCGAAGCTCACGTGCGGCTATCCAACATTCAGCGGTTGCACGATTGGGACTGGAAGGGCGCCGAAGTTTCGGCCCGCCGCGCGCTACACCTGTCGCCCGGAAACGCGGTGGTGCTCGGTTCGGCCGGTGCTCTGGCCCACATGCTCGGCCGCTTCGAGGAGGCGGAATCGCTACTCCTCCGAGCCGTGGAACAGGACCCGCTGAGCATGGCGGGGTACAGCGGGCTGGGGCTGCTCTACCGTTCGATGGATCGCTTTTCCGACGCCGAACGCGCCTTCCGAAAGGTGATCGAACTCACGCCGCAACGAGTCGGCGCCCGGCACGTCCTCGGAATCATTCTCGCCGACCAGGGGCGAAATGAAGAGGCGCTCGCCGAAGCCAGTCGGGAGCCGGCGGATTGGGCGCGCCTCACGTCCCTCGCGTACGTGCACTTCAAGGGTGGGCGGATGAAGGAATCGGATGAAGCGCTCCACGATCTCGAAGCGAAGCACGCCGTCGATTCCGCCTATCAGATCGCCGCGATCCGTTCGACGAGGGGGGAACGAGACGCAGCGTTCGCATGGCTCGAGCGAGCGTTCCAGGAGCACGACGCGGGGGTGGCCCAGGCGAAGTCGGAGCGGACGTTTCGACCGCTCCACGGCGATCCGCGGTGGGGCGCCCTCATGAAGAAACTTGGGTTCGACGCCTGAAGTGACTATCGCGCCTGGAGATTTCCCGGAGGGTTGGGCGGGACGTTATCCCCCGACGCGCCGGTCGTGCGCGGCCGGACGCCCCACACCGGAAGGTCGTTCAAGGTAGCCGCGCCGGTCGCGTAGTTCGAGGCGCCCGTCAGTCTTGCGTATGCGGCGGCGGCGCCCGCGGCGCCCTGATCGACGGCGTACGAGAGCGCGGGACGCAGGTTGCCCCAATAGCCGTCGAACGAAACCGGGTCCGCGCCCGAAGTACCTCGCAGGTTCCCCCCCGCATTGCAGTCGTTCGCATGGCCCAGCGTCGCCACATAGATGTCGCCCCACGTCGCATACCAGGAACTGGCGGGGTCGGTACCGTCAAAATTGGTGCCGTCCACCGGCGAGACCGCCATCGTGTACTGCGCGGCATCGCGATAGCAGAATTCGCTGGAGCCTCCCCCACCGAATCGCCCGACCACGCTCTGGAATTTCCAGGCCAGGAACGCGTTCAACTTGGACGCGCCCGTCGATGAAAGCGCGACGAGATCCTTCCCGTACCCGAAGGCGAAGGTGAGGAAGTCCTCCATCCAAATGGAATGCATGTACGGCGGACTGGTCGTGTAGTCGGAGTAAGGCGCGCAGACTCCCTGCGGGTTGTTGTTCGCGGTCGCGATGAAGAGCCCGTGGTAGAAGTTCACGTTCTCCTCGAAAGAGGTCACGTATTGCGCGTGCAACGGATCGCTGTCCGGCGTGGTGGTCGCAGCCTGAATGAGCGTGCGGAGCGACCAAGCGGCGCCACGCGTCGTGTTCGCCCCCGCGTCGGAGCGAAGGATCCCCTTCGAACCCTGCCGGCTCGCGTAGGGGCCGCCGTCGTTGTTTTTCAGGAAACCGATCGTGGCCGAGAACTCCGTCTCCTCCATGAAGTAGAAGCGACCGGTCAGGAGGTAAGCCATGTAGCCGACGGAGGGATGGTGAGACGTTTTCCAGGTGGGCGGCGTCGCGCCGGTCGCGGCGGGAGTATACGAACCGGCTTGGCTGGCGCCGATGTCGGTGACCCCCGTGTTTCCGCCCAGAACCAAGTTGGGATACGAAGAGAAGCGCGGAGGCCGATTCGTCGTCTCGTCCCGGAAATGGATGCCGTATCGGCCGGCACTGTACGCGTTGACAATGACGCCGCGGTAAGCCCGCGGGTCCGCCTGGCTCGTCAAGAACGCCACGTCCCATTCGGGGAGCGGACCGATCGAGCCGTGGTAGCCGGTCGCTCCCATCGAGGTCGGATAGTCGGCTTGAGCGAGCGGCGAATACGACTGCGAGACGCGCGACCAGAGTGAACTCGAGCTCGAGGTCGCGCCGGCATAGGTCGGCACGAGCCGGGTTGCCTGAAGATAGGCGACGTCGTGCTGAGGAACGATCTGCGGATCCGACCCAAGCCAGTGCGACAGCGTCGAGGCGCTGGCAAGGACCATGCGCTGATGATTCAAGAGATCGATGCTCTGACTGAAGCGCTGCGCTCCACCGAGCGTGAAGATGTAGGTAGCATTCTTGTCGGTGGGATTCGCCACCAGAAGGTATCCATTTTCAACCCACGGCAGCACCTCGACGGCGCCGCCGGCGTAGAGGCGCACTTCGAGCCAGCCGACGAGATGCGGATCGCTTCCGATCGGCTTTCGATAGATCCAGGAACTCATCTGGGGACCGCTCACCCAGGAGATGAAGGGCGCGTCGAAGTCCGCTCCCGACCACGTCGCGGAGCCGAACGTGCCGGCGCTGATGGACGCGGTGACGTTGGTGGCGCGAAGATTCGTGGTCGTGAGGTCCGTGTTCGTTCCCGGATTCCCGACGTTGAGCGAAATCAATGAGGGGACATTCGCGACCAAGGTCGCCCGCCCCGAGACGATCGCGAACTTGAGCGATCCGTCCGGCCAAACGTTTTTCGCGACAACCTGGAGCGTGCTGAGATTCCCGACGACGCCACTCCCCGAGGGGACGTCCCCTTGCCGGAACGCTTGCCCCACTGTGAAGGGTAAGTTGGTGCCCGCCACAGAAGAGGTCAGCTCGAAGGACATCTGGCGCGCGTTCGCCAATTCAGGAGCGCCGATCAGGGCTCCACAGAGCGCCACGAATCCGAGTAGCGTGCCGAAAGTCTTGCTCATGCCGTTCGTGCCCTCGTTGTCGTGCTGGGGTGAACCTGTATAGGAATGCAAGTGGCATGCCACCGATTGGACGTGAAGATTACACGCCGAATCCGGCGCTGGCGCAGTATACGCCTAGCCCGGGCCCGATCGTGTACCTGTGGGTGCGGCGTCTCGCACGGTTTGGCGCGCATTCCGCAGCGCCGCCTCCGGGGTACCGGCGCAGGGCGCGAACCTAGGGGTGGCCGCATTCTTGCAGGTTCAAGTCCCTCATGCAGCCGAAGCGAATCAACATGGCCGCCTTGGCGGCCGCCCTCGTTGGGGTCGCGGGCTGCTCGACGGGTTCGAATCCGACGCAGTCGATGCTCGGCCCGGGCCCGGGTCCGTCCGCAACCGACAGCGTAGCCCTGCTCGAGGACTTCTCGTCGCGACAAGTCTTCCCTGCGAGCAACTGGTGGAATCTCGACGTCTCGAGCGCGCCGGTTGATCCGAATTCCCAAGCGTTCATCGATTGGATCAGTGGACGGACCCCGCAGAATCCCACCGCCACGCGAATCGCCCACCCCGATTTCGGCCCCCCGCCCTTTGGGATTCCGTACGTCGGGGTCGGCGCGAATCAAGCCCGGCAACTCGTCGCGTTCTCGCCCTACGGAAGTCAGAGCGATGCCGGCGCGCCCGGGGAACCACCGGGATACCCGATTCCTTCCGACGCGATCACGCAATCCAACTTCATCGAAGGCACCCTTCCCGGAGGTGGGTCGAGCGGAGACCGGCACCTGATCGTCATCGATCGAGAGCGTGGCCTCCTGTACGAAACCTGGGCGACGAAGTGGAACGCGGCCGCCGCGCGCTGGGAGGCAGGCTCCGGCGCCACGTTCGATTTGTCGAGCAACGCTCAGCGCCCGGACGGCTGGACCTCGGCGGACGCGGCGGGACTCGCAATTTTCCCGGGGCTCGTTCGCCACGATGAAGTCGCGGCCGCCGGCGCGATCACCCACGCATTCCGCGTCACGACGCGCGCCACGAACGGGTACGTCTGGCCCGCGTCGCATCAAGCCGGCGGCACGACCGGAGCGCCGCCGATGGGAACGCGCCTCCGGCTCAAAGCGTCCGTCGATATCAGCGGATACCCCGCCGATGTGCGGAAGATGTTCCAGGCCATGAAGACGTACGGCTTGATCGTCGCCGACAACGGAACCGACCTGTACGTCTCGGGAACGATGGATCCTTCATGGGACAACGACGTGTTGAATCCCGCGTTTCATAGCCTGACCGCTGATGATTTCGAAGTGCTCGAACTGGGATGGGGCGCACCGTAGTTCTTCGCTAGGCCCGCCTTCCGGCACTGTTCCTGCCATAAATGGAATATAGTAAATACGCTGAGGATGCCAGAGCGGCGGCAACGCAAAGGGGCGCTTCCCTCTAGGGGCGCAACGGCGCAGCAATGGACCTGACAGTCTGTCAGGCGCCCAGCGCGTCTGTCAGGTGGGGACTGAAATGACGACCAAACTCGAAGAACCGAAGCGCGCCCGAACCGCCACGCTATCCATCGACGGGATCACGACCGAACTCCCTCTCATCGTCGGCACCGAGAATGAGACCGCGATCGATATTCAGAAGCTCCGGGCCGCCACGGGCGCCATCACGCTCGATCCCGGCTTCGCCAATACCGGCTCCTGCAAGAGCGCGATCACGTTCATCGACGGTGAGAAGGGCATCCTGCGCTACCGGGGCTACCCGATCGACGAGCTGGCGGCGAAGAGCACCTTCCTCGAAGTTGCCTGGCTCCTCATCTACGGCGAGCTTCCGACCAACGCGGAGCTCGAGGGATTCGCGCGCGAAGTGACCCGCCACACCATGCTGCACGAGGACTTCGTCCCGTTCTTCGATTCGCTCCCGAAGGACGCTCATCCGATGCCCGTCTGCGCCGCCGCGGTCGGGGCGCTGGCCACGTTTTATCAGCAACCGGAGAGCGATCAGCAGATTCACGACACGATCATCCGCCTGATCGCCAAGATGCCGACCATCGCGGCCTACT
Source organism: Candidatus Eiseniibacteriota bacterium (assembly GCA_031370645.1). GTDB lineage: Bacteria > Eisenbacteria > RBG-16-71-46 > SZUA-252 > SZUA-252 > SZUA-252. Next base: position 6,398 of record JANMQV010000076.1, on the reverse strand, counting down.
CCTACAAGCACTCGATCGGGCAGCCGTTCAACTACCCGATGAACCGGCTCGATTACGCGTCCAACTTCCTGCGGATGATGTTCGCGGTGCCGTGCGAGGAGTACGAAGTCGACCCGGTCCTCGCCCGCGCGATCAACCTGCTCCTGATTCTCCATGCCGATCACGAGCAGAATTGCTCGACCAGCACCGTGCGCATGGTCGGCAGCTCCATGGCGAATCTCTACGCGAGCATTGCCGCCGGCATCAGCGCGCTCTGGGGGCCGCTCCACGGCGGCGCGAACCAGCAGGTCATCGAAATGCTCGAGCGGATTCAGATCGAAGAAGGGACCGCCGACAAATTCCTGGCGAAGGCCAAGGACAAGAACGACACGACGAGGCTCATGGGCTTCGGTCACCGCGTCTACAAGAGCTACGACCCGCGCGCGGCGATTCTCAAAAAGTCGTGTGGCGAGGTGCTCCAACGGGTGGGCGGCTCGAACCAACTTCTCGAGATCGCGATGCGTTTGGAGGAGGTCGCGCTCCACGACGAGTACTTCGTGAGCCGGAAGCTCTATCCCAACGTCGACTTCTACTCGGGCGTGATTTACAAGGCGCTTGGCATTCCCGTGAACATGTTCACGGTGATGTTCACGCTGGGACGGCTCCCGGGCTGGGTCGCGCAGTGGCTCGAAATGCGGCGCGACACGGACTTCCGTATTTCCCGCCCGCGCCAAGTTTATGTGGGCTCGCCGAAACGGATGTACGTGCCGCTGGCCGATCGGGGGTAACCGGCCCCCCGGGTGTGCCCGGAACTGACGTTTTGTCAGTAGGTTGCCGGCGGTGTGCTGGCGCCCGCCAGCATTGAAAATAGGAGGGTAAATAAGGTATAATTCCTCATGCTTGGGCCCCGCTGGGAGCTGCTAGCGGGCGAGCTACGCTAGGAGGTGCCGGTGTCGCATCGCGGGGCCAATTCCCCCCCATTGAGTTGGTCCCTTTGTAAGAATTTCATTCGCCTCCTACTCCTCACGGAGCTTTTTGTGTTCGCGGCGGCTCCGGCCCCTCTTTTCGCCGCGGTCAGCCCCATCGCCACCTATGCCTTCGATGAGGGATCCGGGACGTTCACGGCCGATCTCTCCGGCAGCGGGAACAACGGCACGCTCACGAACGGACCGACATGGACCGCCGGAAAGTACGGCAACGCCCTCTCGTTCAACGCGAGCGATGACGGCAACGATTCGAACGATCCGCGCGTTGTTCTAGGCCGGACGTTCGTCGTCCCGAATCTGCCCCTGACGTTCGAAGCCTGGGTCAATCCCGCGAGCTATGCCGATTGGCGCGCCATCCTTAGCAAGCGCGATGCTTCCTCGGCTTCCGCCATGCGCCTCGATGTGGGGCTCGCCGGCGGGAGCGGTCGCGTCTATGTCGCGACAGGCGCCACCTTCCGGTCGTTCCTCTACAGCCCGACCCTCAACACCTGGACGCACCTCGCCGTGGTGGCGGACGCCGCGGGGACGAAGCTCTACGTCAACGGCACCCTCCGCGAAACGATCGCCGCGATCACGCTCGGCACCGGCACGAACGCGAATACGGTGATCGGCGGCACGGGCGAGGGCGCCGGCGGAGACAACGATCCGTACAAGGGGCTCCTCGACGATTTGCGTCTCTACGACCGGGCGCTAACGCAGACCGAAATTCAGGCGGACATGAACACGCCGGCGGGCACGCCGGATCAGACGCCCCCGGGGGTCTCGCTCACGGCGCCGGCAGCGGGCAGCGTTTCCGGCTCGAGCGTGACGGTGAGCGCCAACGCCTCCGACAACATCGCCGTGGTGGGGGTCCAGTTCCAGCTCGACGGAGCCGCTCTCGGAGCGGAAGACACGGTCGCGCCCTACTCGATCGTATGGAATTCGGTGTCCGCGAGCGACGGCTCCCATACGCTGACGGCGGTCGCTCGGGACGCAGCGGGCAACAGCACGACGAGTGCCGGGCTCGTTGTCACCGTCTCGAATCCACCCACCTTGAGCATCACACAACCCACGGGCGGCTCGACGATCGGCGGATCCACCGTCAACGTCTCCTACGTCGCCGGCGGAAATCTCACCGGCGTCGATCACGTCCACTTCGTGCTCGATGCGAATCCTCAGGTGATGGACCTCACGTTCGACGGCTCGTATCAACTCACGAATGTCGCCGCCGGGTCTCATGTCCTGAACGGATTCCTCGTTCGCGCCAATCACTCGAAAATCCTCGGCACCGACGCGGCGCCCATCTCCTTCACGACGACGGCGCCCGATACGATCCCACCGACGGTTTCCATCACCTCGCCTGCGGCGTTGAGCTCGCTCTCAGGGATCGTCACCATCACCGCGAATGCCGGGGACGACACCGGTGTCGTTGGAGTGCAGTTCCGAGTCGGCGCTCTCAACATCACTCCCGAAGACACGACGGCGCCGTTCAGCGTTTCCTTCAACACCACGAGCGTTCCGAACGGCACTCAGGCCCTCATGGCGGTGGCGCGGGATGCCGCCGGAAATCATACGACCTCGGCGAGCGTGTCGGTCACCGTGGCGAACACCAACACCACGCTGGCCACGTACGCGTTCGACGAGGGAGCGGGCACGATCACGGCCGACCTCTCGGGTCACGGCTTGACCGGAACGCTGACGAATGGACCCACGTGGGTTGCCGGGAAGTACGGCAATGCCCTCTCCTTTAACGCGACGGACGACGGCAACGATGCCAACGACCCTCGCGTGGTACTGGGCCGCACGTTCGCGATCCCGAATCTTCCTCTGACCTTCGAAGCCTGGGTCGATCCGGCGAGCTACGCGGATTGGCGCGCCATCATCAGCAAGCGCGATTCCCCGGCCGCTTCGAACATGCGACTCGACCTCGGACTCTCCGGAGGAAGCGGCCGCGTCTATCTCGCCGCCGGGACGGCGATCCGATCGTTCCTTTACAGCCCGACGTTGAACACCTGGACTCACCTTGCCGTGGTGGCGGATGCCGGAGGGACGAAGCTCTACGTCAACGGTACCCTCCGGGAGACGCTCGCCGCGATCACGCTCGGCACCGGCACGAACGCCAACACGGTGATCGGCGGCACCGGAGAAGGGGCCGGTGGAGACAACGATCCCTACAAGGGTCTGCTCGACGACATTCGGCTCTACGACCGCGCCCTGACCGCCGGCGAGATCCAAACCGATATGAATACCCCGGCCGGCGCTCCCGACTCGGAAGCGCCGGTGGTTTCGCTCACGGCCCCGGCCGCGGGAGCCGTGTCGGGTTCCGGCGTGACCGTCAGCGCCAACGCGACGGACAACATCGTCGTGGCCGGCGTTCAGTTCCGAATCGACGGAGCCAACCTCGGAGCGGAAGACACCGTTGCTCCCTTCTCCACGGTCTGGAACTCGGCGCTCACGTCCGACGGCGCCCACACCCTGACGGCCGTAGCGAGGGACGCGACGGGGAATTTCGCGACGAGCGCCGTGGTAGCCGTCACGGTTTCGAATCCGCCGACGTTGACGATCACGCAGCCCACCGGCGGTTCGACGATCAGCGGGACGACCGTGAACGTCTCGTATGTGGCGGCGGGGAATCTCACGGGCGTCGACCATGTCCACTTCACGCTCGACGGCAATCCCGACGTCATGGACATCACGTTCGACGGCTCCTATCAATTCGTCACCGTTTCCGCCGGCGCTCACGTTCTCGGCGGATATCTCGTGAACCAAGATCACGTCAAGCTTCCCGGCACCGATGCCGCGCCCGTTTCCTTCACCACGACCGTGGCGGATACCATTTCCCCGACGGTTTCGATCACGGCGCCCGCGGCATCGAGCACGCTGTCGGGAACCGTGACGCTCACGGCCAACGCCGGCGATAATTCTGGCGTATTCGGGGTTCAGTTCCGAATCGGCGCCGTGAACATCATCCCCGAGGACACGACGGCGCCGTATAGCGTCTCGCTCAACACCACGAGCTTCCCGAACGGCCCCTACACGCTCACCGCAGTGGCACGGGACGCGGCCGGGAATCAGACGACCTCGGTTGGGGTGCCGGTCACCGTCTCGAACCTGAATCCGAACGATCCCGCCCTTGTCGGCCAATGGACGGCTCCGGTCGTTTGGCCCAACGTTGCCGTGCACCTTAGCTATATGTCAGACGGCAATTTCCTGACGTGGGATGACCACACGACGGACGGCGGCGCGCACGTTTATGACCCGACGACCGGGACCTTTACGCCGGTGACCTACAATGCGGCGAATCTGTTCTGCTCCGGTCATACCGCGCTTCCCGACGGCCGCATTTTGGTGAATGGCGGGCATGCCGCGGCGTACGTGGGTATCAACTCGACCGTGCTGTTCTCGCCGGCGACGAAGACCTGGGCAGCCGTTGCCCCCATGACGTACGCGCGCTGGTATCCGACGACGATCACGCTCTCGGACGGCCGCGTGCTCACGGTTTCTGGCGCGATCAACTGCCCCGACTGCAAGTTTCCCGGGTCCCCGGACGCCGGCGTCGCCGATATCCCCGAAATTTACAATCCCGTCACGAACACGTGGTCGCAGCTCAACGGCGCCGTCAAGAATCTCCCGATCTACCCCCACATGTTCCTGCTGCCGGACGGTAAGATCCTCGCCACGAGCACTCAGGAAGACCCGATCGCGACCTTCGAGCTCGACATCAATACGCAGACGTGGACCACGGTAGATCCGAACGTCATCGACGGCGGCTCAACGGTCATGTATCTGCCCGGGAAGTTCATGAAATCCGGCGCGGCGATCAACGCCGACTACCCGGCCTTGCCCGCGAACGCCTCGACGCATGTTCTCGACATGACGACATCGCCGTCGTCCTGGCGTCAGACCGCCCCGATGGCGTTCCCGAGAACCCAACACAACCTCACGATCTTGCCGGATGGAAACGTGCTCGTGACAGGCGGGTCCCGCAATTCGAACGTATTCGATCAGTCGGGCGCCGTATTCGAGGCGGAGCTTTGGTCGCCGAGCGCCGAGACGTACACAACGCTGGCCGGCAATGTGACCCCTCGCCTCTATCACTCGACCGCGCTTCTTCTGGCGGACGGCCGCGTCCTCTCCGCGGGAGGAGGGCGATTCGGCCCGAGTCAGTTGAGCGGCGAGTTCTATTCCCCTCCCTACCTCTTCAAGGGTCCGCGTCCGACGATCACCGCGGCGCCCGCGACGACGGATTACGGGACGAGTTTCGCGGTCACGACTCCCGACGGCGGACGCATCGCGAAGGTGTCGCTGATCCGGCTCGGCTCGGTGACGCATGCGATCAACACGGAGCAGCGCTACGTTCCGCTTTCGTTCCAGGTTGTGAGCGGTGGTCTCACGGTGCAGACCCCCACGAGTCGGAATGTTGTTCCGCCCGGAACGTACATGCTCTTCATTGTGGATACGAACGGTGTCCCTTCGGTGGCGAAGTTCATTCGCTTCCCGACTCCCGCCGAGGACTTGTCGGCGCCGACCGCGCCGACCAATCTGACCGCCACCGGGTCGGTCGGATCGGCCAGCCTCGCGTGGACCGGATCGACCGACAACGTCGGCGTGGTCGCGTATGACATCCATCGATCGGCCTCGTCCGGCTTCACGCCGTCGCCCGCCACCAAGGTTGGGGCGGTCGCGGTGACGAATTACGTCGATGCGGGCGTTCCGGCGGGCACCTATTTCTACAAGGTGCAGGCGCGCGACGCCGGCGGGAACACGAGTTCGTCGTCCAACCAGGCGAGCGCCACCGTCTCGGCCGACGTCACGCCGCCGAACACGCCGACCGGACTCGCGGCGAACATCGTCTCCTTCTCGCGAATCGATCTCACGTGGAACGTCTCGACCGACAATGTGGGCGTGACCGGCTACCATCTCTATCGTGACGGCAACCTGATCGCGACGACGACGGTGCCTGCCACTAGCAACACCGGCTTGAGCGGGTCGACGACCTATCTCTATACCGTCGATGCCTTCGACGCCGCAAATAATACGTCCGCCCCTTCGGCCCCGCCGCTGAGCGCCACGACTCCGATCATGCCTCCGCTCGCGTTGGACCTGAAGGCCAGCTACCCGCTCGATGAAGGCTCCGGAACGACGACGGCGGATCTCTCCGGAAACGGCTTCACCGGCACGCTGACGAACTCCCCCACGTGGGTCGCGGGCAAGTACGGCAACGCGCTGTCCTTCAATGCGAGCGACGACGGCAACGACGGCAACGACCCGCGCGTCGTTCTGGGCCGGACCATCGATGTTCCGAATGTCCCTTTCACGTTCTCCGCGTGGGTGAATCCCGCGAACTACGCCGACTGGCGCGCCATCATCAGCAAGCGCGACACGCCGGCCGCCGCCAACATGCGCATGGACTTGGGGCTCGCGGGGGGAAGCGGCCGCGTCTACGTCGCCGCG
>JANMQV010000036.1:0-1524 GCA_031370645.1 Candidatus Eiseniibacteriota bacterium | reverse complement strand
ACCGATGAGCGTCGCGCGCGCGGCCGGGATCATCTCGCTCGCGACGTTCCTGAGCCGCGTCATGGGGCTCGTGCGGGAGCAGGTCTTCGCCGCGCAGTTCGGCGCCGGCTTCGCGGTCGACGCGTTCCAAGTCGCCTTCCGCGTTCCGAATCTCCTTCGCGATCTCTTCGCCGAAGGCGCCATGAGCGCCGCCTTCGTGCCGACCCTCACGAAAGCGCAGCAAGAGGGCGGCCCCGAAGCCGCGATGCGTCTCGCGAATCTCGTCATCAACTTCCTCCTCGTCGTTCTCTCCGGTATCTGCCTGATCGGGATCGTCACGGCGCCGTGGATCGTCGGTTTGTTGGCGCCAGGGTTCGGCGAGATCCCCGGGAAGATCGCGCTCACCACGCTCATGACGCAGATCATGACGCCGTTCTTGCTGCTGGTGTCGCTCGCGGCGGCGGTGATGGGTGTGCTGAACACGCGGCGCATTTTCTTCATTCCCGCCGTGGCGCCAGTTCTCTTCAATCTCGGACTCATCATATCGGGGTTCGCGATCGCGCCGTTGATGCCGCGCATTGGGCTCGAACCGATCGTCGGGATGGCGTTCGGCGCGCTCTTGGGCGGGCTCGGTCAGTTGGCGATTCAGCTCCCCGCGCTCCACGAGCAGGGATTCCGCTGGAAGCCGATCATCTCGTTCCGCGACCCCGGCGTGCTCCGAGTGGTGACCCTCATGGCGCCCGCCGCGATCGGTATCGCCGCCGCCCAGGTGAACGTCTTCACGAGCACGTTTCTCGCTTCGACGCTCCGCGAAGGGTCGGTGTCGTGGCTCAACTACGCGTACCGGCTCATGCAATTGCCGATCGGGCTCTTCGGCGTCGCCATCGCGACCGTGACCCTGGCGGAGGTCTCGAAGCACGCCGCGATGAAGAACATGACCGGCTTAAAGGAGACCATCGGGCTATCGCTTCGGCTCGTCCTCTTTCTGACGCTCCCGGCCACGATGCTCCTGATTGTGATGGCGCAGCCGATCGTGGCGCTCCTCTATCAACATGGCCGCTTCAGTTCCGCCGACACGGTGCTCACGGCGCACGCGCTCTGGGCCTATGCGGTCGGGTTGTCGGCCTTTTCCGCGGTGCGCGTGATGGTGCCGGCCTTTTACTCACTCAACATGGCGCGCATCCCGGTGACGATCTCGATGATCACGATCAGCGTGACGGTCGGGCTCTACTTCCTCTTGATGGGACCGCTCCAGCACGCGGGGCTCGCGCTCGCGACGTCGATTGGCTCGCTCCTCAATTTCACGATGCTCTTCTACGCGCTCCGGCAGAAGGTGGGCGCACTGGGGGCGAGGACGCTGGCGACGGCGGCGGCTCGGATCCTGATCGCGTCGGCGCTCGCCGCGGGCGCGGGATGGTCGGTCGCCGCGACGCTTTCGCGCGGGCATGATCTTGCGGGAGTGCCCTACCGATCGCTCGTGGTTGGCTCGGGCTTGGCAGCGGGAGCGCTCGTCTATCTCGCGGCCTGTACGGTGCTCCGAGTCCC
>JANMQV010000031.1:0-3151 GCA_031370645.1 Candidatus Eiseniibacteriota bacterium | reverse complement strand
GATCATGACCGCCGAAGAAGCGCGCGTGGAGCGGAAAGGGAAACGGGTCGACGTCTACATGCTGACGATTCGCACGCACTTCACGCCCGACATTGTCCGCGTGGCGCAAGGCGACACGGTCTACTTCCACGTGACGAACCTCGAACAGGATCAAGACATTACGCACGGCTTCGCCATCACGTTCTCGAACAAGAACATGCAGGTCGACCCGGGAGAGACGAAGACGATCCGCTGGGTGGCCGAAAACGTCGGCGTGCTTCCCTTTTACTGCACGAATTTCTGCAGCGCGCTGCATCAGGAGATGCAGGGCTTCATCCAAATCAACCCTCCGGGCACTCCGATCGCGGCGATCCAGCGGCCGGACCCGAAGAAACTTCAGGAAGTAGTCGCGATTCTGAAGAAGTAGTCTTTGTCGAACGATCGAGGGGGCGGGGCCGCGCGCTCCGCCCCCCTCGATTCACCACCCCATGGGAAGGAGTCTCGCGGTGAGTTACCTCGGCGGCGCGTTCTCGACGGCGGAACGGCGCCTCATCGTTCTGGCCGCACTGGTGCTCCTCCCGGTCTTCTTCCTGCCGGTACTTCCCGTCTGGCATATGAAACTCTGGGCTCCCCAGTATCGCGAAGGGCTCACGCTCTCGATTTACACGAACACCATTCGCGGCGACCTGGACAAGATCAACACGCTGAACCACTACGTCGGCATGAAGGCGATCACGCCGGCCGACTTCCGGGAATTCACCTACATGCCGCAGGCGCTCACCGGTCTCGGACTCTGCGCTCTCCTGGCGGCGCTCTTGAACCGCCGCTGGCTCGCGCTTCTGGGATGGCTCGTGTTCACCGGCTTCGCCGTCGTCATGTTCTGGGACTATGCGAACTGGCTCTATCACTACGGGCACGATCTCAACCCGCACGCCGCGCTCAAGCTCCCGACCTTCACGCCCCCCTTGATCGGTTACGCCAAGATGGCGAACTTCAAGGTGCTGAGCGTCCCCGGCGCCGGAACGATCCTCCTCGGAATCGCGTGGGCGCTCGGCCCGATCGCGATCGTTTTCGAGCGGCGCGCCGCACGGCGGAATCGGGCCGCGCACGCCTGATGCAGCCACGAACCGAGGGCGCCGCGGTCCGCATCACCGCCCTTTTCGGGCTCGCGCTCTGGCTCTCCGTAGCACCGCCCTCCGCCGCCGAAACCGTTCGCCTACTCCCCCTGCCCGGTGGCTTGGCGACGGCCTGCGCCTCTGCCGCACCCGGCGACACGCTCATCCTCGCACCCGGCGTCCATGCCGGGAACGCGGTGATCGAGCGCCCGCTGACGCTTCGCGGTGAAGAGGGCGCCGTCGTGCAGGGGAGCGGGAAGAGCTCGGTCCTCTTTCTGACAGCCTCGCTCGTCCGGATCGAGAACCTCGCGATCCGCGGAAGCGGAAGCCGACCGCTCACGATCGACTCCGGAATCTTCGTGAAGGGAGGGTCGCGCGTTCGGATCGCCGACGTCACGATGACGGACGTGCTCTATGGCGTGGCGGCGGAGCGCGCGGAATCGCTCCAGGTGGAGCGCTGCACCCTCCGCGGGCGCTCGTCCGGCACCGGCGCCGTGGAACTCTCCATGGACGCCTCGAACGGGAACGGGATTCACCTCTGGTATTGCCACGACGCTTCGATCCGGGAGACGCGCATCACGCACTTCGTGGACGGCATTTACCTCGCGTTCGCGTTCGGAACCGAAATTCGCGGCAATCTCCTGTGGGAGAACGGGCGCTACGGCCTCCACACGATGTACTGCCAGAACAACCGATTGGTTCAAAATCGGTTCACGCGAAACATCGCCGGCTGCGCCATCATGTTCTCCAACCATCTCCAGGTAGAGGGGAATGACTTCGTTCGAAATCGCGGCTCCCGCACCTACGGCCTTCTCCTCAAGGATTGCTCGGACGGCCGCTTCACGAAGAACCGGTTTGTCGATAACACGGTCGCCATCTTCATGGACGGCTCGAACCGGAATCACCTGTCGGCCAATCTCGTGCAAGACAACGGCTGGGGCGTTCTCCTCTTCTCCTCGTGCGCCGCGAACGAATTCGCCGGCAACAATTTCTGGAACAACGACTATCCCGTGGCGCTCGACATGCGCTACAGCGACAATCGGTTCGACGACGGGGCCCGCGGCAATTACTGGAGCGAGAACGCGCCCTACGACCTCGATGCGAACGGCGTGAGCGACGTCCCCTTCTCGCCCGTGAGCGCGTTCGCCTTCCTCTCCAAGCAATATCCGGACCTGGCCATCCTCGGAAAGAGTCCCGCCGCCACCGCGCTCAGCGTGGCGGAGCGAACCATCCCGGCGCTTCGCCCAAGCGAGATCGTGGACCGTTTTCCGCTCGTCTCCCCGGCGCCGATGACGCCTCCCACCCCGGCCGCCGAGCCTCCGGCGCGGTCGGCGCGCGGTCCGCGCGCGGCGGCGGGCGCCGGGTTCGCGCTCCTCGCGGCTTCCGGTGTCGCCGGACTCTTCGTTCGCCGCCGCCGCGGGGCTGTCTCGTGATTCGCGTCGACTCGATCCGGAAGCGTTATGGAACGCTTGTCGCCGTGGACGGGCTATCCTTCGAGGTCGCGGCGGGCGAAACCTTCGCGCTCATTGGACCGAACGGAGCCGGGAAGACGACGACATTGAAGGCGATTTTGGGGCTGGCCCGCCCCGACGCGGGAAGCATCGCGATCGGACCGGAAGGGCTCTCGCCGCACGACCCGCGCGCCCGCGAACGGCTTGGCTACGTACCGCAGCGGGTCGAATTCCCTCCGGCACGAACAGCCGCGGAGATTCTCGCTTACTTCGCGGCGCTTCGCGGGCTCCCCGCCGAAACGGGGCCGCGGGCCCTCGCCCGGGTCGGGCTGACGAGCGTGTCCGATCGCCGCGCGAGCGAGCTTTCCGGAGGCTACGCGCAACGGCTCTCGCTCGCGCAAGCGCTTCTGGGGGAACCGTCGCTCCTCGTCCTCGATGAGCCGACGGCGAGCCTCGACCCCGAGTCGACTTGGGAGTTCCGCTCCCTGGTGGAGCAGTTGCGGCGCGAAGGAACGACGATTCTCCTCTGCTCGCACCTCCTCGCCGAAGTCGAGCGCGTGGCCGACCGGGTCCTCATTCTGCTCCACGGAAAGCGCGCGGCGCTCG
>JANMQV010000046.1:0-5174 GCA_031370645.1 Candidatus Eiseniibacteriota bacterium | reverse complement strand
TCGAGATCGCGCACGCCGATCAGCACCGTGTGGCGCGGATCCATCTTGGGCGAGCGGCCGCCGAGATTCACGAAGTCGGGATCGCCGTATCCGTGAAGCACCGCGAGCGACATGCCGTGCACGTTCCCCGAGGGCGTCGTCTCCGGCGTGTTGAAGTCGCCGTGCGCGTCGAACCAGATGAGCCCGATCTCTTTCCCGAGCCGGTGGAAGTGATTGCTCGATCCCGACACCGACCCGATTCCGAGGCTGTGATCGCCTCCCAGCACGATCGGCGTCCGTCCCGCCCCAAGGCTTCGCTCCACCTCAGCGCGCAGCTCGTCGCAGGCCCGGAGAATCTCCGGCTTGTAGCGTATCGTGCTCGGGCCCGCCTCCAACGTCTCCGGGATCATCACGTCGATGTCGCCGTAGTCGGTGACCTTGTGGCCGAGCCGCTCCAGATGGCGCTCGAGGTCGGCGACGCGAATCGCCGAAGGCCCCATATCGACGCCGCGGCGTCCCGCGCCCAAGTCGACGGGGCAGCCGATGATCTCGATCTGTCGTTGGTTCTGGTTCATGGGAGGGTGGAGTCTAGCAGATCGCGTGAGGGGGAAGCAGGGGCGGCGGGACCTGCCGGAACGGGCGCGGCTACCTCTGAATTAGCGCGGACGGCGTGGGCGGCGTTCGAAGGGGAGCGCTTTCCGCGGGCGTCGCCCGCCGCGACCGTCATCCGCCGCTTTGCCGGGCGATGAGTCCGAGGAACCGGTGAATCCGGACGACGATCCGCGCGACGACGCCGGACGATGCCGCGGGCCGGAGCTCGATCCCGAATCGAACCGGGAACCGAATCCCGAGCCGGCCGGTTCCGCGGTGCTTCGCGCGTCGTAGTCGAAATCGGGCACCATCACGCGAAGAATCGTGTTCCCGAGGAACCTCTCGATCGCCACGACGCCCTTCTTCTCATCGGGAGACATGAGCGTGAAGGCGTCTCCGGAGGCGTCGACGCGGCCGGTGCGGCCGATTCGGTGAACGTAATCTTCGGGCGTGTGCGGGACATCGTAGTTGATGATATGCGTAATATCCTTGACGTCGATTCCGCGCGACGCGATGTCGGTGGCGACCAGGATCTGCACCCGTCCGCGCCGCAGATCGAGGAGCGCGCGTTCCCGCTGTCCCTGTGACCGGTTCCCGTGCAGCGTCGCCACGGAGAGTCCGCGGCGCTGAAGTGCTCGGGCCAGACGGTCGGCGCCATGCTTCGTCCGCGCGAACACGATGACGCTTCCGACCTCGGTCCGACGGAGCATCACCTCGAGGAGATCGGTCTTGCGGTGTTTCGGAACCGGATAGACCGCCTGCGTGATGCCGGCGGCGGGACGGCCCGGAGGCGCCAGGTCGACGCGCGCCGGATTCTTCATCGCGTCCTTCGCCACCTTGTTCAATTCGGGCGGCATGGTCGCGGAGAACATCATCGTCTGCCGCTCGGCGGGCATGAGACGGAGAATCCGCTTCAGGTCCGGCGCGAAGCCCATGTCGACCATGCGGTCGGCTTCGTCCAGCACGAGAATGCTGATATCGTCGAGCCGGAGCGACATGCGTCCATGCAGATCGAGGAGGCGTCCCGGCGTCGCCACGAGGAGATCGAGCCCTTGCGTCTTCAGCATCTTCTGCTGGGGAGGCAACGGCACGCCGCCGAAGACGACGCCGACCCGGAGGTCGGTGAAGCGCGCGTAGTCGCGCGCGTTCGTCTCCACCTGGGCCGCTAGTTCGCGCGTCGGGGTAAGCACCAGGGCGCGAAGGCGCTTCGGTCCGCCCAGGAGGCGCGCGAGAATCGGAAGGATGAAGGCGGCCGTCTTTCCAGTCCCCGTTTGGGCGGCGCCGATGATGTCGACGCCCGTGAGGATGAGGGGGATGGCTTTCGACTGGATCGGGGTCGGCTCAACATATCCGGCCGCGCGAACCCCTTTGACGACTGCTGGAGGAAGACCTAAGGCTACGAAGGGCATGAAGCCGCATCATACTCGGAATCGGCCCCGCCAGGTGAGACAATTGTAGGACTGCCGTACGTCGGCAGCCGGATCAACGACCCGATCGGGAAGGAGAAGTCACTCTATGTCCGCTTCCGCAACGAATGTGGCGTCGAAATCGACGCGGCCCGGTGCGACCGAACACGCCCCCTATTACAGCAACTACACGGCGCTCGTCCCGGAGGGATCGATCGTCGATACGCTTCGCACGCAAGCGGCGGAAACCGCGGCGCTCCTCGCCTCCGTTCCGGCCGCGAAGGAGGAGTTCCGCTACGCCGAGGGGAAGTGGAGCGTGAAGGAGGTCGTGGGGCACCTGGCCGACGGCGAGCGCGTCTTCGCCTACCGCGTGCTCCGCTTCTCGCGCGGAGACGAAACGCCGCTCGCGAGCTTCGACGAGAACACGTACGTCCCCGCCGGCGCGTTCGGCGCGCGCACGCTGAAGAGTCTGGCGGAGGAGTTCCGCGCGATTCGTGAAGCGACGATCCGTCTCCTCGACGGACTCGATGAGCCTGCCATGGCGCGGTCGGGAGAGGCCGCGGGGAACCGAGTCACCGTGCGCGCGCTCGCCTGGATCATCGCGGGCCACGAGCGCCATCACGTCGCGATCCTCCGCGAGCGCTACGGGCTCTGAGGCGCCGCGACACGCGTTCGCCGTCCGCCGCGCCCCGGCCGCTGACTACGAGGCGTAGGCGGGCGGCGCCTGCAGGTGGAAGTTGGTCCTCCGCTGGAACGCTTCGCCGAGATCGAGCAGGAGCCCTTCGTCCCACGAGGAACCCATCATCTGGAGTCCTGCCGGCATCCGGTCGCGGCCGAAACCAATGGGGAGCGCGATCGCGGGGAGTCCGCAGCCATTGCCGAACGCGCCGACTGGATCGGGGTAGGGGAGCGTCTCCAGGAAATCCTTTGCGATCGGCGGCGCCACGGAGAGGAAGTTCGGCGCGACGATCACGTCGTATTTCCCGTAGAAGTCGGCCATCTTCTCCTGCATGACACGCCGCATTCTCATCGCCTTCACGTAGTCGGCGCCGGTCAAGGCGCGCGTGACGCGCTCCTGGTAGGGAGCATAGGCGTCGACGAGTTGGTTGACGCTCCCGTCGCGGAAGAAGCGCTCGAATGTCGAGATCGCTTCGGCGTAGAGAACGGTGGTCGTCGTCTCCGAGGCGGGGAAGTCGGGGAGCGTCGCCTCTTCGATCGAAAGCCCCATCGCCCGCAACGTTGCGAGCGCGCCCTCGAACGCATCCCCCACCTCGAGCTCCGCACCCTTCGTCTTCTTGAAGTCGGAGGGGATGAGGGCGACGCGAAGTCGCTTCAGGTCGCGGTGCGCCGGATCGAGCCGCACCGGCTCGTCGGCGGTACTCGGATCGTCGGGATCGATCCCCCCGATCGCTTGGAGGACCAAGCGGCAATCCTCGGCGCTCCGGGCCAAGGGGCCGATCTTGTCGAGCGTCCAGGAGCCGACCATGCCGCCCGCCTTGCTCACGCGCCCGTACGTCGGGCGGAGTCCGGTAATGCCGCAGAAGGCAGACGGGCAGAGTATCGAGCCCCACGTCTCGGTCCCGAGGGCGAATCCGACCAACCCCGCCGCCACGGCGGCTCCCGATCCCGATGACGATCCGCCGGTCCAACGATCGGTATTCCACGGATTCTTTCCCGGTCCTTGGAGCGAAGCGTTCGCGAAGCGGTAGCCGAGGCAGCCGGCGAACTCCACCATGGAGAGTTTGCCGAGGAGGACGGCGCCTGCTTCGCGAAGCTTCCTCACGACGGTCGCGTCGCGGTCGAAGCGCTGATCCTTCGTCGGACGCGCCCCCCACGTGGTCGGCGTTCCGACGGTGGCCAGAAGATCCTTCGCGCCGTAGGGAACGCCGTGGAGCGGGCCGCGAATCATCCCCCGCGAAATCTCGCGCTCGGCCAGCCGCGACTGCTCTCTCGCGAGATCGGCCGTGACCGTGGCGAAGGCGTTGAGTCCCGGCGCGTGCCGCGCGATCCGCGAGAGATATCCCTCGGTAAGCTCCACCGGAGAGAGGCGGCGCGCTCGAATCTGGCGACCGAGCTCGGCGGCGGGGAGAAAGAAGGTGTCGTCGCGGAGCATCAGCGGCCTCCCCGGCGGGCGCGCATCGCGCGGAAGGTAAAGGCCGGGTCGCTACCGGGAGGGAGTTCATAGGCCCGGATGACCTTCATCATGTCGGCCACGGAGCGCTCCTGGTTTCGGATCTCCTTCTGCATCGCGGCGGCGAGCGGCTTCGACGGCTTGGGGGCCGCGGCCTTTGGCGCCGGGGCCGCTTTCGCGCCCGGGAGACCCGTCGCGACCAGGGCGGCACCGCTCGCGGCGAGAACGTGGATGAAGTGGCGGCGATTCATGGGAGGACGTTCGGCGCTCATCGGAGGGCTCCTCGTCTCGCGTGCGACCGTAGATCTAGGGAAACTTGAGCTTCGAGGACGTTCGCACGACCACAACCGGAATCGTCGCGGCGCGGGAGGCGATGAGGTCGTCTCCGCGGTGGAGTACGGCTCGGCACTCTCCCTTCGATCCGTCCCCCGCCATCAAAACGGTTGCCTCGAGACGCGCGCCGTAGGTCGTGTCGACTGCCGAACTCTCCGCCGTGGCGCCCCAGCGCGCCGTGAAGAGAGGGATCGCGAGTTTCCGCTTCGCGGCGAGGTCGGTCACCGCCACGGCCGCCGAGCAGGTCCCCGTTTCTCCGAGGCGCTGCGTGAGTTCAATCGTGAAGCGATAGCGGTCGGCTCCCTGTTCGTACGGGGGGACACGCTGGGACGCGCACCCCGCCACCAACAACGCCACGAGGCACACGCCAACGCTCGTGGCCGCCAGGCTCCAGCCCCGCCGCTTCCCGCGCCCGCCAGATGGCTCGATCACTCTCATGCGGGGAGTCTACGACGAGGAGGGGGGTCGGTAAAACCGGGGAAAGAGGGTCGACGCCCCGCGCCCGCGGGGGCTTTCGATGGATGAGGCAATGCCGATACCATACTGTGCCACATTAACTTATATGCGCCTCGATTGTTCCTCTTCCCCCTCCCGATCCCGCATCCTCTGCCGATATTCCCTGGATAGGTCGTGGAATCGAAGCCATGAATCAGGAGGGAGCATGTCGAACTCCATTTCCGTGAAGCAACTGATCGGCATTCCGATGAACGTCGTTCTCTTCCTCCTCCTCATGG
>JANMQV010000242.1:0-1932 GCA_031370645.1 Candidatus Eiseniibacteriota bacterium | reverse complement strand
CGGAAGGCGACTTGGAACGCGTCGACCGCGAAGCCGGCGCCGAACTGCGCGGCGAAGACCTGCTCCCGCACGAGCCCCATGACGCGGCTCAGGAACGTCGCGAGCGAGATGATCCCGGCCGCGCGCGCGACGCTCATCGGTTTGGAAGCGGGTGGGGCTGTCTCGTCAGGGGTCACGGGCGGGCATCGTCCCTTCGGGCTGTGCCCTTGTCAAGCCGAACGCGTCAGGAGCGAGACCTGTCCAAGCGGGGACGTGCATCAGCCGCGAACTCGGGCGGCAATGGGGTCGTCTGCGCTGTGGTAAATTGATCTAGCCCGCGTCAGCCTCCACCCGTTCCGGAGGGTTGCCCCTCGTGCCTGGCCAGATCGAGAAGTGTCTCCACACGCTTGTCGGCGGCACCACACTCCGCATGATGTTCTTTCTCGCCGTTTCCATAGGGCAGGCACAGGCCATGAACGACACGAATGCGATCGTGAGTCGTGGTCTGTTTCCGCTCGCCCCCGTCGCGGCACGCGAGCTCCTGGCGATCCGTGCCGAGAGCGTCGTGGTAACCATCACCCGAACTGGATTCGTGGAACGCCGTGCCTACGTCGTCGTGAATCGCGGGCCGGCCGCGACGGTCGATCTCGCGACGATTGGGGAGTACAACGTCGCCGCTCCCGATACGGTAGACGAGGATATTCGCGTGGAGCTAGACCGTCGCGACCTACGGCTACGACCGAAAATTGGGCTACTGATCAACCGAGGAGGCTGGGTCGAGGCGACATCGCCTCTATCCGAAACGATTGAGCGATGCTTGGAGACCAACGACGGAACCGTCTGCAGCCAAGACTGGATTTCCTTCCCTGTCGAGTTCCGAACGGGTCAGGAGCGGAAGATCGTGCTGGCCTTCACGACGCGCTGCGGGCCACGAGCCGCCCTTGAGGCAGCCATCGGGCGGCTCCGTTTCTACTCCGAGCAATTTTGGGAGAAGGCTTCGGTCGCTACCGCGGTTGTCCAGCTTCATGTCGGCGCAACGGGTGTCCCCGCCACCCGATTCAATCCGAGCGGCCCGTATCTCAAGTACTCAAAACGCCCGTCCAGGATAAGCGCGGAGGTGCTCACCTGGACGTTCCGGAACCACCGCCAAACCGAGTTCTATGGCGAGTCGCTCGTTCATCCTTTCGCTGTCGATAACATGGCAATCCTCGACCAATATCTGCGCTGGATCGGCCAGTCCTCGAAGTTCGGTGGACTCGCGGCAATAGTCAAAGCCGACACGCTGCTCACCCTCGCTTCGGAGTCAGCTCGAATATCGGGCGGTCCGAAGGCCACGTTGATCTATCGGCTCCTGGAGCCGGCGCGTGTCGAAATCGGGATTTGGGACTCTCGAGGGCACGTGGTCCGTCGACTAGGTTCGTTGGGACATGGTGTAGGAACACACTCGGTCGAGTGGCAAGGGACCGATGATCGCGATCGGCCCGTCGCTCCGGGGATTTATCGCTTTCGACTCGAAGTCCGTGGGGAGTGGATCGGAGACCGAGAGATCGCAGTGATCCGGTAGCCGATACTGACATTTCCGGCCTGCACCCGCGAATCTGTCAGCCTGCACCGTTCGACCTGCGCTTCCTTTGCGCCCCGCGTAACCGTCCAGTGAACTGCCGCACTTCAACTTAACCCCCGCGTAGGTCCAACCTCCCTCAAGGCACGCCCCTTGCTTTTTTGAGATACACAAGCCCCCTCGGCCACAGCCAGGCCGTCGGGCACCCAACGATATGAACGAAACTGTCTTCATTTCGGAGCGGGAACTGAGGGTGGATCCCTGGCAAACGCGCGAGGAGGATTTCCCCTCGCTCGGGCCTGCGGCGTCCAAACTCCGCTTCCTGCTCCAGTACGCCGTGCTCGCCCCTTCGAGCCACAACTCGCAACCGTGGCGCTTCCGCGTGGCGGACG
>JANMQV010000239.1:0-1672 GCA_031370645.1 Candidatus Eiseniibacteriota bacterium | reverse complement strand
GGGGCGCCGGCGTCGCGACCTTCATCCTAGTAACGGCCGCCTCGAACCTCAGAGGGAAGTGGGGGTTACTCGCCTCCCTCTCGGGGTGGAAGCATCACGGGCCTACCCTTCCACCTTCGCGAACTCCACGCGTCGGTTCATTGCCCGCCCTTCGGGCTTCAGGTTGGGCGAGAGCGGCTGCGTGTCACCCTTCCCGTCCGTCTGGAAGCGCTCGGCCGCGACTCCGAATTGCGAGGCGAGGATGGCCGCGACCGCGGCGGCGCGGCGTTTCGACAAGTCGAGGTTGGCGGGCGCCTTTCCGACGTTGTCCGTGTGGCCGGTAATCTTCAGCTTCACGTCGGGCTTCGAGGTGAGATAGGCGGCGACCTGGCGAAGAATCGGCGCCGAGTCGGGCTGCACGATGTCCGAGCCGCTTTCGAAGTGAATCCCGTACGTCACGAGTTTCCCCTCGGCGAGCATGTCCTTCGCCGGCCGGCACCCTTCAGCGAATCGGACGTTGGCGAGCATCGGCTTTTTCGGCGACCAGAGACGGAAGTTGAGATGGGTGGCGACGCCATTCTCGGTGACGTCCGGAACGCTCGCCACGCGTTCGCGGTCGACGTACACCTTCAGGCCCGTGCCGCGCGCCATGAAACTGAAGTGGTGGCGCCCCGCAACGGCACCGCCGATCGGAGTGTCCGAGGTGATCTTTCCCGCACGGAAAAAGAGGTTCTGACCCGAATACGGAAAGATGGCTTCCCAGACGGTCGATCCGCTTGCGGAAAGTCCCGTGACCGTGAGCGTATTGCCGGCGCCGTCCAACTGATAACCGTCGAACTCGAGGGTCCAGAACTCGGGCAGTGAATCCATCGAAGGGAGTTTCATCTCGAACGTGCCGTCGTTGCTGACGCAGCGCACCCAGCGCTCGGTTTCCATTTCGGCCACTTCGAACGTCCCGGAATCGAGCTTCCACCGAGCGGGGAACTCACCCAGTTCATCTTGGGCGAAATCGTCGGTGAAGATCACGTGATCGCCCGGAACGAAGTCGAACTTTGTCGAGACCGAGGAAACCGAGCCTCCACCCACGCCAGGCTTCGCCCCGCTCTCCTTTTCCCCGGGCTGCGCGGCGTCCGTCGTCCCTGCCGCCTCGTCGGTCTTCTGGTCGGTCTTCTGCGTGACCTTGTTCTCGATTTTCTTCTTCAGCTTGTCGAACGGGCCGGCTTGCACCGCGGACGCGGCGAGTGCCACGGCCACCAGTAAGCACGCTGCAACGAGCAGTTCACGACCGAGCTTGCGATTCATTCGTGCCTCCCCTATTCACTTGCTTCACGGTCCAGGGCTAAAGCCGGGCATACACGCCCGCTCCATTTCATCCTGTAACGCGCGATTGCGGCGCGAATCGGATCATTCGCCCGAACAATCATCGAATCAACCGCCGGCTCGCCGAATGCCCAGGCGTTGCGGCCCGAGGATGTTTCGCCTAGACTTTGCTTTCCCGTGGCAAAGCGCACCAGATTGAACGCCAACAGCTTCCGACCCGCGAGTGGTGCGCCGCCCCCCGTCGCCGGAGCGCCCGCACGGCCCGCCATGGGACACCCGTTCGTCCTGGTCGGCCTCGCGCTGGCCGCGCTCCTT
Organism: Candidatus Eiseniibacteriota bacterium; assembly: GCA_031370645.1. Taxonomy (GTDB): domain Bacteria; phylum Eisenbacteria; class RBG-16-71-46; order SZUA-252; family SZUA-252; genus SZUA-252. The sequence continues at coordinate 58 of JANMQV010000239.1, read as the reverse complement.
CTTGCGATCCACGCGCGCGCCTACCTCTTCCTCACCGACGACTCGTTCATCTCGTTCC
>JANMQV010000221.1:0-2912 GCA_031370645.1 Candidatus Eiseniibacteriota bacterium | reverse complement strand
AGCCGTTCCAAGGACTCTTGGCGTTCCAGGGACCGGGATGGCCGCCGAACATGTTTCGCCCCATGATGGTGGCGCCGACGTTGGCCACTGACTCCTCGACGACCCGCGTGCTCTCATTCACTTCTCAGCCTACCTGACCGTGCGCCGCGCGCCAGAACTTCAGCGCAAGGGCCCATTCGTGGAGCCGCGTCCCACCGATGCCGAGCGGATTCTCCACGCTCTGGTGGGGGCCGGCCACGAAGCCATCGAGCGACATCGCGATCTTCAGACGCAGTTTGGATGAATTCATCTCACTTCACCTCGGCTAGGTAGGTCGTGAGTCGGTTGATCTTGCCGTTGGTCATGACGAATACATCGCAGAACACCGCGTTGAGAATCCCGCCCTCTCTTCGTGTCGCGCGAACTCCGCCTTCCACCACGACCACATCGTTCTCCTCGACCATCCGCGTCGTGCTGATGGCGGGGCTCCCGACGAACGCCTCGTTTTCGATTTCCGTGTCGAACGCCGATCTTCCGGTGAGATGGAACACCCCTGGCATCTCCCACTCGACGTCCTCGGTCAGGCACGCCAAGACTTGGGCGTGGTCGGATTTGGCGAAGCCGTCTAGGTAGGATTGAACCGTTCTCTTGTTCGCGGACATCGACTTTCTCCCCCGTTCAGGATTGCCGCTTTGCTCCCGTTGTCGTCACGACCAGGGCGATTCCACAGAGGATCGCCAGGGATGTGAGGGCCAATCGTGGCGTGATTCGTTCCCCGAGCAGTGCCACGCCGCCGAACGCCGTCAGCACGGGGACGCTCAATTGTACGGTCGCGGCGCTCGCGGCCCGAAGCCCCGGTAGGGCCGTGTACCAGATGGCATATCCGATCCCGGAGGTGAGCGCGCCGGAGATGACCGCGTACCCTACCCCGGCTGCGTCGAAAGAGGCGCCATTCCAGAAGGCGGCGCTCAGGATGGCGGCGAGGGGCACCGCGCGAAGAAAATTTCCCGCCGTCACCCGGATGGGATCGCTCTGACCCCGGCCGCGCAGCGAGTAGATGCCCCAGGCCGCTCCGGCGCCTAACATGAGGAGCGACCCGGCGAGCGGCGGTGCGGAGATGCCGGGAAGAACGAGTCCAATCAACCCGCCAAGCGCGAGCGCGAGGCCGACGATTTGGATGCCGTGAAGCCGTTCCCCGTTTCGAAGTCCGATCCCGATCATGGTCGTCTGAACCGCCCCGAAGAGGAGCAGCGCACCGGTCCCCGCGGGGAGGCTCCGATAGGCGAACGAGAACCCGGCGGCGTAGGCGAAGAGCGCCGCCGCGGATCCCCAACTCCCGGCGCCCGCCAGGGAGCCGTGGCGCCACCGCACCAGCAGTCCGAGCACGAGGGCTCCGGAGAGAAGTCGGATCGTCGTGAAATTCGCGGCGTCGATGATCGTGTTTCGGAGCGCGGCGCGACAAAGGAGGGAATTGCCAGCGAACGCGACCATAGCGAGCGCCGTCAGGAGCGCTAGCCGCAAGCGGGTCAAGCGCGCAACTCGGATAGGCTTCGCACGATTCGATCGGGGCGCGTGGCGTGATCGGCGGGAAGCCCTTTCCCGCGGGAGTCGATCCAGATGCCGCGGATTCCAAGCGTCTGCGGCGGGGCCACGTCCCAGTCCAAATTGTCTCCGATCATCCATGCATCGGCCGCCGCGACTCCCAGCCCTTCGAGCGCGCGGTGGTAGACGCGAATGTCCGGTTTTCCGAAGCCGAGTTCCCCCTCGATCAGGATGAGATCGAAGAGAGGGGCCAGATCGAACCGCTCGATCTTCCGTCGCTGGGCCGCTGCGGCCCCATTCGTCAGAAGCGCCAGGCTGCAACCGCTCTCCCGGAGCCACCGAACGGTCTCGATCGCTCCGTTGAACGGCTGCATGTCTCGATCGCGAAAGGCGCCGTAGGTCGCGGCCATCCGCTCCGCCAGTGCCGGGTCATCCGAGCCGAGTTCGGCGAGCGCCATGGCGATCACCTTCGCGCGCGCCGCGTCGAGGTCGAGGCGTCCCACGCGGTGGCGCTCGGCATCCGCCCAAAACCAGTGCCGTACACGCTCGATCGCCTGGAGGAGAGCGGCGGGAGTGAAGTCTCGAAGCTCGGCGTGATGCGCGGCGCAGGCCTCGGGCCAGCAGCGCCGGGCGGTGCCGCTATCGTCGAGGATGGTGTCGTCGAGATCGAGGAGAAACGCTCGGGGAAGTGTCTCGGTCATGGCCTTGGCGTTAGGAGGTGAATCAAGCGAACCCGCTACGCCCCGGGTTGAACGAGGTTGATGAGATTGCCGCAGGTGTCCTCGAACACGACCGTTGTAATCGGTCCCATGCTCGTCGGTTCGCCTCGGAACCGGACGCCGCGCGACTTGAGAAGTCGGAACTCGGCGGCCACGTCCTTCGTGATCACGGCGATCGCCGGAATCCCGGCTTCGAAGAGCGCCTTTTGGTACGCCCGGGCCGGCGGGAATCCCATCGGTTCCAGCACGAGTTCGGCGCCTTCGACGCCGTCTGGCGAGGTCACGGTGAGCCACCGAAACGGGCCCATCGGAATGTCCGCCATCTTTTTGAATCCGAGGACGGAGGTGTAGAACTGGAGCGCTTTCTCCTGATCTTTAACCATGACGCTCATGAATTTGAGTTGCACGAAATCCTCACAATTTCAGCGTGCGAAGGCTGAACTCGCAACGCTCTTCGATGTCAGCGGCGTCGGCCGCCTAGCGCGGCGCGATGTTCCGATTCGTGCGGAACACGTTCTGCGGATCCCACTTCTGTTTGATCTCCTTCAGGCGCTGCATTCCCCGGCCGAGCGCGTCTTCGGTGCGTTCCTTACCTTCATCCGCATTCAAAAAGTTGAGATACGTGCCGCCCGTCGAGAATGATTTGAGATCGTTCCACGCGTCGCGCGCCCA
>JANMQV010000214.1:0-3458 GCA_031370645.1 Candidatus Eiseniibacteriota bacterium | reverse complement strand
CCGTTCCGGTAGAAGTAGGTCATCGGCTTGTCCGGCACGGCGATCGCCATCGAGACGTCGTTGTTCGCCAGCAACACGACCCGCCCGGTGACCGCATCGCCGCTCTTCACGAGCGGCTTCGTCTTGAAGTGGTAGTGGCGGAGCCCCTGCGACGCCGCGTAGGAGACCGAGCAATCCTCGATCTTCTTGATCTCGCGCACCTGAGTGGGGAGATTGTGGTGGTAGATGAGGGAGGCGCGGCCGGAGAAACCGCGGGAGCCCATCAACTGCTCCGTGTAGAGTTTCCCGTCGGGCCGGCGGAACTGCGTGTGCCGCTTGGGGGGAATCTGCCCGAGGGAGTAGTAGTTCGGCATCGGTCACCTCGCGCGGGCGCCGGCGGCGCTTCCGCCGCGGAACACCCGAAATTTCAAACGATGGGATTCGTGAGAGCGCCGAGCCGCTCGATCGTGAGCGTCACCTCGTCGCCGGGCAGAAGATAGCGATACACGTCGGGACCGAGTTCGAGCAGGCAGCCCGTACCGACGGTTCCCGATCCGAATACGTCGCCCGGAAAAAGATACACGTCCTGCGACGCGCGAGCAATCACCTCGCCCACCGTGAAGCGCATCGATCCGGTGTTCCCTCGCGAAAGAACCGTCCCGTTCACCGACGCCTCCATGGCGAGCCGGACACGGTCGCCGTCCCACGCTCCTTCGAACTCGTCGAGCGTCACGAGCGCGGGGCCGAGCGAGGTCGCGAAGTCCTTCCCTTTCGCGGGACCGAGCCCGACGGCCATCTCGAGCCGCTGCACATCGCGCGCGCTCCAGTCGTTCAGAATCGTGAATCCCGCGACGACGCTCTTCCACTCCTCGGCGGCGATGTCGCGCGCCTTCGCCGCGATCACCCAGGCGAGTTCCAACTCGTAGTCGAGCGCCTCGGTCCAGAGCGGCTTTCGCACGGGGGTTCGATGCCCCATCAACGCGCCAGGATTCGAGTAGTAGAAGATCGGCATCTCGTACCACTCGGGCGGGACGGTCAGGCCGCGGCGAGCGCGGGCGTTCTTCACATGTTCCTCGAAGCAGTAGGCGTCGCGGAACGCGGAGGGGTGGGCAACGGGCGGCAGGATCGTGAGCGAATCGAAGGGGCGCCGCGCGATGGCCGTCGCCTTGACTCCAGCGGACGTCGCGGCCTCGGCGGCCACACTCTGCGCGAGCGGCAGGTTCGCGCTCCACGAATCGAGCATCGACTCGAGGGTGGCCAGACGAGCGGCCTCCGCTTCGGGCCGGCCGAGAAGCACGGCGGCGCGCCCAAGAGCGAGCACCTGATCCCCCTCGAGCGCACCGAGCGCGCGACCAGCCCCGGTGGCGAGGCCAGCGGCGGCGAACGAGACGAGCCTCATGCGGCCTAGAGATTTCCCCGCAACTCTTGCTCCCGCTCGATCGATTGGAAGAGTGCCTTGAAATTACCGATGCCGAAGCCGCGGCTTCCCTTCCGCTGAATGATCTCGTAGAAGACGGTCGGGCGATCCTCTACCGGCTTCGTGAAGAGCTGGAGGAGATACCCCTCCTCGTCCCGATCGACCAGAATCCCCAGCTTCGCCAGCGTGGCGACGTCTTCATCGATCTTCCCGACGCGATCCGGCAGCATCTCGTAGTACGAGGGAGGCACGGTCAGGAAGGCCACGCCGCTATCCCGCAACCGCGACACGGTGTCGATGATGTCCTTCGTCGCGAGCGCAATGTGCTGCACGCCCGCGCCCCGGTAGTATTCGAGATACTCCTCGATCTGTGATTTCCGGCGTCCGTCGGCCGGCTCGTTGATTGGGAACTTGATCCGGCCCGATCCGTCCGCCATGACCTTCGACATGAGTGCGGAGTACTCGGTCGAGATGTCCTTGTCGTCGAAATGCTGCCACTGGGAAAAGCCCATGACGTCGCGATAATAGGCGACGTAGCGATTCATGTCCCCGAGGGCGACGTTTCCGACCATGTGGTCGACGTAGAGAAGCGGCCCGTCGGCCGCTTCCATGCCGGTCGGCCTGAAGGTCGGGAGAAACGGACCGCGGTACTTCGAGCGGTCGATGAAGGAGTGGATGGTGTCCCCGTAGGTGGCGATGGCCGCGCGCCGGATCGTGCCGTGCTCGTCGGTCAGGTCGTGCGGTTCCATGATCGAACGGGCGCCCCGCTTCGTCGTCCCTTCGTAGGCGCGGTCGACATCCTCGACGTCGAGCGCGATGTCCCTCACACCGTCGCCATGGCGATGGACGTGTTCCGCGACCGCCCCTTCCGGTCCGAGCGGTGCCGTCAGGACGAAGCGGACCTTCCCCTGCTGCAGCACGTACGACGCTCGGTCGCGCACGCCCGTCTCCAGGCCGGAGTAGGCGACGACCGCGAAGCCGAAGGCGTGGGCGTAGTAGTAGGCGGCTTGTTTGGCGTTTCCAACGTAGAACTCGACGTGATCGGTCCCATTGATTTTAAGGAAGTCGTCCGGCGCCGTGAGGGTGGGCTGGCCGGCGCTCGCGCTCTTGGTGTCGGACATCGAAAGAGTGCCTCCTGAAGCCTTCCGTTCCGCGCGCCATTCGGCACGCGCCGCGGTCGGCGGTACGTTCCTGACTTCCTGCCTAGTTTACGCCCCGGCGACGATCCAATCCACCGACCCGATCAGGGCGCGGCGAGCGCGGCCGGAGCCGCCAAATCGGCCCCGATCAAGCCGTAGATTTCCTCGATCTGACGATGCCCCACCGAGAGCAGAAAATTCGTGTTTCGGCCGTATGACTTCGCTCCGATGAGGAAGAACCCCGGCTCGGGCGTTCGGAGCGTTTCGGCGCCGTGCGTCGTCTGTTTGAGGCAATCGCTCTCGGCGCCCGTCGTGGCGCGCGAAGCGTTCAGCATGGCGGTCGCCAGCGCCATCGGCGCCTCGCTGGCGTAGCAGAGATGAATCTGAAGTTCTCGGTGAATCGAAGCATCGGGGCGATATCCCACGAGCGCGAGCACCTGGTCGGCCTCGACTTGCTTGGTGCCGCCGTTCACCTCCCGAATCGTCACGAGCACCGCGCCGCCCTTCACCGCATACGTTTCGATTTCCGCGCCGGCGAACGTGGTCAGCCACCTCGCTTCACGGGCGATTCGATTGGCCCGCGCCACGAGGCTCGCGCGCTCGGGGAGCGGATCGTTTACCAGGATCGCGAAGGGATCGGCGTCAGGCCCAGCGCCGCGACGGCGAACCCACGTGACGGACGCCGGCTCCCCGCTCGTGGCCAGCGCCGCCAATTCCACGAGCGCTGTCGCGGCCGAGTGTCCGTCCCCGACGAGAAGAACGCGCTTCCCCGCGTAACGGGCGCGCGCCTCGCCCTCGAGCGAGACGATGTGACGGTCGATTCGCTGTCCGAGCGCTTCCTCTCCCGGGGCGGAAAGCCCGCCCGGTCCGGTCGCTCGCGGTGTGGCGTAAACCCCGGTGGCGTCGATCACGACATCGGCGCG
>JANMQV010000025.1:0-1566 GCA_031370645.1 Candidatus Eiseniibacteriota bacterium | reverse complement strand
GGGCGCGGGATGGTCGGTCGCCGCGACGCTTTCGCGCGGGCATGATCTTGCGGGAGTGCCCTACCGATCGCTCGTGGTTGGCTCGGGCTTGGCAGCGGGAGCGCTCGTCTATCTCGCGGCCTGTACGGTGCTCCGAGTCCCAGAGGTGAAATCGGTGGCGGATACGATGAGTCGAATCTTCGGGCGCAGGCGGGGATGATGCGTGCGGTGAGGTGGGTATTGGTCTGCGTACTGGCGACGACCGCGCTGGTGGCGGCGCCGCTTTCGGCGCGCGCCGCGACCGTCATGGTGATCGAGGACTTCGCGCCGATGCGCATGATCCCCTCCGCCAGTTCGCCGCGAAAGGCCTACGCGCCGCTCGGACTCCTGCTGAAGACGCGGCGCGTTTCGCGGAACGGCGACTTCCTTGAAGGAACGAACGGCGAGGATCGCCCCTTCGAGGCGCCGGGTTGGCTTCACTACTGGGTGCGGCCGGACGGCATTCTGGAAGAACCGGGCGACACGAAGATCACGCTCGATCTGGTGGTTCATCAGCGCTCCGGTCCGCCGGAGCGGAACGCGCGCGCCGATTTTCCGGGCCGCCGCTATTCGGTCGCGCAGTTTCTCGCCGATTCGACGGCGCTCCCCGATTCGTATTACGTCTCGGCGAGCGATGAGAATGACCGAAGCGCTTGGGGCGGGTCGGCGCGGCTCCTCCCTCCGACCGCGGATCGATACGACCCGCCGGGGCTCGAGGATCGGAAGCGCACACTCCGCGGCGAGCGGCAGCTGCACCTCTATCTATCGCTCGTCGGTCCGAAGCCGATCCGGTCCGTTCGCGAGCGGCTCGCCGTCGCGCGCGTGCTGGTGAAGGAACCGAGCTGCGGCGACTTCGACTACATCGAGACCGAGGTGATGACGATCGAGGAACGAACGCGAACGATCGGGGGCCGAGGCAACACGGTTCCGTTCGCGATCCCGGTGAAGGACCTCACGCGCACCGATTCGGCGGCCGAGGTGCAATGGAGCCGCCTCGTCTACGTCGCCACCGTGACCTATGAAGACGGCAGTGCCGAAACGATCGCCCGGCGACTTCTCGTCACCTGGCCGCACTGCCCGTAGGGGAGGAACGATGAACCTCGAAACTTTCCGGCGGCTCTTCGTCTACGACGCCTGGGGTAATCTCGCGGCGTTGGAGTCGCTTCGGCTCGGAACCATCGCTCCCTCTCCGCGCGCCTGCGCGCTGGTCGGGCATCTGATCGGCGCGGGACGGCTGTGGCTGGACCGGTTGCAGGGGCGTCCCGCCTCAGTGGAAATCTGGCCGGCGCTCTCGTTGGACGAATGCGAGGCTGGAATTCGCGGGCTTGAAGCGTCGTGGAAGGAGTATCTCGACGGCCTGAAGCCCGCCGATCTCTCCCGAATGGTCGCCTACACGAATTCGAAGGGTGAGCGCTGGGAGAATACCATCGGCGACATCATGACCCACGTGACACTCCATGGCACCTATCACCGCGGTCAGATCGCCACGCTGGTGCGCCAGTCGGGAAACGTCCCCGCCTACACCGACTTCATCGAGGCCACGCGACG
>JANMQV010000151.1:0-75814 GCA_031370645.1 Candidatus Eiseniibacteriota bacterium | reverse complement strand
ACGACCCAGTTCGGATCGTACTTACCGCACCAGATCATGCGCGAGCCGTTGAGGATCACAGGGCGCTGCGTCGAGGCGGTAGCCACGTCCGCAATCCCGATGATCTTCGAGGCCAACGAAAGGTCGGCGCGCCCGTAACCGCCCTGCGTACCGACGGTGTACGAGTTGAGGGAGTCGGCCTGGCTCGCCGTCTTGGCAACCCACGTATTCGCGGCGCGATCGTTGCAAGCGCCCGGATAGAGGAACCACGACGTCGTGACCGAGGCCTGCTTGATGAGCGTTCCGCTCAGCGTAGCCTGACTGTTGAAGCCGTTCTTTGCCATTGCTCCAACGGCGCCAGCGCGATTCTCGAGCGGAATCGGCGCAAACGCCTTGGGCGGGTCGCTGACGGCGGTTCCGGCAAGGGCAGGGACAGCCCCAATACCGATCGCCACAAGACCCAGCAAGGCGAACAGGGTTTTCCGCATTGTCACATCCTCCTTAGCGTTTCCTGACACGGAGTCCTAGATCGGGAGGACTAACTGGAACTTCGAGACACGGGTTTCGGTACTTCTGGTTGAGTCCGGAGTGCTGCGCCGGGATCGTCCGCTCGCTGGGACAGTATCGAGCTTGGTGGACGTTCCCTTCACGAGAGTGGTTACCGACCTCCTTTCTCTCATTTTTAGTTTTCACCAATCAATCTTAAAAAATCGCTAATTCATTCCAATTTCGAGTGGTAGCTAGTGAGCCTCGGTGTTCTCTCACCCCCTTACACTCGTTCTATTCAGCAGACATGACCTGTCAGACACAACGATCCGCAAACACAAAGCGAGCCGCACCGTCAGCCAATCAGGTGTCGCGCATTTGCTGTAAGCTCAATCGATTCTAGCGGTTGCGGCTTCCTGAAGACAAGTTATTTTGTCTCCATTACCGCATCAGTATAGGTCAGAAATCGGCTAGTGTCAAGCAGCTTTTTGACCTGCGCCTGCTGGGAGTTGCGAGAAGTCGGCGATGCGGAGGAAGGTTTGGCGGACCCCTTCCAGGAGGCTGAGGCGACGCCTACGGGTGACGGTGTCATCATCCATAACCATAACACCGTCGAAAAATCCGTCAATAGAAGGTCTCAGGCCAAGAAGAATTCGTAACGCCTTGTCGTAGTGGGGTTCGTCTCCCTGCAGCAACGTCTCGACCGCCTGCCGGGCCATCTTCGTCTCCAAATGGAGATCGGCCTCCACTTTCTGACCGAAATTCTCCGCCCGCTCCGCGAGCGGCGAGTCCGAGGTGGAAATATCTTCCGGCTTCGCCGTTCGAAGCAGATTGGCCGCCCGACGATAGCCGACCATGAGCCCCTCGAAGTCGGGGCTCTGTCGAATGGCGTCGATCGCGCGCCCCCGAGCCAGCACGTCGAGCGGATCGCCGGGGCGAACCGCCAACGCCGCGGCCGCGCTATCGTGCGAGACGCCGAGCTCCTCGAGGGCGCTCTCCAATCGCTGCGCCCAGAAGAGCGTTAGATCTCCCGCCTTCGGATCGGCGGCCACTCCCGACTTTTCGAAGAACGCCGAGAGACGCTCGGCCACGGCGAGGATGTCGATCCGTAGCTTTTTCTCGAGGAGAATCCGAACGACGCCGTTCCCCGCGCGGCGAAGGCCGTAGGGATCTTGCGAGCCGGTCACTTCGAGTCCCGCGCGGAGCCCACCCACGACGGCTTCGAGGCGATCGGCGAGACTGACGAGTGTCCCCTCCATCGTCGAGGGGAGCGGATCGGACGGCCCCTGCGGCAGGTAATGTTCGCGGATCGCCCTAACGACGGCGTCGGGCTCACCCGTCGCCGCCGCGTACTCCGCTCCGATGATCCCCTGGAGCGTGGCGAACTCCTTCCCCGAGCGAACCATTTCGGTGGCGAGGTCGGCTTTGCAGAGTCGCGCGGCGCGAGCCGCGGCGGCGCGAGCCTGGGGTGCGAGCGCTCGGGCAAGTTCCTCGACGAGGTAACCGAGCCGCTGGGTCCGGTCGTAGATCGAGCCGAGTCGCTCGTGCCAGACCATTCCCTTCAGAGTCTCCACCTTCGATTCGAATCCGCCCTTGAGGTCATTCTCCCAGTAGAAACGCGCGTCCTCGAGCCGGGCGCGGAGAACCACCTGCGTCCCGCGACGTACTTGATCGGCCCCTTCGCCGCGGCCGCTTCGGATCATGACGAAGTTCTCGAGGAGCGAGCCGTCGGGTCGTTCGACGGCGAAGTAGCGCTGATGCGCGCGCATCGCGGTCACGATGACGGGCCGCGGGAGCTTGAGGTACTTGACGTCGAAGGAGCCGACCACGGCTTCGGGCCACTCGACGAGGTGGGTCACCTCCTCCAGAAGCTCGGGGTCGTCCACCGCGCGTCCTCCGAGCGGTCCGGCGGCCGCGACGAGCGCCGCCTCGATCCGCCGCCGACGCTCGGTCGGATCGGCCACGACGCCGGCGTCGAGGAGCGCCGCCTCGTAGCGTTCGGGGCGTTCGATTGAGACCGGCCCCGGCGCGATCGTTCGATGCCCGCGCGATGACGAGCCCGCCGCGACGCCGAAGCACTCGACCGGAAGAACCTCACCGTCGAGAAGGGCGACGATCCACCGCACGGGGCGCGCGAATCGACCGGTGCCGTTCCAATGCATCGTCTTCGGGAAATGAAGGCCCATGATCCAGCCTCGGAGAAGCTCCGGAAGCACTTCGGCCGCGGCCCTCCCCGTGTCGTGCACCCGCGCGAGGAGGTAGACGCCCTTCGGCGTCTCGGCGCGTTCCAGCGCTTCGACCGCGATGCCGGCGCCCTTGGCGAAGCCCTTCGCGGCGTTGGTCGGCTTCCCCTCCGCGTCGTAGGCGACCTTGATGGCCGGGCCGAGCACTTCGCGCGTTCGGTCCTCCTGGCGTTCGGCGAGCCCTTCCACCAGGAGCGCCAGGCGACGCGGCGTGCCGAACACGCGGAGCGACGCGTGCGCCAGACGCGCTTCGCTCAGTCCCGCCCGCGCCAGCCGCTCCAATTCCTCGAGGGCCGGCGGGATGAACGAAGCGGGGAGTTCCTCGCAGCCGATCTCGAGCAGGAGGTGCTTAGGCACGCGCGCCTCCCCTCGCGGCCGCCGCGATCAGGGGGTGCCCCAGCGCTTCGCGCTGTTTCAAATAGACCCCCGCCGCCATGCGAGCGAGTTTTCGAACCCTCGCGATGTAGGAGACGCGTTCGGTGACGCTGATCGCTCCCCGGGCCTCCAGCAGATTGAACGCATGGGAGCACTTCACCGCGTAGTCGTAGCCGGGAAGCGCCAAGCCCCCCTTCAGGAGACGTGTCCCTTCCTTCTCGTATTTCTCGAAGATTTCGAAGAGGAGCGCCGCGTCCGACTGCTCGAAGTTGAAGACGCACCACTCGCGTTCGGCTTGCAAGAAGAGGTCGTCCCAACGGAGGTCGCGCGACCACTGGAGGTCCATGATCCGGTCGACGCCCTGCAGGTAGCAGGCGATCCGCTCGATGCCGTAGGTGATCTCGGCCGTGATCGGGTCGAGGTCGAACCCTCCGGCTTGCTGGAAATAGGTGAACTGGGTGATCTCCTGGCCGTCGAGCCAGACTTCCCACCCCAAACCCCACGCGCCAAGCGTCGGCGATTCCCAATCGTCCTCCACGAAGCGGACATCGTGCTTTTCGATCTCGATGCCGATGTGGCGGAGGCTCTCGAGATAGAGTTCCAGGACGTTCTCGGGCGCCGGTTTCAGCGCCACCTGGTACTGATAGAAATTTTGCAGGCGGTTCGGATTCTCGCCGTAGCGGCCATCCTTCGGCCGGCGCGACGGCTCCACGTAGGCGGCCTTCCACGGCTCGGGCCCGAGGACGCGGAAGAAGGTCGCGGGGTTGAATGTCCCCGCGCCAACCTCGCCCGCGTAGGGCTGGAGGAGAACGCACCCCTGCTTCGACCAGAATTGCTCCAAGCGGAGCAACGTCTCCTGAAACACCATCGACGGCGCGCGGTCGTCCCGTGCGTCGCTCATCTCGTTCCTCCCGCGTAACGCGCGAGCTGTTCGCCCACCTTCAGCGCACGCAAACCCTCGAAGCGCTCCAGATGCGCCGCGAGGAATCGTTCGATCGCCCGGGCCACTTCCGGCCCCGGATATCGTTCCATGATCCATTCCGCGATTCCGGCGACAGGACGCTCGGCCAACGCCACGAGCGTGAGCCGCGCCCTCGCCGAGAGCCGGAAGGCCCCCGCGTCGTCCCCGCACGGTGAGCCGCAGAGAAGGCCCCCGCGGACGGGGTGAAATAGGCCGCCTCCCTCGAGCGGGCGGCGACATTCCAAACAGACCGTGAGCTCGGGAGCGTACCCGAGACGCTGGCAGGCTTGCACCTCGAACGCGCGAAGCATCGCCTCGGTGGCAGGGAGTGGCGCCTGGCCCATGGCGGCGAGCGTGTCGGCCGCGAGTTCCAGGAGCCCGGGGTCTTCCACTTCCCCGTAGGCCGCGCGCTCGAGGAATTCGAGGACGGCGCCGGCGCAGGCAAAACGATCGGGATCTTCCCAGAGCGCGGGCCAGTACGAGATCACGTCGGCTTTCGAAAGGAGTTGAAGGTCTCGGTTCAGCTTCCGGTAGACGACGGCCCGAAGTCGCACGCCCGGCTCGAGCGCCGCGCCGAATCGGCTCTTCGGCCCTCGCGCCCCCTTGGCCACGCAGCGGAGCAGTCCGAAATCGGCCGTGAAGAGACTCACGATGAGGCTCGTCTCCCCGAGGCGATGGGAACGGATGACGAGCGCGTCGGTCTCGACGATCGCCACGCGGCTAGTCCGTGCTCCGGGGCGCCGCGGCCGCGTCGGCTTCGGCTTCGCCCCCTTCAGGGCCGCCGCCGTTCCCGTCGGAACCGTTCGCCCCTCCCTTCGGAGGGACGACCACGCCGCCCGAGACCACCATCTTGATCGCCTGCTCGACGCGGAGCGTCGTCGGGATCATCAAATCCTCGACACAGTAGATCAGAGGCCCGGTCGTCGGATTGGGGGTCGTTGGAATGAACACGCCCTTCAGCGTCTTCCCCGACGCCTCGTCAAACGTGCTCGGCGCGTCGTTCGTGACGAGGCCGATGCTGTAGAGACCGGGACGGGGATACTCCACGAGCACGACCCGCTGAAAGGCATTCTTCCGGTCGCTCAGGATCGCTTCGCCGATCTCCTTCAGCGTGCCGTAGACGCCACGAAGGAGCGGCACGCGAAGGAGCATCGATTCGAACAGCGTGCCGAGCTGACGCCCGAGGAAGTTGTTCGCCAGCGCGCCGGTGATCGTGATGATGAGGAGCACCGTCAGGAATCCGAGCCCCGGAACACCGCCCGGGCGGATGTAGCCGCCGCGGAGCGTCGTGCCGAGCAGGTGGTCGACCCAGATGAAGAGGCGGTAGACGATATACGCCGTGATCGCGAGCGGCGCGAGCACGAGAAGGCCCGTCAGGAAGTACATGCGAATGCGGCGCAACATGCGGAGATTATAGCACTTGGAGCGCTCGAATGCGCGGGGCCAGACGGCGCATCAAGCTTCGTTCCGCGGCCCGCATCCGGCGCCGCTCGGCCGCCTTCGCATGGTCGTGTCCCAAGAGGTGAAGAATGCCGTGAATCGTGAGATGCGCGATTTCGCGGTGATAAGGGCGGCGGGCCGCGCGAGCCTGCCGGCGGGCCGTTTCGACGGAGAGGTAGATCTCCCCCAGGAAGACGCGCGCGGCGGGATCGGGCACGGCGGCGGGCGAAATGAAGGAGAACGAGAGAACGTCGGTCGACTTGTCCGCGTCTCGGTAATCGCGGTTGAGCGTGCGGAGGAGGGCGTCGTCGGCGAGAACGATGGAGAGGGAGGCGCGCGGCCGCTCGAGGAGCCGGAGCGCCGCGACGGCGAGCGCCTTAAGAGTTGTCGATCTTAAGCCGGGATCCTTCGCGGGCCTGGCCACGGTCGTCCGTGGGACGAACGATGCGGGGCTCTTCGGCGAAGACGCCCGGGTAGTGGACGCGCGCATGGAAGAGCGCCGTGAGGATCGGGATGAAGGAGTCCCGGACCTTCGCGAGGTCTTCGAACGTGATCGGGCTTTCATCCAGTTGGCCATCCTTGACGCGCGCCTCGAGGATGCGGTTGACGACGCCGCGGATGCGCCCGGGCGTCGGTTCGTTGAGCGATCGCGCCGCCGCCTCGACGGCGTCGGCGAGCATCAGCACCGCGGTCTCCTTGGAATGTGGCTTCGGTCCCGGATAGCGGAACTCGGTCTCCGGCACCTCGATCTCCGAGGGACTCCCCTTCTTCTGTTCCCCCTTCTTCTTCAGCTCGAGTTGCGCCTTCGCGTAGAAGAACGTGAGGATCGTCGTTCCGTGGTGTTCCAGGATCGCGTTCACGATCGCCTTCGGCAGTTTTTCCTTCCGCGCGATCTCGGCGCCCTCGCGGACGTGCGCCTGGATGATGAGGCTGCTCATCGTCGGCGATAGCTTCTCGTGGCGGTTCCGCGCGCTCGACTGATTCTCCACATAGTACTCGGCTTTGTCGATCTTCCCGATGTCGTGATAGTAGGCCCCGACGCGCGCGAGGAGCGGATTTCCGCCGATAGCGGCCGCCGCCGACTCGGCGAGCGTGCCGACGACGATGCTGTGGTGATAGGTCCCGGGAGCCTCGAGCATGAGGCGGCGGAGGATCGGCCGGTTCAGGTCCGCCAGTTCGAGGAGCGTGATGTCGGTGGTGACCGTGAAGATACCCTCGAGGAGCGGGAGGAGAATCGTGACGGCCAGCACCGAGGCGAGCCCCGCTCCCATCCCCCACGCCATGCGGCGCACCAGGATGTCGAGCCGCGCGCCGTCGACGAGTCCCATGGCGGCGATGGCGAGCGCGTAGGTGATCGCGACGGTGAGCATCGGGCGGTAGAAGTCGCGGCGGCGGCGCACGCCGGTCGCCGTGGCGATCGCGGCGATTCCCGCGAGGGCGCTTCCGGTCAGGAAGGGAAGACCGAGGCCGAAGACCACGCCGGTGAGGAGCGACGCGACGAGCGTCGCCGCGAACGCCAGCGCGTTTCCGAAGAGGAGCGCGACCGTGAGCGAGAGGATCGTCATCGGAATCAGCATTTCGTAGCCGCGGAGCTGATTCACCACGAGCCAGCCGGCTCCCATGACGAGCGCCGAGAGGATCGCGAGGAGAAGAAGCGGCGGCGTTTCGGCATAGACGCTCGGATGGTGCAATTTGAGGTACGTCGAGAATCCGAGAATCAAGAACGCGATCAGGACGAGCCGCCCGAGGACCGGCGGGAAGTCGCGCTTCCAGTCGGGAGCCGGCTTCTGGTGGATCCCCCACGCGCGGAGCGATTCGAGCTTCAGGAGGTGTTCCGCGGTCGCGATCTCGTGACTCCCGATGATCTTCTCGTCCTTCCGAACGAGTCCGTCATAGGGATTCACCGCGGTTCTCGCCTCGGCCCGGAGCCGCTCGGTCGTGGAGGCTTCGTAATGGAGATTCGGCTGCGTCGTCGCGAGGACGAGTTCCTGCAACGCCTGCGCGGCCTCCGGACGCCCGGGGAACGCGCGCACCCCTTCGTCCCAGGCGGCGTCCCGCAGTTGATTGAGGTCGAGGAGTCCTTCCCACGGCGTCTTCAGCCGCATGCCGTCCTTCTCGATCATCGCGACCGGCGACTCCGTGTCGAGCCGCGCGCTCTCCACGTCCGGGATGAGCCCCGCGCCATGCGCCTGCGCCGCGAGCCGGGTCGCGATCGGGAGAATGCGCCGGGCGTCGACTCCCGAGAGCGTTCGCGTGGCTTCGGGCGTGAGCCCGAGGGCGCGCACGCGCGCCGCGAGCCCTCCGCTCTCCGAGGCCGCGGAGCGGAGCGAGTCGAGCAGCGAGAGCGTCGAGCCGGTCACGGCCGCGTCGACGGAGTAGACCGGCGCGACGCGGCGGGCGGCGATCCCCTGCTCCGCGCGGTACTGCGACTTCTCTTTCAAGAGATAGAACTGAAACGGCGCGATCAGGTCCCGCTTCGCGGGGTAGCCCTCGCGGAGGGTCATCACCTCGAAGGAGGGATCCCTCGGGAAGAGAAGGCACGCGAACGCCAGGAACCCCACGAAGAGGGTGATCCGGCGGAACCGCGGCCCGAAGATCGCCGCGACGGCGTTCCTCCAGGGGGCGCGTTCGCGCCGGCGCGGTTCCAGGACGCGGAGATTCTCAGCGGCCATGTCGTCCCCGGTCGTTTCCGGTCGCCTTGTCGTGCTCGTCGAAGGCGCGAATGATCTCCCGCACGAGGTGATGCCGCACGACGTCGCGTTCGTTCAAGTAGACAAAGGCGAGGTCGGGGACGCGGTGCAGAATCGACTGCGCCTCCACGAGGCCCGACTGCGTCTGCGTCGCGAGGTCGATTTGCGTGACGTCCCCCGTGATGACCGCCCTCGAGCCGTAGCCGAGGCGCGTGAGAAACATCTTCATCTGGCCGACCGTCGTGTTCTGCGCCTCGTCGAGGATCACGAAGGCATTGTTGAGCGTCCGCCCGCGCATGTAGGCGAGCGGCGCCACCTCGATGACGCCGAGGTCGAGGAAGCGGCGGATCTTCTCGTAGGAGAGGAGATCGTTCAGCGCGTCGTAGAGCGGACGGAGGTATGGATCGACCTTGTCCTTCATGTCGCCCGGAAGGAATCCGAGATTCTCCCCGGCTTCCACGGCCGGACGCACGAGGAAGATTCGCTCCACCTGTCGCGCCTTCAGCGCGTTCACCGCGGCGGCGACGGCGAGGTAGGTCTTCCCGGTCCCGGCGGGGCCGATGGCGAAGACGATGTCGTGCTTGAGGAGCGCCTGGACGTAGCGCGCCTGCCCCAGCGTCTTCACGCGGATCGAGCGCTTGTCGAAGGTGAAGAGAATCGGGCGCTCGTAGAGCGCCTGCGACGCCTCGCGATCGGCCGGGTCGGTGATGCCGACGAAGTTGTGGACGTCGTGCTCCTCGAGCACGGCGCCGCGCCGGACGAGTTCGGCGAGCGACGAGAGAATGGCGCTCACCTCGTCCACGGCGGGGCCTTCGCCCTTCACGGCGATCTTCCCGTCGCGATAGGTGAGCGATACCGGATAGCTCCGCTCGAGAAGGCGGAGATTCGCGTCGTTTCGCCCGAAGAGCGCGAGCGGATCGACGGAGTCGAGCGCGACGGTGCGGGTCGTTTCGGTCGTGGGGGTCGTCATCGCGGTACCGTCAACTCCTGTCCCGGATAGATTCGATCGGCGTCCCGGATCCGGTCCCGGTTCGCCTCGTACAGGTCGTGCCAGCGACGTCCGTCGCCGTAAATCGTCTCGCGCGCGGCGAGCCGCCAGAGCGAGTCTCCGGGGCGCACCTGGATCGCGTTTCCGTCGCCCGTGGCAACCGTTTCGCCGCGGCGCGGGATGCTTCCCTGGACCTTCGAGCCCGGCGCCGTCTGCTTGGCCGGCGAGGATCCGAGTTCACGAACTTTCGCCACCTTCGCTTCCAGCGAATCGGCCAGTCGCCCCAGCGAATCGGCCGCGGCGCGGGCGGCCGACGAGCGGCGCCCGTAGCGCCCCGCCGCCGATCGGGCGTCGGCGATCTCTTCTCGAAAGATGGAGTCCTGCTCGGCCAACCCCTCGCAGTATTCCAATCGTTGCTCTTCCCTCAGTTTCTTGAATTCCTTTTCCGAATAGTAGTCACCGAGCGACGCGTCGGAGATCCGCAATACGGGCTTCCCGCATCCCGCGATCGAGCCGAGCCCGAGCCCGATGACGATCACGACGGCCGCGGCTCGAGCGTGCGAAGTGCCGCGCCTCACGGCTTCGACGGCCGCACCGGTTGCCCGGCCGCGTCGATCGCCAGAGAGTCATAGGCGGCGCGCGCCGCGGCCAGCCGGCGCTCGGCTTCGCCTCGCTTCGCTTCCCCGGCCCTCGCCTCGGCGGCGGCCCGGGAGGCGCTTCGCTCCGCATCCGTCGATTCTTCCCGATGCCGGTCCAGTTCGGTCGTCGGCGTCGGGCAAGGAACTACCGCTCCACCGCACCCGCAAGCAACTGTAGCCGTGATAATTAGCGCGCCTGAAAGGCGGATCCAGGGGGGGCTGGAATGGGAGCGCGGCCAGAAACCGACCGGACGGACGCTGGTCGGCGCCAGGAGGCCGTCGGGGCGCACCCCGCGGAACGGGGCGCGATGCTTGGCTTTTAAGTTATTGTGATTATTCAAGTTATATCGTCGGCAAGGACCCCGTCCGGCACCCCCGCCTGTGCTTCGACGGTAGGGCTCGCCGGAATGGAAGTCAAGGCCCCCTCCCGTCGGGAGTTTGGAACGCACGAAGGGTGCCAACGGGTGGGGCGGCAGCGCCCCGGGAGCCTTGGGAAGGCCCCCTCGGGGCGTGCTACGCGTCGATCCGGAGTTTCAGTTCCCGGAGGTCTGCCGGGTCGACCACGGCGGGAGCGCCGTCCATGAGAGACGTGGCGCTGGCGGTCTTGGGGAAGGCGATCGCGTCCCGGATGGAATCGCCGCCGTTGAAGAGAACGACGAGGCGATCGAGGCCGAGCGCGATCCCGCCGTGCGGCGGCGCGCCGTATTCGAACGATTCGAGCAGGAAGCCGAACTTGTGGTGCGCCTCCTCCGACTTCATCCCGATCACGCGAAGCACCTGCTCCTGAATGTCTTTCCGGTGGATTCGGATGCTCCCCGAGGCGAGTTCGTTCCCGTTGGCGGCGAGATCGTAGAGTTGAGCGTGAACCTTGCCGGGGTCGGACTCCAAGTAGGCGAGGTGTTCGTCGAGCGGCATCGTGAAGATGTGATGCGCCGGCGCCCACGCGTTTCGCCCCTCGTCCCACTCGAAGAGCGGAAACTGGTGCACCCAGACGAAGCGGAAGTCTTTCGGGTCGAGCGTGAATTTCTGATTCCCGATCTGCGTCCGCACCGTGCCGAGCGAACGGAGCACCACGGCGCGCGGGCCGGAGGCGAGGAGAAGCAGATCTCCCTCCTTGGCGCCGGCCGCCGCGATCAGCTTCGCCGCCGAATCTCCGTCGGCGAAGAATTTCGCGATCCCGCCGTCGAGGGCGCCGCTCTTCACGCGCGCCCAGGCGAGCCCGGTCGCGCCCATCAGCTTCGCGGCGGCCTCCCACCCTTCGATTTCCCGGCGCGACGCGGTCGCCTGCCCGGGCACCGGAAGAACACCGGTCATGAGTGCCACGGGATCGGCCGCGGCCTCGCGGAATTTTTCCATCGTCCCGCCCCCCGCGGCGGCGGTCACGTCCTTGATCTCGAACGGAATGCGAAGGTCGGGCTTGTCGCTTCCGTAGCGATGCATCGATTCGCGATAGGTCATCCGCGGAAACGGAATCTTCAACTCGCGCCCCATGTTCCGCCGAAAGACCGATTCGAGCATCCCCTCCACCACGCCGAAGACGTCCTCCTCGGAGACGAAACTCATCTCGAGATCGATCTGCGTGAACTCGGGCTGGCGGTCGGCGCGGAGATCCTCGTCGCGGAGGCACTTCGCCACCTGGAAGTAGCGATCGAAGCCCGAGACCATGAGGATTTGCTTGTAGAGCTGCGGCGATTGCGGCAGCGCGAAGAAGCGCCCCGGATGCACGCGGGAAGGGACGATGTAGTCGCGCGCCCCTTCGGGCGTCGGCTTCACCAAGAGCGGCGTTTCGATCTCCAAGAATCCCTGGTCCGACAGAAAGTCACGCACGGAGCGGACCATGTCGTGCCGGAAGATGATATTTCGCTTGAGCGGCTCGCGGCGGAGGTCGAGGTAGCGATACCGCAGCCGCACGTCCTCCGACGCCGTGTTCGTGTCGTCGAGCGGGAAGGGCGGCGTCTTGCTCGTATTGAGGATCGCGAGCGCGTCGGCCTCGACTTCGATGCCTCCGGTCGGGAGATCGGGATTCTCGCTCCCGGGCGGTCGGCGAAGGACGGTCCCCTCCACCAGCACGACGAATTCGCTCCCGATCTCCCGGGCGCGCTCGAGCGTCTTCGTGTTCAACTTCTCGGGGCGGAAGACGACCTGCGTGAGACCGTACCGATCGCGGAGGTCGAGGAAGAGAACCCCCCCGTGGTCGCGGACGCGGTGGGCCCAGCCCATGAGGCGGACGTGCGTCCCGGCCTGTTCGGGGCGGAGATCGCCGCAGCGATGCGACCGCCGGCGTTGGAGGAGCGGATCGATCGAGGTCATCGCGTGGTCCCCGCGGTCGCGCGGCGGGCACGGAGCCAGGCGCGCAGCGTGTCGAGGTCGGGCTGCTTCATTTCGTCCTTTCCGGAGATCATGTCGCGAACGGCGTATCCATCTGCCTCGCGCGGTACGAAAACGGCGTGTTTGGCGCCGATGCGCGAGGCGACTTTCATCTGGGATGAGGCGCTCCGTCCCTGCACGTCGGTCATGACGCGAAGCGGACGGCCTTCGCCCGGATCGAGCACGCCGCGAAGCGCGCGGGCGGCCGAGAGGGCCTCGGAGGCCGCCTCGGGCTGGCGCGCGACCACGAACGCATCGGGCTCGGCCGGCGCCCCCTCGGCGCGCGGGCTCGCGGTGGCGATCAAGAGGCGGTCGGTCCCGATCGAGAATCCGATCGACGGCGTTTCGGGGCCGCCCAGCTCCTGCACCAACTGGTCGTAGCGCCCTCCGCCTCCGACGGCGCTCTGCGCGCCGAGATTCGAAGCGTGCACTTCGAACACGGTGCGCGTGTAGTAGTCGAGACCGCGGACGAGGCGCGGGGCCACTTCCACCTCGATGCCGAGCACGCGGAGCCCCTCCTGGACGGCGGTAAAGTGCGCGCGGCAATCGTCGCAGAGCGCGTCGAGCACGCTCGGCGCCCCCGCCAGGATCGGCTGGCAGGACGGAATCTTGCAATCCAATATCCGAAGCGGGTTCGTCTTGATGCGCTCGCGGTCGTCCTCGCAGAGTTGGTCGAGGTGGCGGCCGAAGTACTCGCGGATGCTCTCGCGATAGATGGGCCGGCAGGTGGCGTCGCCCAGTGAGTTCAAGAGCACCTTCACGTCCGGAAGGCCCACCGCGCGCATGATGGAGACGAAGAGATCGATCATCTCCACGTCCGCCGAAGGATCCTTCGAACCCAGAAGCTCCGCGCCGATCTGCCAGAACTGCCGGTAGCGCCCCGCCTGCGGCCGCTCATAGCGGAAGAACGGTCCCAGGTAGGAAAGGCGCGCGGGCGATTCCTGCCGGAGCACGGGACTGTCGAGGTAGGCCCGCACGAGCGCCGCCGTGCCCTCGGGCCGGAGGGACAGGGAGCGCCCCTTCCTGTCCACGAAGGTGTAGAGCTCCTTCCGGACGATATCGGTCGATTCCCCGACGCTTCGCACGAAGAGTTCCGTCGCCTCGAAGATCGGCGTGCGAACTTCCCGGTAGCCGTAACTCCCGAGAATCCGCCGCGCCTGTTCCTCGATCTCGGCCCATCGCTCCGAATCGGGAGGCACGATGTCGCGCGTCCCGCGCGGCACCTGGAATTTCATCGATTCGCCTCCGGAGTTTCGCGCGCGGCGCGCTTTCGGAGCGCCCGCGTTGTCACCCATTGGGTGAAGAGGACGGAGAACGCAACCGCCGTCACATCGACGATCCAATCCCGCACGTCGCTGGTCCGTTCCGGCACGCGCCGCTGATAAAGTTCGTCGGCCACTCCGATCGCCGCCCCGAGCAACACCGTCACGACGGCAGCGACCTTCAGCCCCCTGCCGGCCATGGTGAACCGGATGGCGCGCCCGATCAGGAGTCCGAGCAGCGAATACTCCAAGAGATGCGCGATCTTGTCCATATTCGGGAAGCCGCCGGGGATATCGCTCCCCTTGATGGACGAGAGGGAGAAGATGAGTCCGATGTAGGCGAAGACCGGAAACCAATAGCGGAAGAAGACCGCGGCGAACGACGGTACGTTCGCCCCGGCGGGACTGCCCGGGGCGGCGGTCACGCGGCCACCCGGGCCAGGGCTTGGTCGAGGTCGGCGATCAGATCCTGAACACCCTCGATTCCAACCGAGAGCCGGACCAGACCGTCGGTGATTCCGACCGCCGCCAGTTCCTCCGAGGAATAGGTGGAGTGCGTCATCGAGGCCGGGTGCTCGATGAGCGTGTCGCAGTCGCCGAGACTCACGGCGAGAGTCATGAGCTCGACGGAGTTGAGGAGCGTGACACCCGCCGCACGGCCACCCTTCAGCTCGAACGCCAGCATGCCGCCGAACCCGCTCATCTGCTTCACCGCGATCTCATGCTGCGGATGCGTTCGAAGACCCGGATACCAGAGGCGCGACACCTTCGGATGAAAATTGAGGAACTGGGCGATCTGCATGGCGTTTTCGGAGTGCCGCTCCATCCGCACCGGAAGCGTCTTCAGCCCGCGCAGCAGAAGCCACGCGTTGAACGGACTCAAGATGCCTCCGAGATCGCGGATCATCTCGAAGCGCGCCTTCCGGATGAAATCCTTCTTGCCGACGATCACGCCCGCCACCGTGTCGCCGTGGCCGCCGATGTACTTCGTCGCGCTGTGAATGATGACGTCCGCGCCGAGCTCGAGCGGGCGCTGGTAGTAGGGCGTGGCGAACGTGTTGTCCACGATGAGCGGAATGCCGTGCCGGCGGCATTCGCGGACGCAGAGCCGGAGGTCGATGATCGAGAGCGTCGGATTGGCGGGCGTCTCGACGAAAAGGAGGCGCGTCTTTCCGTCGACGGCGCGCGCGATGGCTTCAGGGTCGTTGGCGTCGACCGTGCGAGCCTCCACCCCGAAGCGAGGGAGAAGCTCGTTGAAGAGCTTGTGCGTTCCGCCGTAGAGCGTGTGGGCGGCCACGATATTCTCGCCCGCGCGGACGAGCGTGAGGACCGCGGTCGTCGTGGCGGCCATGCCGCTTCCGGTGGCGAGCGCGGCTTCTCCCCGCTCCAGGAACGCCATTTCCCGTTCGAACGCCGCCTGGGTCGGATTCCCGAGTCGCGTGTAGAAATAGCCTTCGCGCTCGCCCGCGAAAATGGCGGCGCCGGCTTCGGCGCTCTCGAAGGCGAAGGTGCTGCTCTGGTAGATGGGAGTGGAAATGGCCCCCGTCGCCGGGTCGGCGCCGCCGGAGCCGTGCACGCAGAGGGTGTTGAACGACAGGCGAGAGGGATCTCGCTGCTTCATGGGGACCTCATCGGGGGAACCGGGCGGGCCGTCCGGTCCCCCGATCGATTTCCCTAGGGTAAGTCGTAGAGCTGGACGCTCCAGAGATTAGTTCCGCGCCGTTCCCTGGCGAAGATTCCATTCAGCCCGTATCGGTCCTGTCGATTCGAGACGAAGAAGATCTTCGTCCCGTCCTTCGAGAAGCGCGGGTGCGAGTCGTCCGCGGGGCCGCGCGTGACCTGCTTGGCCTGAGCGAGACTCGTCGCGTTCGTCGCGATGATCCAGATATCGCGGTCGGTGCGCGTCGGATCGCGCCGCGAGTAGACGATGTAGTTTCCGTCGAACGTCCAATCGGGCTCAGCCATCGTTGTGTCGGCCATCCAGACTTGGTCGTCGAGCGGCGGGGGATCGATGAAGCGCGGCGTTTGGAACTTGAACGTTCCCCGCGCCGTCTGTCCGACCGCGTTGAAGGAGAAAACGGACGGAGTGACCACCGAATCCGGCGGGGTCGTGTTCGTGCCGCCCGGCCCCCAGTTGGCCGGGAAATAGGAATTAAAGATCAGATTGGCGTTGATCGTGATGTCCATGATGTTCACCGGCGACGTGTTGTTGATGATGTCGCGGTACCGGAGTTTCGGAAAACCCGTCAGCAGCGAATCGGAGGCGTACATGAGGAAGCCGCCGATCCAGGAGAAGCGCGGGTTCGAGACGTATCGCTGGAAGATCGTGTTGGTGGACGTCAGCAGGGTGGCCGTCAAGGTGTCGGCGCCCGCCCACGGGGTCAGCCAGATCGAGGTCGCATCGGTCGTGCGCCGGCGTCCGGCGAAGGCGACCATCTGCTCGTCCCCTCGCGGAGTGGGCGACGAGACGGAGAAGAAGTCGGTCGTCAGCTTCTCGGTGAGGCCAAGAGGCGAGGTGACGCGGTAGACGTCCCCCTCCCCGGTGAGGTTGTTCCGGAGCTGCGCGTAGACCAGCGCACCGCTCGTCGTAGGCGCGAGGTCGTACTGAATCCCGATGTCCCTCGTCCACCGCTCGTAGCGGTTGTCCACGTACATCGGGAAGGTCGTCGTCTTGAAGAAGGACTGCGTGCCGTCGTTCGCCTCGACGGAGACAACGATGGTGTCGGTCTCGACCGCGTTGGGAGGGGTCCAGACGGCCGTAGTGCCGGTGGAGTCCGATAGCGTCCCGGCGGTCGCCTTCCAGTGAATGGTCAGCGTCAGATTGTTGACGTTCGTGATGAGGACCTGGAGTTCGTTCGGAATGCCGCGAATCGCCGGCTCTCCGGTGGTGTTCTTCATCCCCGTGATGATGGGAGCGTAGGAACCTACGCTGTTGACCCTCTTATCTTTGGGGGAGCAACCGGCGAACGCCGCAAGCAAAAGGGCGCCCACCAATAGGCCATGAAACGACTTCATGGAAGGGATTGACTCCTTTCTGGGGGACGGCAGGTGATGGCGGAACGGTACCAGGGGGGCGGCCCCGACGTCAACACGGCCGTTCGGCGGAAATCCCTACAGAAACCGGCTCTCGGCGTCCCGAAGGACCTCGAGAAACTGCTGCGGCGTGGCGCTTTGGCGAAGGGCTGTTCGGATCGATTCCTCTTTCAGGAGGCGCGACACGTTCGCCAATGCCTTCACGTGGGGACCGCGGAGGCTTTCGGGGGAGACCAGGAGAATGAAGAGGGTCGCCGGCTCCCCGTCCATCGTGTCGAACTCCACGCCGGCGGGGCTGACGGCGCACGCGGCCACCAGATGATCGAGGAGGCGGGTCTTGCCGTGGGGAATGGCGACACCGTTTCCGATGCCGGTCGACATCATCGACTCGCGCTGCAAAACCTTACTGAGGATCTCCCCCTTCGTGTTCACGCCATGCGCCGTCTCGAGGAGCTGCACCAACTCCTTGATACACGACTCCTTGTCGCGAGCCGTGAGAGACAGACTGATCGATTGCTCGTTCAATAGCTCGGAAAGGCGCATGAATAGACCGACCGTCATGGTCCTCGGCGGGGTGATGTGGACTTCGATCGGGTTCCTGAAACGCGAACCGCCACGCTAGCCGCCGGTCCGCGAGGGCGTCAAGCGGAAAACGCCCCGGCGCTTGCGGTTTCGGGCTTTTCGACCCGGTCGAACCGAAACGCGCCGAGGCCCTCCCCCGTCTTCGCGTCGCCGAGCCGGACCCGGATCCGATCGCCGGGGCGGAACTCTCCTTCGAGAATGCGGCGAGCGAGCGGATTCTGCACCAGGCGGTCGATGAGCCGACGAAGCGGGCGAGCGCCGTAGGCCGGGTCGTATCCCTCCCGGGCCAGAAACGCGAGAACTTCCGGATCCGCTTGAAGCGAGAGCTCGCGGTCGCGAAGGCGCGCTTCCACCTTCCGGAGTTCGAGCGTCACGATCGTCTCGAGCGCTTCGGTGGTGAGCGGGTCGAAGACGAGGATCTCGTCGATGCGGTTCAGCAGTTCCGGGCGGAAATGGCCGCGGAGCGCCTGGAGGAGCCGGCCGCGCATCGCCTCCACCTCCTCGCCTCCCCGCTCGAGGATGACATCGCTTCCGATATTGCTCGTCATCACCACGATGGCGTTCTTGAAGTCGACCGTTCGACCCTGGCCGTCGGTGAGGCGGCCGTCTTCCAAGATCTGAAGCAGAACCTGCGACACGTCCTGGTGCGCCTTTTCGATCTCGTCGAGAAGAATGACGCTGTAGGGGCGGCGGCGAACCGCCTCGGTGAGTTGCCCCCCTTCTTCGTAGCCGACGTACCCGGGGGGAGAGCCGATGAGGCGGGCCACCGCGTGCTTCTCCATGTATTCCGACATGTCGATCCGCACCATGGCGCGCTCGTCGTCGAAGAGGAATTGCGCGAGGGCGCGGGCGAGTTCGGTCTTGCCCACGCCGGTCGGCCCCAGGAAGAGGAACGAGCCGAGGGGACGATTCGGGTCTTGGAGCCCCGCCCGCGCGCGGCGAACCGCGTCGGAGACCGCGCGAATCGCACGCTCCTGACCGACGACGCGCTCCCGCAGGCGCGCCTCCATCTGGAGCAGCTTCTCCATCTCCCCTTCCAAGAGCCGCTGCACGGGAACACCGCTCCAGCGCGCCACGACTTCGGCGATGTCCTCCTCGTCCACTTCCTCCTTTAGGATTTTCAGATCCTTTTGGAGTTCGGCGAGAGCGGCCGTCTCCGTCGCGAGCTGTTTCTCCAACTTAGGGATATCCCCATGGCGAATCCGCGCGACGCGCTCCAGATCGGCGTCCCGTTCCGCGCGCTGCTGGTCGAGTTTCAGCGTCTCGATCCGCTCGCGGATCTCGTGGATCACCTGGATGCGCGCGCGCTCCTTCTCCCAGTGGGCGCGGAGGCGCGACAATTCCTTCTCGGTTCCGGCGATCTCGGCCTCGATGTCGTGCCGGCGCGTCTTGGAGGCCTCGTCCTTCTCGCGCTTCAGCGCCAGGCGCTCGATTTCCAGTTGCCGCTTCTTTCGCTCCAGAGTGTCGATCTCCACCGGAAGGCTGTCGATCTCGATGCGGAGCCGCGATGCGGCTTCGTCGATGAGGTCGATCGCCTTGTCGGGAAGTTGGCGGTCGGGAAGGTAGCGATGGGAGAGAACGGCGGCGGCCACGAGCGCCGAGTCCTGGATCTTCACCTTGTGAAACGTCTCGTACCGTTCCCGGAGCCCGCGGAGGATCGCGATCGTCTGATCGACGGTCGGCTCGCCGACGAAGACGGGCTGGAAGCGCCGTTCGAGGGCGGCGTCCTTCTCGATCCGCTTTCGGTACTCGTCGAGCGTCGTCGCGCCGACGCAGTGGAGCTCGCCGCGCGCGAGCGCCGGCTTCAAGAGATTCGACGCGTCGAGCGCGCCCTCCGCCGCACCCGCACCGACCAGCGTGTGGAGTTCGTCGATGAAGAGAATCACCTGCCCCGCCGAACGGGTCACTTCCTTCAGGACCGACTTGAGCCGCTCCTCGAACTGCCCGCGATACTGGGCTCCCGCGAGGAGCGAGCCAAGATCGAGCGCCAGGACGCGTCGCGACTTGAGCCCTTCGGGCACGTCGCCGCTCACGATGCGCTGCGCGAGGCCTTCGGCGATGGCGGTCTTCCCGACGCCCGGCTCCCCGATGAGAACGGGATTGTTCTTTGTGCGGCGGGAGAGAACCTGGATCACGCGGCGGATCTCGTCATCCCGGCCGATCACCGGATCGAGCGATCCCTTCCGCGCCATCTCGGTCAGGTCGCGCGCGTACTTCGCGAGCGCCTGGTATTTCTCCTCTGGATCGGGAGAGGTCACCTGTTCGCCCCCGCGAATCTCGAGAAGCGCGTGATAGACGGCCTCACGCGTCGCGCCGCGCTCGTGCAGGAGCGCGCCGGCGTCGGACGCCGTGCCGGGATCGAGCATGGCGAGGAGGAAGTGCTCGGTGCTGACGAATTGATCTTGGAGCCGCTCCGCCTCGACGAACGACTGCTCGAGGATCTGGCTCAAGGCGGGGGCAAGGACGACCTGGCGGCCGCCGCTGACCTTGGGGAGCCGGGCCAGCCGGCCTTCCGCGGCGGTCTCGAGGGCACCGACGTCGACGTGGGCGGCCTCGAGTACCGCGCGGACCGCGCCCTCTTTCTGGCGAAGGAGCGCGAGGAGGAGGTGTTCGGGGCGAACCTCGGGATGACCCGCTCGGGTCGCGTCCGATTCCGCCTGGGCCAGCGCTTCCTGGCTCTTCGTGGTGAGTTTTTCGAATCGCATCTGGTTCTACCGCGCCGGGGCGTTCCCCGGCGACGAACGATGGGGCGACTTGAAATCTACGACTTGGCGGCCAAACGCTCCCGCGCGAGACGCGCCTCGTCGCTCTTCGGAAAACGCTGCACGACCAGCCGGAACGACTTCTTCGCCTCTTCCGGCCGGTTCATCCGAGCGTGCGCGTAGCCCGACTTGAGAAGCGCCGCGGCCACCTTGTCCCCTTTCGGGTAACGCTCCACGACTTTCGCGTACTCGACGATCGAGCCGTCGAAATCGCCGGTGGCGTAGAGGCACTCCCCGACCCAGTACTGCGCGTTGTCGGAGCGCTCGGTGCTGGGATAGTGCTTCAGGTACTCGACGAACGCCTGCCGCGCCAAATCGTAGCGCCCCGCCGAAAGATCCGCGTAGGCGGCGTTGTAAGCGCTCTCGGGGTCGAGGATCGCGGTGGAATCGCGGACCATCGAGCCGCCCGCGTCCCGGACGCTATCGGCGCGAGTGAGCCGCTCCTTCACGTTGTCGATCTTATCGGCGACACGGCTGAATCGCTCGCCCGAGGCGTCCACCTTGCCCTCGATCACTTCCATGCGCGCCGAGAGGTCGTTCATCCGGTTCTCGCTGCTCGCGCGGGTCGCTTGAACCGACTCTCGCGTCGTCTCCACCTTCCGGTCGAGCGCATTCACGTGCTTCATGAGTTCCGCTTGCGTGGTGAGCAGGCTATCGAGCGACGACTGGCTCGAACGGTAGTAGCCGCTCGGAGCGCAGCCGGAAGCGCCCGCCGTCACGAAGGCGGCGAGCGCGAGGGCAGCGGCCGGCGCCCGAAGCGCCCCGGTAGCGCGCGGAGGACGGCGCGACGAGATCACTTGGAGACGAAGTGGGCCCGGCGGTTCTGCGACCAGGCGTTCTCGTCGTGGCCAGGATCGAAGGGCCGCTCTTTGCCGTAGGAAATCGTCGTCAGACGATTCGCGGCGATGCCGTAGGAGACGAGATATTCCTTCGCCGCCTTCGCGCGCTTCTCGCCGAGCGCCAGGTTGTATTCCACGGAGCCGCGTTCGTCGCAGTGCCCCTCGACGATCACGCTCCCGCTATGCTTCTCCATCCACTTGGCGTTGCCTTCGAGCGCGCTCTTCGCGTCGGCGCGAAGCGAGGCTTCGTCGAAGTCGAAGAAGGCATCGCTGAGGGCCGACCGCGTCTCCGGCTCGTCCTGCGTCTCCGTCGAAGACGACGGAGGCGGCGTCGGCGTGTCCTGCTGCGAGGTCGGCGGAGGCGGAGGCGGCTCCACTTGCGACGTCGAGACCTGCTTCCGCGAAGCACATCCGAGAGCCATGAGGAGCGCGGCGAGCAAGCCCGCCATCGCTAACCTGACCATCCGTGGTGTATGGCGCATCATTCGATCCCTCGTTTGGGTCAGAGTGTTGTCAGACAAGGACTTCCGGCCAATTTCAAACCGTAGCACAGCCTGCCGGCGAGCGTCAACCCGCGCGGAGGGATTATCCCTTCTTCCGGACCTGTGGGCCCGCCGACGGATTGTAGTTCTCGTCGTTCTTCGTCAATTGAACGACGTCGCTCCCGTCGGGATTCATCAGGTAGATCTGGCGGCGCCCGGTGCGGGAACTAGAGAAGTAGATCTTACGGCCGTCGGCCGACCACCGGGGATTCTCGTTCTGGCCCGCTTCGGACGTGACCTGCACGGCGTTCTGGCCGTCCGATTCGATGATGACGACGTCGAACGTCCCGTCGTGGCGCGCGGCGTAGGTGATCTTCTCTCCCTTCGGCGACCACTGGGCCGAATCATTGTACTTCCCCTCGAGCGTGAGGAGGCGCTGGTTCAGGCCCTCGGTGTCCATCACGTAGAGCTGCGGCGATCCGCCACGGTCCGACGTGAAGACGATCTCTCGCCCCGTCGGGCTGAAGCAGGGCGAAGAGTCGATGCGCGGGTTTCGCGTGAGGCGCCGGGCCGTCTGCGCATCGCGGCTCACGAGGTAGATCTCGGCGTTCCCGTCGCGCGACAGGGTGCAGGCGATCCACTTTCCGTCGGGCGAATAGGAGGGCGCCGTGTTGAGCCCGGGGCGCGTGGAGAAGGGGAAGGAGGCGCCGCGGCGAAGATCGAAGAGATAGATGTCGGGATTCCCGCGCTTGAACGTGGTGAACGCGAATTCGCTTCCCCACGGGGCCCACGCCGGCGAGAGCGCGATGCTCCGGTCGTGCGTCACCTGCCGCTGGTTCTCGCCGTCGTAGTCCATCACCCAGACCTCCTTCACTCTTCCGCTCTGCCGGACGAACGCGACGGAGGTCTCGCAGATGCCCCGCTCTCCGGTGAGCGCCTCGATGACGTCGTCGGAGAAGCGATGGAGGGTGGCGCGAAGCGACCCGCGATCGAACGTGTAAGCGCGGCGGAAGACCGACTCCGCGGTGCCGAGGTCGAACACTTCCCCCGTGAATTTCCAGCCCGCGCCCTCCGCCTCCACGAGCCCCTCGACACGAACGCCCCCGGAGAGCGAGGCGTCGGGGCTCAATTTCGTTTCCAGGGGCGGCACGTCGCGCACGTTGAAGAGTCCCGAGAGTTCGAAATCGCCGCGCGGGACGTCCCGGACCCCATCGGCCACGCCCGGACCGCGAAACGTCGCGAGGAGGAGCGGCGACTTGGTGCTGCCCGACGTCTGCACGCCGATCCGGACGTCGGTCTGCGTCCTCGCGGGGCGAGCCGTCAGCGCCAGCGCCAGAACGACGAGCCCCGCGACCGCGCCAGGGGCGAGGAGCCTACTGTTCGAATTCGAAGCCAAAGTGAACCCCCAGGTAGTTGTCCGTGAATCCCGCCGGAAGCGGCGGAAGCGGCGTCGCCGAGAGAAGCGCCCGCATCGCGGTCTGATCGAAGAACGCGTACCCGGAAGATGATTCGATCGTCGCCTGCGAGATCTGGCCGTCGCGGTGAACGCGGAAATAAACGGTGGTCTTCACCGGACGCCCGCGGGCGTCGACTCCCGGGGGAGGTACCCAGCGGGAACCGATCTTGTTCCGGAGCGTGGCGAGATAGTACGCGAATCGGAAGTCGCCGTCGGTCTTCGCGCTCGTGACGCGCGAAGAGTCGGAGGAAAACCAGCGCGGCGTCAGGTCGGTCGCGGCCGGCGCGTCGGCGTCCTTCGGCGCGGGCTTCGTCTCCGCGGCCTTTCCCTTCTTGTTCGGCGCCCGCTCGTCGCGGATCGTGATCTTCGATCCCGGCTGGTATTTTTTCAGGAGCGCGGGCTTCGGCTTCGCCTTCGCGGCGGCGGGGGCCGCCTCCGGCGTTGGAAGGGTGCGAAGCGGCGAGAGGCGGACGAGCTGCGAGCGCGTTCTCGCCCCCGTGCTCGCCGGCAGCGAGATCTCGGTGGCCGGCCGGACCTTGTAGAAGAAGAACGGAAGGAAGATCAGATGGAGGATACAGGCGATCGCGACCACGATCGCCGAGGTACGTTCGTCCGGGGGTGCCGCTCCGCGGCGCAGAACCGATGGTTTCTCGCGCCATTCCATGGCGGGTGCGTTCCCGGGCCCGCCGCTAGGGCCCCTGCTCCAGTTGCAGCGCCTGGTGAAGCGACCGGACGGCCCGCTCCACGTCTTGCTGGCGCATCATGCAGGTGATCGTGATGGACGAGGTGGAGATCAACTCGATGTTCACGTCGGCCTTCGCGAGAGCGTCGAAGACGGCTCCGGCCGTACCGGGCGACGTGGCAAGCCCCTCGCCCACGACCGAGAGGATGGCCACGTCGGGGTCGTAGACGAACGCTCGGGCGTTCAGGTGCTTTCGCATCTCCTCGACGATCGGGAGCACGGTCTTCACGTCGTGCGAGCCGACGGCGAAGGTGACGTCGTTCTTCCCGCCCTCGCCGCTCGCCTGCACGATCATGCGGACGTTCACGCCATGCCCTCCGACGCCGCGGAAGATCTCCGCGGCGACGCCGGGACGGTCGGGAACGCCCAGCAAGGCGATCTTCGCTATGTCCGCGTCGTGCGCGATTCCGCGAATGACGACCTGTTCCATCGCTCCACCCTTTCGAATACGCGTGCCCTCGTTCCCGTTGAAACTCGAGCGGACGTGGACCGGGACGCCGAAGCGCCGCGCGATCTCGACCGAGCGATTGTGGAGAACCTTCGCCCCCAGCGACGCCAGCTCCAGCATCTCGTCGTACGTGAGGGCCGGAAGTTTTCTCGCGTCCGGGACAATGCGCGGATCGGCCGTGTAGACGCCGTCCACGTCGGTATAGATTTCGCATTCCTCCGCGCCGAGCGCGGCCGCGAGGGCCACCGCCGTCGTATCGGAACCGCCGCGGCCGAGCGTCGTCACTTCGCGATCCTTGCTCACACCCTGGAATCCGGCGACGATCACGACGCGACCCCTCGCCAGCTCCTCGCGGATGCGGTCGCCCTTGATCTCGACGATCTTCGCCCGCGTATGAGACGTGTCGGTGACGATCCCGCTCTGCGAGCCGGTGAAGGAGACCGCCTCCTGGCCCCGGTCGTTCACCGCCATCGAGACGAGCGCCATCGATATGCGCTCTCCCGAGGTGAGGAGCATGTCCATTTCCCGCGGATGCTCCTCCGTAGACACCTGACGCGCGAGATCAGCCAATTCATCGGTCGTGTCGCCCATCGCCGAGACGACGACGACGAGGTCGGTTCCCGATCGACGCGTTCCCACGATGCGATCCGCCACGCGCTGGATTCGCTCCGGCGTGCCGACGGACGTCCCGCCATACTTCTGAACCAACAAACCCATGTCAGCGGTTCCGAGTTTCAAGCAGGGTGTGCGCGGAGGCGCCCTTGGCCGCGATCCGGCCGGGAAGCGCCCGGGAGGCGATGCCTTCGCGGTGGAACGCGCGAACCATCGCCGCGCCGACGCGGCCCCCCGCTCCCGGCGCGTGGAACGCGAGGAGCGTCGGTCCGCTTCCGCTGATCGTCACGCCGTAGGCGCCGGCGCGCCGGCCCGCCGCGACGACCCGAACGTATCCGGGGATGAGACGCGCGCGGTGCGGCACATGGTACACGTCCACGAGGGCGTCGGCCAAGAGATCGAAGCGGCGTTCCGCGAGGACGGTGAGGAGCGCGAGCGCCCGCGCCGTGTTCGCGGCCGCGTCGTGAAGCGCGATGGTCCTCGGGAGGAGCGCCCGCGCCCTCTTCGTGCTCACGCGGAGATCGGGAACGAGCAGCGTGATGCCGAGTCCGCGCGGCGGCGCCAGGCGGAGCGCTTCAAAGCCGCCGCGCTGAAGTGGCATGGAGAGAATGAGCCCGCCGAGGAGCGCCGGCGCGACATTGTCGGGGTGTCCTTCCAGGCGGACGGCCTGCGCCAGGAGTTCCTCGCCGCCGAATCGTCCGCCGAGCCAGTGATTCGCCAGCGTGAGTCCCGCCACGATCGCCGCCGCGCTGCTTCCGAGTCCGCGCGCGACGGGAATCGCCGAGCGGATCGTGAGCGCCACGGTCGGAACGGGCTCGTGCGCGGCGCGGCAGAGGTGGCGAAACGCGTGGAGGACCGGATCGCGGTGAGGATCGAACGCGAGGTCGCTCCCTTCGCCGCGGCGCGCGATGCGGAATCCGTCGGCGATGCGCTCGGCCGTGACCGAAAGCGGGAGCGCCATGGCCATGCCGAGGCAATCGAACCCGGGCCCGAGATTCGAGGTGGACGCGGGGGCGACGGCGCGCCACCGAAACGGCCGGCCGCGTTTCGCCCCGGGGCGCGCTCGGCGCTTCACGCGAGAATGGCCCGGCGAAGCATGTCCGGTTCGGCATCGACCGTTTCGAACCCGCCGGAGACCTTCACGGCGCGCTCCGGGTCCTTGAGCCCGTGTCCCGTGACGGTGCAGACCGCGGTGATCCGGCCGTTTAGCGCCCCGCGCGCGCCAAGCTTCAGGAGTCCCGCGATTCCCGCCGCCGACGCGGGTTCGACGAAGACGCCCTCGATGGAGGCGAGGAGACGGTAGGCGTCGAGGATCTCCTCGTCCGTCACGGATTCGATCGCGCCGCCCGATTCGTCGCGCGCGTCGGTGGCTCCCTTCCACGAGGCGGGGTTTCCGATCTTGATGGCGGTGGCGATCGTCTTCGGATCGGCGATCTTCTCGCCGCGCACGATCGGCGCCGCCCCCTCCGCCTGGAAGCCGAGCATGCGCGGACGCCCGCCCCCGTCGCGGGCGTCGCGTTCCGTCCATCCCTTCCACGCCGCCGTGATGTTTCCGGCGTTCCCCACGGGGAGCGCGTGGAGTTCGGGGACGCGCCCGAGGGCCGCGGCGATCTCCCAGGCGATCGTCTTCTGCCCTTCGATCCGATCGGGATTGATGGAATTGACCACGACCGCCGTCCCATCCTCGGCCAGGAGGCGGACGAGTTCGAGCGCCCGGTCGAAATTCCCCCGCACCGCGACGACCTTGGCGCCGTGCACCATCGCCTGCGCCAGTTTGCCGAGCGCGATCTGCCCGTCCGGAATGACCACCGCGCAGCGAAGCCCAGCCCGCCCCGCGTACGCCGCAGCGGAGGCCGAGGTATTTCCGGTCGACGCGCAGATCACCGCCTTCGCTCCGGCGGCGACGGCGCGGGAGACCGCCACGGTCATGCCGCGGTCCTTGAAGGAGCCGGTGGGGTTCGCCCCTTCCACTTTGAGATAGAGAGAGAACCCGGGGGCGATGCGCGCGGCCAGCCGCGGCGCCGGCACGAGCGGCGTGTTCCCTTCGAGCAGCGTCACGACCGCGACGTCGGGAATCGGCGGAAGGATTTCGCGAAATTCGCGGCAGATCCCGCGCCAGGGAAGCGGCGTCATCGGTC
Source organism: Candidatus Eiseniibacteriota bacterium (assembly GCA_031370645.1). Taxonomy (GTDB): domain Bacteria; phylum Eisenbacteria; class RBG-16-71-46; order SZUA-252; family SZUA-252; genus SZUA-252. Next base: position 49,291 of record JANMQV010000151.1, on the reverse strand, counting down.
GAAGATCCGGATGGCGCGCGGCGTGTGTCGGACGGTGGCGAGGGAGCCGATCGCCGCGACCGCGTCGCGCAGGTCCCGATCGCGCGCCTCGTGCGTGAGCAGCGTGATCGACGCCTCCCCGCGCGTGCCCGGTTCCTGGAACATCTGCGCCACGCTCACCCGCGCGCCGCCGAGCCGCTGCGAGATCTGGGCGAGCACGCCCGGCTTGTCGTCCACCAGAAGGCGGACGTAGTACTTCGTCCGGACGTCGTCGAGGGAGAGCCTCGCTTCGGGATCGGGCACCGGCGGCGGCGGCTGAGGCGCCGGGGCCGCGCTCCCGCGAAGGCGCTTCTCGCGGACGATCGAGATCAGGTCGCCGAGGACCGCCTGCGCGGTCGGAAGCGCTCCCGCGCCCTTTCCGTAGAGAAGCATGGAGCCCGACGCTTCGCCCCGGAGATAGACGCCGTTGAATTCGTCCCGGACCGACGCCAGGAGGTAGCGGCGCGGAATGAAGGCCGGGTGGACGCGAAGATCGAGCCCCTCCGTCGTCCGTTGGCCGATGCCGAGGAGTTTCACCACGTAGCCGAAACGCTCGGCCTGCCGGAGATCCTCCAACTCCATGCCGACGATCCCTTCGGTCGGAATGGAGTTGTGGGGAACGTCGGTGCGAAAGGCGCGGCGCGCGAGAAGCGTCAGTTTCTGGGCCGTGTCGGCGCCGGAGAGATCGAGCGAGGGATCGGCCTCGGCGAACCCGAGCGCGCGCGCCGCCTCGAGCGCCTCGGAGAAATCGCGCCCTTCCCGCTCCATCGTGGAGAGAATGAAATTCGTCGTGCCGTTCAGAATGCCGACGAGAAGCGAGAAGCGCTCCGTGCGGAGACCCTGGTCGAGCGACTGGAGCACCGGAATCACCCCGGCCACCGAGGCCTCGTGACGAAGCACGCTGCCGCTCTTCGCCGCGAGCACTTCGAGTTCCGGGCCGTGTACCGAGATCAGGTGCTTGTTCGCGGTGATGACGGGGAGTCCGCGCTCGAGCGCGCGGCGAACGGCGGGATACGCCGGGTCGAGCCCGCCCATCAACTCCACGATCACGTCGACGTCGTCGGCGTTCACCACCGCCATCGAATCGTCACCGAGGGAAATCCCGCGCAAATCGAGTTCGCGGCGCTTCCCCGGCTCGCGCACGGCGATTCGCGTGACGCGGATCGGCCCTCCGGCCGCCTCTGCGACGGCGCGCTCGCGCGCTCCCAGAAGACCCAGGAGACCGCTCCCCACGACACCACAACCGAGAAGTCCGACGCGAACCGGAGTGGAAGACATGAGCCCGGAGCCTACGGCAGCGGCCGCCGGCCCGTCAAACGGAGGGTCGGCGGTCGTTCCAGCGCTCGCGGAACGCGCGGAACGAGAAGTCGGGATCGATCTTTCGCAGCTCGCGCGCGGCGCGGTGGAGGCGACGGCGCGCCTCGGCGGCGTGCGTCTTCTGCCACGTCACATACGAGTCGAGGAGTTCGTCCCAGATGTGCGTCTTGTGCGCGACTTCGAAGCGGCTCTGCGCGTCGCGGTTCAGGTGGTAGACCTCGCCGTCGCTGATCCGCCGAAGGAGGTGAAGATATTCGCCGCTCATCCACGCCATCACCTTCGTGTAGCACTCGAAATTCCGCGACAGCTTGTCCATGACCTCGGCCACGCCGGCGCGGCTTCCGTAGAGCCGTTCCGCGTACGCGGCGGCGAAGTGGTAGTACGACTTCCCGCGGCCGGTCTGGTGCTGCTCGCGCTCTTCCAGGTCCTCCGCCACGGGGCCGCGTGGCGCCGCGCCGCCGCTGAAGATGCCGAGCGAGACGTAGATGAAATCGGCGTTCGCCTTGTAGACCTGGTAGCGATAGCGGCGGTCCTTGCTCTCCTGCACGCGGGCGAAGACATCCGTGTCCCGCGGCGACACGAGGTCGGCGCGGAGGAGATCCTCGCGCCCCGTCACGATGCCGGCCAAGAGCGAGGCCGTGTAGACGTTCACGTCCTCGTCGTATTCCTTCAAGTCAGACGGCATGTCGGAATCGATGCGCGAGAGGAGGAACGAATTGATGAAGAAGTATCCGACGTCCTCGCGCGTGGCGGGGCCCGCCGGAGGCGGCGCGCCCCCTTCGCCCCCGATCGACGCCAGCCTGAGATAGTGCTCGCCCATGTTCCGAATCCCTTAGGCCGGTGGAACGGTGGGGAGGAGCATGTAGAGGAAGCTCCGGATCACGACCGTCAGGTAGACGGCGAAGACCGTGATGACGGCGCCGGGGAGCCACTTCACCTTGTTGCGGAAGCGCCAGAGGAGGACGCAGCCGAGCGTCGGCACGAGCGTCTTGTACATCCAGAAGACGTACGGCGAATGGTCGAGGAGAAACGCCATGAAGCGGTTCGCCTCGACCATGAATTTCACGTTCAGGAGGTAGATGGTCTGCGCGGCGTCGGCGTAGTTGAGGATCCCGACCCCCCAGAGCAGAAAATACATCCGCCGTTCCAGCCGGCCCGCCGCCCGGCGATCGGTCCGCCGCCGCTTCACACCCCGCCGCTCTGCAACCGTTGTCGTCGCCGCCACGATCGTCCCCTCCCGGCATGTCTGTCACGTGCCAATCGTCTCGGCATATATCGGCCTATGCGCCTGGAACTTGCGCCTGATTTGACACCCCCCGGGGGGGGTGCTAGAGTGCGCGAAACGACCCCTCGGGAGGTGCCACGCCTCATGGAAGTCCTGATCGCATCGGCGGATATCCGGCGCCGCGTCTGCGAGCTTGGAAATCAGATCGCCCGCGACTATCCCGACAGCACCCCGCTCCTCGTCGGAGTGCTGAACGGCTGCATCTGTTTCATCTCCGACCTGATGCAGGCCATCGCCATTCCGCATGAACTCGATTTCGTGAGCGTCTCTTCCTACGGCACCGCCGCCCAATCGAGCCGCGACCCACGCCTCGTGAAAGACCTCGAGCGGGACATCGCCGGACGCGATGTGATCCTCGTGGAGGACATCGTCGATAGCGGGCACACGCTCCATTTCCTCCGGGAAACGCTTCTCGGGCGATCGCCGCGGTCGCTTCGCATCGCGACGCTGCTCGACAAGACGGACCGTCGCGAGCGCGAGGTGCCGCTCGACTACGTCGGATTCCAGGTTCCCGACCGTTTCCTCGTGGGCTACGGACTCGATTTCGCCTAACGCTTCCGCCACCTCCCCTACATCGCCGCGCTGAGCCCCGCCGAGATCGAGGCGGAAGGCCGTCACGAAGAGGTGGCGTAGCGATGCCGGCGCGCGGGCGCGGGATCCTGATCGGGATCGCGGGGGGAACCGGGGCGGGGAAAACGCTCGTGGCGCAGTCGATCGCGCAGGACCTGGGGCAGGACAAGGTCCTCCTGATCGAGCAGGACTCCTACTACCGCGATCTCCAGAGCATCCCGCTCGGAGAGCGCGAGAATCACAACTTCGACCATCCCGACGCCTTCGACCGCGAACTCTTGCGCCAGCACATCGAGACGCTCCTGAACGGCGGCGAAATCGCGATGCCGGTTTACGACATGCGCACCCACACGCGGCTCCCCGAGCCGGTCCGCGTGAAGGCTCGCCCGATCATCATTCTCGACGGACTCCTGATCCTCGAGGATCCGGCGATCCGCCAGCTGATGGACATCAAGCTCTACGTCGACGCCGACCCCGACATACGCTTCATCCGCCGCTTGAAGCGCGACCTGACCGAGCGGGGGCGCACCCTCGACTCGATCATTCGCCAATACGAGTCGAGCGTGCGCCCCATGCATCTTCAATTCGTGGAGCCCTCCAAGCGTTATGCCGACCTCGTCATTCCGGAGGGCGGCTATAACGTGGTCGCCATCGACCTCCTGAAGACCAAGATCCGGGCGCTACTCGCCGAGAAGCGCTGAGCCCCACGCGCATGAACTGGATTCCGCTCCTCCGCTTCCCGATCGAGTGGGGGGCGCTCGCGCTCTTCGTCGTCGCCTGCCTCTACTGGGAGCGCGCCGGCTTCACGGGACTCGGCGTGGAGGGGAGCATCGCCGCGGCGATGATCGGCTTCATCGCCGGCTACGACGCCACCGCTTCCTACGCCGCGGCTTCCGGTATCGCCGCCGGGGCGGCCGTGCTCTTCGCGCTCGCGACCGGGACCATGCTCCAACTCCTTCGAACCGACCGCGCCATCGGCGCCTTCGCGGCGAGCCTCGTCGCCGCCTGCGGTCTCGGACTTCTCACGCGGAGCGGCACGCACGCGCTCCTCACCGAGCAGCCGGCGCCGGGACTCATTCGCGGAACCATTTTCGACGGGACCTACGCGGAGGATCTGATCGGGAGCCCCTGGCTCGTGGCGGCGCCCTTTTTGGTCGCGCTCGCGTCGTGGATCTACTGGCGGACTCCGTTCGGACTTCGTCTTCGCGCCTTCGGCGAAACGCCGAGCCTTCGCGTGCCGGGCGCGAGCGCCGTCCGAACGCGGCTCCTCGGAATCGCCGCCGGATCGCTCTTCGTCGTTCCCGGGGCGGCCCTTCTCCTCCGGCAGTCTGGGCCCTCGCCCCCGGTGGCGATCGGGCTCCTGGCGCTCGCGTGCGCGGTCGCCGGGCGGTGGGCGTTCGCGCCCTCGCTCCTGCTTGCAGCGGGCATCGCGCTCCTGCGTACTCTTCGGCCCTACGCCGGCGTTTCCGGCCCCGCCGCGGTTTCGTTTGAGATCGCGCCTTTTCTCCTGGCGCTCGTCTATCTGATCTTCCTGTCGCGCCGGGCGCTCCGCATCACCGCCACGCGGCAGTCGCGGCTCGACCCCGACACGCTGTGAGGGGCCCGATGTCGACGCGTCGCCAACCGTCGCTCACCGCCGATCCCGCAAGTCTTCCCTTTCCGCTCGACGAAGCGCTCGCCGTCGTCCGCCGCCGCACTCCGCTCGTGCCGCGCGCGGCGCTGGTCCTCGGGAGCGGTCTCGGCGTGCTCGCGGAAGGAACGGCCTGGGAGGCGGCGATCCCCTACGGCGATATTCCGGGAATGCCCCGATCCTCGGTGGCGGGTCACGCGGGGCGGCTGCTTCTTGGAAGGTGGGCGGGACGCGCGGTCGCGATCGCGCAAGGGCGCTTGCATCTCTACGAGGGGTACGAACCGGAGGTCGTCACGCGAATGACGCGGCTTTTGGCCGCGCTCGGCGCCAAGGGGCTCGTCCTCACGAACGCCGCGGGAGGGATCGCTCCCTGCATGTCGCCCGGGGCCCTCGTCCTGATCGAGGATCAGGTGAATCTGCAGTGGCGATCGCCCCTTCGAGGCGTGGGGGCGTTCGCGCCGGAATCGGAAGAGAGCGCAGCGGGTCTCGGCCGCGGACTGACGCATCGCCCCGTCTACGATGCCGATCTGAAAGGGAAAGCGTCGCGCGCGGCGGGCGTGGCGGGCGTGCGACTCGAACGGGGCGTCCTCGGCGTGATGCTCGGACCCTCCTACGAAACGCCCGCGGAGATCGACATGTTGGAACGGCTCGGCGCCGACGTGGTCTGCATGTCGACCGGTGCCGAAGCCGCGGAGGCTACGACGCTCGGGCTTCCCTGCGTCGCCATCTCCTGCGTCACGAACTGGGCCGCGGGTCGCTCCGCCACGCCCCTCTCCCACGACGACGTCACGAAAGCGGTCGCCGGTGCCGCGGTACCGCTCAAGTCGATGCTCGAACGGCTGGTGGTCGCGATCGTCTGAGCGGTCGCTGCCGCGCTTATCGGATCGTGATCTTCACGATCCGGTCGCCCGGCATGATCCGTTCCGCCACGTCGAGCCCCAGCGTCACCTTGCCGAGGATCGAGTAGCGCCCTTCGAGCCGCGGTTGCGGGGAGAGCGTTACGAACCACTGGCTCCCGCCCGTGTCCTTCCCCGAGAGCGCCATTCCAACCGTGCCGATTTCGTAGGGACGATCGTCGTACTCGCAGGGGATGGCGTACCCTGGTCCGCCCCAGCCGTCGCCGCGCGGACAGCCCGCCTGAATCACGAAGTTCGGAACGACGCGGTGAAACTGAATCCCGTCGAAGAAGCCGGCCCGCGCGAGCGAAGCGAAGTTCTCCACGTTTTCGGGCGCCGCGGCGGGATCGAGCGCAATCGTGATGGCGCCCCGCTCCGTCGTGACGACGGCGGTCAAGCGCCGCCCCTCCGTCGCCGGCGTGGCGCGGGTCTTGAGCGGCGGCGACGGGGCGCCCCCAGAAACGATCGAGTCGGCCGGAAGTTCGAGCGCGTGGACGGCGATCTCGCGGACGCGCCGGTCGGGATCGTGGAGCGCACCGCGGAGCGCAGCGAGCGCGTCACGTGTCGCGAGCGAGGCGAGTGCTGTGGCGGCGGAGGAGCGGACGTCGGCGTCCTGCGGTGTTGTGCGCCTCGCGAAGAGCGCCGTGAGCGCGGGAACCGAGGCTGAATCCCGAAGCGTCCCGAGCGCCTCGGCGGCCGAACAGACGACGCTGAAGTCGCGATCTTGAAGGAGCGGACGGAGCACCGGAATCGATGCGTCGCGCGCCTCCGGGCGCTTCGCGAGCGCCGATGCGGCTCCCGCCGACTGCGAAGGATCTCCGCTCTGTGCCGCGCGGGCGAGCATCAGCTCGCGGGCGGACGGTCCCTCCGTGTCGCCGAGCGCCTCGGCCAGACCGCCGCGAAGGAAGGCCGGAAGCAAATCGAGCGCCGGCGCGATCGCCGGGACGGCTCGATCGCCCTGGATCTTGAGGAGCGAGATGGCCGCCGCCTGAACGACGCCGGTCGAGGAATCGCCGAGCGCTTTCAGAAGCGCCGGCACGGCGAGCGAATCGCGGAGCGCTCCGAGCGAGATCGCCACCTGCCAGCGGACGTGGGCATGCGGATCGTCCAGATGCGGAAGGAGCGTGCGCGACTCGCGCGCGATCTTGAGCGTGCCGAGCGAAGCCGCGGCGTTCACGCGCACGCGCCACGCCTCGTCGTGGAGGAGCGCCCCCAGCCGTGCGGTCGCGGTCGAGTCGCCCACTTCCCCGATCGCGCGGGCCGCGATGGCCCGAACCATGGGATCGCGGTCGAAGGAGAGGGTGCGAAGCGCCGTCGCGCCACGGCGATCGCCGATTTTCCCGAGAGCGTAGGCCGCCCTCCAGCGGAGATCGGGGCGTGGATCGCGTGTCGCGCGAGTGAGCGGCTCGACGACCGAGGAGTCGCGAAGCCGGGCGGCCGCGAACGCGGCGGCCCATCGCTCCGGTGCGCGCGGCGAACGGAGCGATGAGGCGAGCACCCTCCCGACGCCGCCGCCCGAACGCGCACCGAGATTTCCGAGCGTTGTCACGAGGGCGACGCGCGTGGCGGGGTCGGGCTCGCGGGCCAGGCGCTCCACGACCGCCGGCGCGGCGAGGGAGTCGGCGACGAGGCCGAGTGCGAACGCCGCCTCCCGCCGAACGAGTGCGGAAGGATCGCGAAGCGCTGCCTCGAGAGGCGCGCGGCTTCCGCGGCTCCCGATGTGCCCGAGAGCCCGAGCGGCGCGGGCCCGAACCGCAGGCTTCGCGTCATGCCGAGCGAGGGAGGCGAGGCCGGTCGTGTCGCGGCTCCCTTCCGATTTGAGAAATGCCGCTTCGGAGGACGCGGACAGGGTGAGCAGGGCGGCCGCATCCGCGGACGGGACGACGGTGATGGTGATGGTGATGGCAATCGCGATGGCGACCCCGGTGCAGCAAACGGCCAGCGCGAACCCCGCCCCCAACCGGGCCAACCGGGCTCCCGCGATTCTCACTTCGTGGCGCATCGTTCCTCCGTTCCTTCCATGGCGAGAAGCGGGAGCGCGGCGTCGAGCACCGACACAGGATCGATCGAATCGAGCGAAGCATCGGCCGCGCGAACCGTGCGGACCAGGCGCCCGACAGGGGCCCACTCGCGCGGATCGCTCCAGCCGTAAATCCCGACCGTTGGAGCACCGACCGCGCCCGCGAGATGGAGCGGGCCGGTGTCGTTTCCAATGTAGAGCGACGCACGCGCGAACCGCCCCGCCAGTTGCGAGATCGATTCGCCCCGCACCACCGGAAGCGCCCGGCCGAGCGACGCCTGCACCGCCTCCACCGTGCCGCCGTCCTGCGGCCCCTCGAGCAGCCAGACTTCCCGGCCGCGATGAAGGAGTTCCCGCGCCAGCGCGGCGAAGCGATCGGCCGGCCAGCGGTTCTTCAACTTCCCGGCGCCGGGGTGAAGGTAGACGGCGCCCTCCGGCGCGAGCGCAACGGAAGCGGCGTCGGCGACGAAATAGGGAGGCGGCGGTTTCCGCTCCGCGCCGGCCGCGCGCGCGAGCGCCATCGAGACTTCCGATTGATGCGGCGTCCCTTCCGGATACGGAACGACGCGCGTCAGCCGCGCGGCATCGCGCTCGTTCCAGCGGCTCGCATTGAACCCCAGCCGCTCGCGGGCGCCCGAGAGGGCGACGAGGAGAGATCCGCTTCGGGAGTAGGAGACGGTCGTGAAGGAGATCGCGAGGTCGGGGCGCGGCCCGCGGCGAAGCGCCGCGCGCGCGACGCCGATGAAGTTCTTCGTGTCGACGACGCGGACCTCGTCGGCCCACGCTTGCCCCACGACGGCGGCGGCATTCTGCCTTCCCACGACGAGTGTCAGGTGCGCGGCGGGAAAGCGCTCGCGCACGGCCCGGATGGCCGGCACGTTCAAGAGGAGATCGCCGAACTGATTGTGGGGACGGTAGAGGTGGATGCGGCTCGGAGCGGCGTCCACCGTCACGGGGAGGTTAGGCCTTCGTCGGGTCCGGGTCCACGTCGGGCTGCTTCTCCCGCATCGTCTCGATCTGGAGGACCTTGATGAGGCGGTCGTGGCATCCGGCGGGCATCTGCGGGGTTTCGTCGTGTCGGTAGAGCTTGAGCGTCATCGTGAGGGTATCGAACTCGGCTCTGCAGTCGGAGCACTTCCCGATGTGACGCTGCATCTCGACTACGATGTCCTGCTTCAGTTCCTCGTCCAGGTAGAGAGACATCGAATCGAGGACGTCCTTGCACGACATCATGAGCGGGCTCCCATCGTCCGCCGACCGCGCGTGTCGTTGAAGAAGTGAGCGAGGTGATTCCGCACCTTCAGCCGCGCGCGATGGAGACGGGACTTCACCGCCGCCACGGAGAGATCGAGAATCTCGGCGGCGTCCGCGTTCGACAACCCCTCCACATCCCTCAGAACGAATACCTGTCGGAATTCAGCGGGGAGGGCGTCGATCGCGTCGCTCATGGCTTGCCGCGTCTCCTCGTTCAAGAGTTGCTCCACCGGGCCGGGGGCCCAGTCCGCGATGTTGATCGGCGTCTCGCGCTCGTCCGCGTCGTCGATCGAGACCGTCGGGAGTTGCTTCTTCCGGAGCTTCATCAACGCCGAGTTGGCGGTGATGCGGTAGATCCAGGTGGAAAACGTCGAATTCCCCTTGAACGACTTGATGCCGCGGTAGGCCCGGAGGAAGGTGTCCTGCAGCACGTCCTCGGCGTCCTCGGGATTGCGCAGCATCTTCAGGGCCAGGCTGTAGACCTTCGTCTCGTACCGTTCCAGCAGTTCGCCAAATGCCCGATCGTCGTCCGCTTGGGAGCGGCGCACGAGCATTTCGTCCGGAACAGCTTTCAGCTCCTGGGCCACTGTTGCCTCGATTAGAGACGCGTCGGGGGTGGGATTGGGTTCGCTATTCTTTGGAGGCTACCGAGAAAGGCTACGGGCGGGGCCGAATCGTGTCAAGCGAAGCCCCCGCGAGGAGTTCGGCCTCTTCGGGGTAACGGCGGGGCGAGGGGGGGTTTAGGCGCGGACGAGGGCGGGCGAGCCGCTGGAGGGGCTCACGGGGCGCGGCTCGGTCCGATCGATCCGATGGCGGCGCATCTTGCAGCGAAGGCTTCCACGGCCGATGTGGAGAAGCTTCGCGGCTTCCACCACGTTCCCCCCGGTCCGCGTCAGGGCGCCCTCGATGGCCGCCTTCTCGAGCGTCACGAGCGAGATGCCGTCGGCCGGGAACCGGAGCCCAAGGTCATTGAGGCTCGGCGCCTCAGAACCGTTGCCACCGCCGACGACGCGAGGAAGGGCCAATTCGGCCGGGCCGATCTCCTCGCTTTTCGCGAGGAGGACGGCGCGCTCGAGCACGTTGCCAAGTTCGCGGACGTTGCCGGGCCACGGATACCGGAGGAGGTCCCGCTCGGCGGCGCCGGTGATTCGCGCGGTTCGACCGAGCTTTCGGGAGACCCGCTCGCAGAGGGAGTGCGCCAAGAGGACGATGTCATCGCCCCGGTCGCGTAGCGGCGGAACGACGATCGGCACGACGTTGAGTCGATAAAAGAGATCCTCGCGAAACCTTCCCTGGCGGACTTCGCCGGAGAGGTCGCGGTTCGTGGCGGCGAGGATGCGGACATCGATGGCGATGTCGCGCGTTCCGCCGACGCGGCGGACGACCTTGTTATCGAGGAACTTGAGCAACTTGGCCTGAAGCGTGATCGGCAACTCGCCGACTTCGTCCAGGAACACCGAGCCGCCCTCGCCCGCCTCGAAGAGACCGATCCGCTGCTGCGTGGCGTCCGTGAATGACCCCTTCTCGTGGCCGAAGAGTTCGCTCTCGAGCAGTTCGCGTGGAATCGCGGCGCAGTTGATCTCGAGGAACGGTCCCCGCGCGCGCGGGCTCTCGCCGTGGATGGCGCGGGCGAAGAGTTCCTTGCCCACACCGCTCTCGCCCAGGATCAGCACCGAGGTGGCGCTGGAGAGCGAGACGCTCTGGGCCAGCTCGATGCTCTGGCGGAGTACCTCGCTTTCGCCGAGGATCCGATCGAAGCGGAACTCCTCCCGAACGCGCGACGACTCCCGCTGTTCGCGCGCCTGCTGCACGGCACTCCGCCCGGCGGCCTTCAAGAGCCCTTCGACAGCGTCGTAGCGGATCGGCTTCAGGAAGAGATTCCGGATCCCCAGCTCGTTCATCTCCGCCGCCTCGGCCGCGTTCGAACGGTCGAGGAAGGCGGCGAGCTGCATCCGGGGCCAGCGCTCTTTCAGACGGCGGACAGTCTCCCGGCGTTCGGCGAACGACGAGATCTCAGGCGAGGAAGAACGACCGGACCCCAGGGATCCATCCCCGAAATCGAGAATCGCCAGCGAGCACATTTCCTCCCCCCCCCGGGCGAGGAAATCCTCCACACGATCCGCGACCTGCACCGCGCACTTCTGCGTGGCGACGTGATCGACCAGAGCATCCCGCTCCGGCCCGGCCGGCATTACGATGGCAACGTTCAGGTTCAACGAGCAGTTACCCCCTACGGCGGCGGCGCCCCCGTGGCGCCAGGCCGCCGATGGCGACCCGCCGTGACGTGAGGGATATCGGCCCGTTTCAGCCGATTGCTTAGCGGAAAAGAAGCCCGGGGCTGGCGTCCGGGGGCCTGGTTGTGCTTCCATGCGGCGGCGGCGGCGTCACTTCCGGGGCATGCGCCCGGTCGGCGGCACCGCGAGGGGCGGGATGCGGCCACGGAATTGGAGGGCGGGCGGATGTCGATGGATTCGACAGGGGTGAGTGGGGAGCCGGTAGCCGCGGATCCAGCGGCGCAGTCCCCCGTCAGCGCGGCGTTGGGACGGCGTCACTCTCGATCGAGGCGGTCGAACCAGATCGGGAAGATGTTCTTCCGATCGTTTCTGGTCTACGCGCTCCTTCTAGGGGCTTCGATGCTCGCCGCTACCACGAAAGCGGTTCCCCCCTACGTGCACGACTTCTTCGCCAGGGGCGGCGCCCTCGTGGTGTTCGGCCTCCCCCTCGGCGTTTTCGCCGCGTTCGCCCCGCCGATCTTCTTTGCTCGTTGGTGCTCCCGTGGAGGGTGGGACCGAACCTTCCTCCTTCCCCTCTTCGTCTTCAGCCACGCGCTCGTCGTCTGGTCGGGATTGAGCGCCACCGCACCGTTGGAGACGATCCACCACGTCGTCGGAACGCCGATCTTTCACTGGGGCGGCGATCTCGAGATCATGGGACGCTTCCTCGCGCTCTTCGGCTGCGTCTCCGTGCTCTTCGTCGGGGGCGCGCATCTCGCCGCTTCCATTGTCGGACCGCAGGTGGACCCCGACCGCGAGGCGCTGGCCCGCTGGTGCGTGGCGGCGGCACTCCTTCTGAGTTTGTCGCACGTCTTCGTCATCCGCCGGGCGCCCACCGACAGCATCGTCGACCTGATGGCGGGAGGCGGAACCCTTCTTTCGAGTTTCTGGCTCGGCATCTGGTTCCTGAACCTCTCGACCAGCGCTTCGAGTCTCGCCGCGGCGATGCGCGTTCGGGCGAATCTCGTGGGCGTGGCGATCGTGGTCACGCTCGGCCTTCCACTCGGCCTCTGGGCTTTCACGCTGGGAACCACGTCGAACGTCGTTCGAAACGGATACGTCATCTCCGTCATTCAATACCTCTTCGGGTCGAACGCCGAGCACCCTGCCCCCGCCCTGTCGATCCTTCTTCGCTATTTCGCCGCGCACATCGCGCTCGTGCTCGCCGTGGCGCTGGTCCAGATGCCGTTCGCCGGGCGCAGACGCCTCCCCGTCACCGCCCACAAGATTCCGCGACGGCGATGAGGCGCGGAGGCGATGAGGCGATCGGTCGTGAGCCGGTGGGCTGCCGGCGAGGACGACGTGGGGAGGGAATCGGCTTCGGGAAATTGGACGGGGCTAGACGCGGCGCTGTACTAAAGATGGGGAGTGCCTGAGCAGGCGCCGCGTTTTCGCCCCTTGTACCGCTACTTCAATACTCACTCCTTCAAACCGCTCCTAGATGTGACAGGAGCGGGCACCTCGCTTCGCGAGATACTGCTGATGGTATTCCTCGGCGCGCCAGAAGGTCGTGGCCGGCACGATCTGCGTCACGATCGGCCGTCGGAATTGCCCCGACGCTTCCAGGCTCGCCTTCGAAATCTTCGCCGAGGCTTCCTGCTCCGGCGAATGTACGAAGATGGCGGAACGATACTGCTCCCCAATGTCCGGACCCTGGCGATTGAGGGTCGTCGGATCGTGGTTCTCCCAGAAGATTTTGAGCATCGCCTCGTAGGTCACGACCGACGGGTCGAACGTCACCTCGACGGCCTCGGCGTGTCCCGTCCGTCCCGAACAGACTTGCTCGTACGTCGGCTCGGTCGATTTGCCTCCGACGTAGCCGACCGCCGTGCCGATGACGCCACGGGTCTGGCGAAACGTCTCTTCGACACCCCAGAAACAGCCGGCGGCGAAGGTTGCTTTTTGGAGGGTGACGGCCTTCATGGAATTCGGCTCCTTTCGAGGACCGGAGTTCCCGCGCGGCGGCGACGACTCCGACGTAGGTTGGACGCCGTGCCGCGGCGTCCGGGTTCGGGTTTTTCGAGAGGTTTGTCTCCGCTCGTTTGAATCTCGTTTGAATTACGAATTCGCGGAGCCGGTGGGACTTGAATGCAAGACCGCCCCGGCGGGTTTCCCTGCCGGGGCGGGATATCTCGATTCTCAATGGCTGGATCGGCGGCGTCCCTACTTCACCACCTCGTAATCCGCGTCCACCGCGCCGTCCTCGCCGCCGTCCTTCTTTCCGGACGCGCCCGGCTCGCCGGCCGGATTGTGACCGGGGCCGGGGCCTTCCGGGCCGCCCATCTCGGGACCGCCCGCGCCGCCGGCCTTCGCCGCGTCGGCATAGAGCTTCGCCGAGACGTCATTCCAGATCGTCGAGAGCTCCTCGCTCCCCGACTTGATCTCGGCCGTGTCGTTCCGCTCGAGCGCCTTCTTCAGCGTCTCGAGCGCGCCTTCGACCTTCGCCTTCGACTCGGCGTCCACCTTGTCGCCGAGTTCCTTCAGCTGCTTCTCGGTCTCCCAGGCCAGGGCATCGCCGCGGTTCTTCACCTCGATCTGCTCGCGGCGTTCCTTGTCCTCGTCCGCATGCGACTCGGCGTCCTTCACCATCTTCTGGATCTCCTGCTCGGAGAGTCCGCTCGAGGCCTCGATGCGAATCTTCTGCTCCTTGCCGGTCGCCTTGTCGCGGGCCGAGACGTGGAGGATGCCGTTCGCGTCGATGTCGAACGTCACCTCGATCTGCGGAATGCCCCGCGGCGCCGGCGGAATGCCGGTCAGTTGGAAGCGGCCGATCGTCTTGTTGTCGATCGCCATTGGACGCTCGCCCTGCAGCACGTGGATTTCCACCTGCGGCTGGCTGTCCGAAGCGGTCGAAAAGGTCTCGCTCTTCTTGGTCGGGATCGTGGTGTTTCGCTCGATCAGCTTCGTGCCCACGCCGCCCAGCGTTTCAATGCCGAGCGAAAGCGGCGTCACGTCGAGAAGGAGCACGTCCTTCACGCTGCCGCCGAGGACGCCGCCCTGAATGGCCGCGCCGATCGCCACCACCTCGTCGGGATTCACGCCGCGGTGCGGCTCTTTCCCGCCGAAGAACTTCTTCACGATCTCCTGCACCTTCGGCGTGCGCGTCGCGCCTCCGACCAGGATCACCTCGTCGACTTCAGAGGCCTTGATCCCCGCGTCCGCCAGCGCCCGCTCCATGGGGCCGATCGTCCGCTCGATCAGGTCGTCGACGAGCGCCTCGTACTTGGCGCGCGAGAGCGTCACGTTCAAATGCTTCGGACCGGTCGCGTCGGCCGTGATGAACGGCAGGTTCACGTCGGTCTGCATGACGGTCGAAAGCTCGATCTTCGCTTTCTCCGCGGCCTCCTTCAGCCGCTGGAGCGCCATCGGGTCCTTCCGAAGGTCGATTCCCTCCGTCTTCTGAAACTCCGCGGCGAGCCAGTCGATGACCTTCTTGTCGAAGTCGTCGCCGCCTAGGTGCGTATCGCCGTTGGTCGACTTCACCTCGAAGACGCCGTCTCCGAGTTCGAGAATCGAAATGTCATAGGTGCCGCCGCCCAAGTCGTAGACGGCGATCTTTTCGTCCTTCTTCTTGTCGAGCCCGTAGGCAAGCGCCGCCGCGGTCGGCTCATTGATGATTCGCTTCACCTCGAGGCCCGCGATCCGCCCGGCATCCTTCGTGGCCTGCCGCTGCGCGTCGTTGAAATAGGCCGGGACCGTGATGACCGCTTCGGTCACCGGCTCGCCGAGATAGTCTTCCGCCGTCTGCTTCATCTTCTGGAGAATCATCGCGGAGATCTCGGGCGGGCTGTACGACTTGTCGCCGAGCGGGATTTCAACGCCGCCGCCCTTCGCGTCCTTCACCGTGTAGGGGACGTTCTTCGCCTCGGTCGAAATCTCCGAGTACTTCCGGCCCATGAAGCGCTTGGCCGAATAGACGGTATTCTGCGGATTGGTGACCGCCTGCCGCTTCGCGACCTGTCCCACCAGCCGCTCGCCGCTCTTCGTGAACGCCACGATGGAGGGAGTCGTGCGATTTCCCTCGGCGTTTGCGATCACGACCGGCTCTCCGCCTTCCATCACGGCGACGCACGAGTTCGTGGTGCCAAGGTCAATGCCGATGATCTTTCCCATTGCTCCCTCCGTTGCACGCAGAGGGGCCCAGGGCCCCTCCGCGCGTCAGACTTCATCTCGCGGCCGGCACGATGCCGAGCCGCGGTCGATTCCGTTACTTCTCGATCTTGATCTGGATCTCGCGGGCCTTGGCCTCCTCGGCCTTCGGAACGCGAACCTCGAGGACGCCCTCGCGGTAGATCGCCTCGATCTTGTCCGCGGCCACCGCCTTCGGGAGGGTGAACGCGCGCTCGAAGGCGCCGTAGATCCGCTCCACGCGATGATAGGCGGTGTCGTTCTTTTCGGCTTCGCGCCGCCTCTCGCCCTGAATGACGAGGCGATTGTCGGCGACCGTGATCTTGATGTCCTCGAGCTTGATGCCCGGGAGCTCCGCCTTCACGACATATCCTTCGCGCCCCTCTTCGATATCGACGCGGGGCGACCAGGGCGCCGAAGTCTCGGCTTCGGGAGTGCCGCCGGGGAGACCGTGAAAGAGGCGACCCATTTCGCTTTCGAGGGTGAGCATTTCCCGGACCGGGTTCCAGCGTACGAGCGTCATGGTAATTCCTCCTGCGTGGTGGTGACTAGGGCGCGGCCATCGTGGCCTCGCCGGTAACTCGCTGGAGGGGTATTGCACCCAACGTGCCACTCTCTTGGCATTGATTATTTGTAATATTAACAGCGATTTAGCGGATTATATCGCGCGCTAGAGGCTGTTCCAAACCGTATCAATTGTTCCATTTCGAAGCGCATTATAGTTTCAATATGGATCACCTATATTCGATAGTCTCTCATTTTTCGCCAGAGAGTGGAACGTGAAATCCCGAGGCTCTTGGCTGCCTTCGTGCTGTTGCCGGCGTGGTGAACGAGGACGCGGGAGATGTGCTCCCTCTCCAACTGAGCGAGCGTCATGGTTTCCGCGTACGGAAAGGCGGTCCCCTCGTGAAGTAGTTGGATCGGTGCCTCCCGAAATGAAGGAGGGAGGTCGAGGTGGCTGATCTCGGGCCCGTCGGCCAGGACCGTGGCCCGTTCGACGCCGTTCAGCAATTCCCGCACGTTGCCGGGATAGTCGTAGTGGAGGAGGTAGTACTGCGCCCGCTCGCTGAAGCGCTCGACTCTCTTCCCCAACCTCGCGGCGGCTCGTTCGCGGAAAAAGTTCGCCAGGATCGGAATGTCCTCGCGACGCTCCCGAAGCGGCGGCAATTCGATGTGAAAGACGCTGAGCCGGTAGTAGAGATCCTCGCGCAGCTTCCCGTCGGCGAGCGCTTTTCGCACGTCGACGTTGGTCGCGGCGACGATCCGAACGTCGACACGGAACGTCTCGGTTCCCCCCACGCGGCGAACCTCTCCATTCTGGAGCGCCCGGAGGAGCTTTACCTGGACCCCCGGCACCATCTCCGCCACCTCGTCGAGGAAGAGCGTGCCTCCGTCGGCCTGTTTCATGAGACCGACGCGATCCGAGACGGCGCCCGTGAAGGCGCCGCGCACGTGCCCGAAGAGTTCGCTTTCGAAGAGCGATTCGGTGATGGCAGCGCAGTTCACGGTCACGAAGGGGCGGTGCGCGCGGTGGCTCGAGAGGTGGATGGCGGCGGCGGCCATTTCCTTCCCGGTTCCGCTCTCGCCCGTGAGGAGCACCGAGCTGTCGGTGGGCGCGACCTTCTCGATCAATCGGAAGACCCGCTGCATCCGAGCGCTCACGCCGATGAGATTCTGGACGACCGACCGCCGCTCCCGGGCGACCTCGCGCTTTCGGGCGCGCGCCTCCTCCGTCGATTCGGGGCCCGCGGAATCGAACTCCCAGAGGCCTCGCACCTCCGGGTCGGTCGAAGCGAGCTCCGCCGGAGCGCGTTGACCCGCGGGCGGGCGCTTCTTAGAATCGCGGCCTGATTGAGTCATCTTGAACGGACGCTCCTCTTCGTCGGCGTCGCCTCGGCGGCCCTCACGGCCGCCGCCGGACTCGCGGACGGTTCACGCGCGGCCCAGCTCCTCGTTCCGTGGCTGGCGGCGCATGCGTTCTATCTTGTCGGCGCTTGGCTCGTCTTGCGGCGCGGCGCGCGCCTGAGGCTCCCGCTTCTCCTCGCGGTCGGGCTTTTGCCGCGGCTCCTCTTGCTCCCGCTCGAACCGAAACTCTCTGAAGACGTCTATCGCTACCTCTGGGACGGGCGCCTCGTGGCGGAAGGGGTGAATCCCTTCCCGCATGCGCCCTCCGATCCCTCGCTTGCACGCTACCACGACGCGCTCCTCTCCCGCCTCAATCACGCCGACGTCCCGACGATCTACCCGCCGATGGCGCAGGTCCTTTTCGGCGCGACGGCCCGGCTTGCCGCGGAGCCCTGGGCGTGGAAGGCGACGCTCCTGGCGCTCGAAGCGCTGCTTCTCCTCGCGCTCGCTTCGCTCCTGCGCGCGCGGGGACTTCCCACCGAGCGGCTCCTTCTCTACTTCTGGAATCCGCTCGTGATCGTCGAGAGCTTTGGGAGCGGGCACGTCGACCTGGCTGCCGCCGCCTTCCTTCTCTTCGCGCTCGCGCTTCACGAGCGCGGACGGCCGGGGCTCTCAGGCGCGGCGTTCGCTTCGGCGGTACTCGTGAAGTATATGCCCCTCCTCCTCGTCCCGGCGCTCATCCGGCGCCGTGCTTTCCGGACGCTTGCCGTGGCGGCGGTTGCCGCGGCCGCGCTCTTCGTGCCGTTCCTCTCCGCCGGCAGCGCGCTCTGGACAGGGCTCGCGACGTACCTCCGCAACTGGGAATTCAACGGCTCGCTCTACGCGCTCCTCCGGCCGCACTTCGAAACGGGAGAGTCTCCCCGCGCCATTCTCCTAGCACTCCTCGCGGTCGCGGCGCTTGTCGTCGCCTGGCGGGCGCGAACTCTCACGGGCGCGGCACTCCTTCTCTTGACCGCGTGGATTCTCGCGAGCCCCACCGTCTATCCCTGGTATCTCGTGTTATTGGTCGCGCTCCTGCCGCTTCACGCCGAGGCGGGCCTTCTTCTCTTCAGCGGATTGGTCGCGCTCTCCTACGCGGCGCTCGGCGCCTCGCGAGCCACCGGCGTCTGGGAGCTCCCGGCCTGGATTCCGTGGGTCGAGTACGGTGGATGGGCGGCTGCCTCCCTTGGCGCGGCCCTGGCGCTCCGGGCGGAGCGCTACCGGCGGACGGAGGCGTGCGTCACGGAGAGCACGCCGACGTAGAGGAATCCGAAGAGGTAGAGAAAGAAGAACGGAATCGAAGCGAAGCGGGCCGCGTGGTAGAGCGACACCATGGCCCACGCGAAGTAGCCGCCGAGCCCGAGTTCGAGGAGCGCCCATCCGTTAACCGGCGCCCGATAGCGCTTCTTCCGCCACGAATCGCTCCGCGACGCGATCCGGAATTTGGGCGTCCGGATGAAGGCGCCTCGCGTCCCGAACAAGGCTCCGAGCACCGCCCGCGTGTTATTCACCGCCAGCCCGATCCCGAGCGACATGACGAACGGCAAGTACTGGATTCGTTTCTTCCAGCCGCCGCGGAGATCGTTCTGCGCGACGCCGAAATAGACGAGCGTGGAGGTGGTGGCGGTGAGAAAGAGGAGCGCGTCGGCGATCGTGAAGAAGAGGCTCCGGCTCTCGTAGCGCTCGAGCACGACCGGATAGACGATGATCGAGAGAAGGAGGAGCGCCACGTAGGCGACGTTGGAGGTGAGATGAAACGTCGCTTCGACCTTCACGGAGAGCGGCGCGGGAGATCGCCAGATCACCGGGAGGAGTTTTCGAGCCACCTGAATGGAGCCCTTCACCCAGCGGTGCTGCTGAGCCTTGAAGGCGTTCATCTCAACCGGGAGTTCGGCCGGGCAGGCGACGTGCGGCGCGAAGACGAAACGCCACCCCTTCAATTGCGCGCGGTAGGAGAGATCGAGATCCTCCGTCAGCGTGTCGGACTGCCAGCCGCCCGCGTCGCGAATGCACGCCTTTCGAAGAATGCCGGCCGTGCCGTTGAAGTTGAAGAACGAACCTCCCGCCATGCGCGCCGAATGCTCCACGAGGAAATGACCGTCGAGGGAGATGGCCTGCGCGCGCGCGAGGAGCGAGTAGGTTTCGTTCAGGTGCTCCCACCGCGATTGCACCATGCCGACCCCGCCGTCCTGGAAATACGGAACGAGCGAGCGCAGGAACGTGGGGGGCGGCACGAAGTCGGCGTCGAAAATGGCGAGGAGATCTCCCGACGCGCATTCGAGTCCGGCCTGAAGCGCACCCGCCTTGAAGCCGGCGCGATCGGGCCGGCGAAGATGGACGACGTTCGTCCCGCGCGCTCGCCACGCGGCGATTCGCGCGGCGGCGATCTCGGTCGTCGCGTCGGTCGAGTCGTCGAGCAGCTGGATTTCCAATCGGTCGCGCGGATAGTCGAGCGAAGCCGCGGCGTCGAGCAGGCGTTCCACCACGTACTGCTCGTTGTAGACCGGCAACTGCACGGTGACGAGCGGCCATTCGCGCGGCGGCGCGGGAGGCGGCGCCACAAGGCGCTCACGCTCTCCGCGGCGGTAGAGGCGAACGAGATGGAGGCGATGAATTCCGAACGCGGCGAGTACGACCCAGACGAGGAGATAGAGCGTGAGGAGAAGGTCGCCGGCCAGAGGCGAACGGAGAAGAATCGGGAGCATCATCGGGGCGCTCATCCTATCGGTCCCACGCGACCTGTCAACCGCGCCCGCCCGGATGAATTGACCGCGAGGGTAACGGTCTGCTAACGTGCCGCCAGGCAAGGAGTTGCTGTTCACCCAGGGAGGGCATCCGCCGTGGCGCGCGCGTTTCTCATCGGAAACGGTTCCGTGACGGCCCTGGGAGACCGAAGCGGCGCGCTTCACGAACTCTACGCACCGGCACTCTCCCCCGAGACACAATTGATTCGGCGCCCCGCGCGGCTCGGGCTCGCCATCGACGGCGCGCTTCGCTGGCTCCCCGACGGATTCGACGCACGGGCGGGCGAAGCGAGCGACGCTCCGATCGCCGACCTGACACTTCTACCCACCGATCCCGCGCTCGGAGTCGAACTCTGGATCGAAAGCTACATCGACGCGAGAATGCCGATCGTGGTCCGCCGGGTGCAGGTGACGAATCGAAGCGACGTCCACCGCGCGGCGACACTCGCCTTCCATCACGATCTCCGGCTCGCCGCCGGCCGGCCGCACGAAAGCGTGCGGCGCGACGCCGAGTCCGGCGGACTCCTCCACGTCTCCGGGCGGCGCGCGATTCTCTTCAACCTCGAGGGACCGGAGGGTGTGGGTGTTCCCCTTGCTCGGATCTCCTCGCGCGCCTCGGAGTCGTCCGCCGGCGCCGACGCGGAAGCGCTCGAAGGCCACGCGAAGCCGCAGGCGGAGGCCTCCGGGTTCGCCGATTCGGTCGCAGGCGTGGCGCTCTCGCTTCCCGCGGGTGGCTCCGCCATGGTGACCGCGTGGCTCGCCTGCGCGACATCTCCCGAGGAAGCGCGCGCGTTCGATCAGGCGTTCCGGCGCGAAGGGATCGCGGCTTCGCTCACGCGAACGCGCGGTCATTGGAATCTCTGGTCGAGCGAGGGAGCGCGCGACTTCGCCGATCTCCCGGAAGCGGTCGGCACGATCTACGGGCAGAGTCTCCTCGCGCTTCGGCTCCACCAGACTCCGGAGGGCGCGATCGTCTCCGGCATGGAGGAGGGTCACTCGGCGGTGGCTGGAGGCGAGTCACGCTGGTGCTGGCTAGCCGATGCGGCGATCGCGGCCGATTCGCTCGGTCGCGCGGGGTATCTCGGCGCGGCGCGGCGCTACTTCGGTTTCGTAGCCGACGCGGCGCGGCGCGCGGGTCGGCTCGCCTCCGCCTACGAGACATCGGGAGAAGCGGTGATGATCGACGGCGAGCAGGCCGGGTCACTTCTTGGAACGGCGCTCCATCTCTGGGCGGCGGCGAGGCACGTGGAGCGCGATCGCGACGTCGAGTTTCTCTCTCCGATGTGGGAAACGCTCCTGGTACCGGCCGCCGAGCGCTTGGTCGGCTCCATCGACGCGCGCACCGGGCTCCCCGCTTCGACGGATTGGTGGAACGAGCGCCGCGGCATCCATGCGCCCGTCGCGGGCGCGGTGCGCGGCGGGCTCCGCGGCGCGGCGCGCATCGCGGCCACCCTCGGCGAAGCGGGGCGCGCGCGCGCGTGGTCGGCCGCGGCCGACCGGATCGCGCGTGGCATGACGGCGACGCTCTCGCCGGGTGCGACGGCTCCCTTCCACCGCGGTCTCTCGGAGACGGAAGGCGAATGGCGCTTGGACGGAACCGCGGACGCGTCGCTCCTTCTCCTCGGTCTGCTCGACGATTTCGAACCGGAAGATCCGCGCGTTCGGGCGACGGTGGCCGAGACGAAGGAGCGCCTCTGGGTGAGAACCGGGACGGGCGGGCTGGCGCGCTACGAAGGCGATCGCGTCGGAAGCGTGGGCGGCGACGTGACCGCCCCGACGGACGTTCCGGGGAGTCCGAATGTCGCGGCGACCCTTTGGCTCGCGCTTCACGCGATTCGCGCGGCGCGGCGGCTTCAAGACCTCGAGCCGGCGCGGACGATTCTCTTCTGGGCGGCGGCACGCGCGGAAGGGATCGGACTCCTGCCGGAACGGCTTCATCCGTATCGGGGAAGAACGGTGGGCCCGGCGCCGTCGCTCGCGGCGCATGCGTGGTTCGTGCAGACGGCGATCGACTACAGCGAGCGGGTGCGGCTCCTCACGCGCTGCGATCGATGCGGCGAGCCTTCCCCCGCGAGGCGGGAACGGCGGCGGGCCGGGGCGCCCGCACTGCGCGCCGGATCACTTCCAGGAGTCGTCGCCGACCTGTAGCGTAAAGGCGGCGCGCACGAAGCGCTCGCTCACGCCGAGGTCGTCCTTGTTCCCCCGCGATCCCGCCTCCAGCGAGAAGTCGATCGTCCCACCTTTGTCCTGCGTGACGATTCCCGTCCCGAGCGAGACCGCCCACTCCTTCACGCCGGCCGTGCCCCCCGCGATGGTGGAGGCGCCGGCGACCGGAAGGAGATCGGGCCACTGGAGGTAACTGACTCCGACGCGAAGCGGCAAGCGCTCGCGCCAGGAGTGCGACTCCTCCGCCTTCTTTCCGCGCCGTTCGACTCCGAACGACAGGCGCTCGAGCGCCTGAAGATCGACGAGGTCGCTCGCGAGCGAAGCGCGCTCCCAGTTCGCGCGGCGATACTGCGCCGTGGCGCGCCAGCGGGAGAAGACCGGCGTGCTCGCGCCGAGCGTGAATCCGGAAGGGATCGTGAGGCTCGTGCCGCCCGCCTCCACCGTCGTGCCGGAAGCGCGCTGGAAGGAGGTGAGCGGTAGACGCCGCTTCGTCTCGAAGACGCCGCCCAGGGTCCAGCCGCGAACGGTTCCCTGCACGCCGAGGCGCCACCGTCCGAGCCGTTCGTAGCGGCTTTCCAGCGTGTCGCGAGACGTCGCGAGATTCGTGTCGGCGAAATCGCGCGTCCACTCCTCGCGGTAATAGCCAGCCACGATCTCGTGATCGATCCCGAAGCGAAGCGACGGGCCGAACTCCCGCGACGCGGTAATTCGAATCAGCTGCATGCCACCCGTCCCGTCGATGCGGGTGGTGGAGAGCGCTCCGGCGGTGTCGGCTCGTTCGACGCGGAATTGCGCGTCGGTGCCGACGCCGTAGGAGGCGCCGAGAACGAATCGGGCCGGAAGCCTCACGAGCGCCCGGAGCAGGGGAACCTCGGTCTCGCTGGCGTTCTCGGAATCTCCATTGAGCCCGCTCACGCGGCGGTAGGCGGGGACGATCGTTCCCTGGAGGAGAAGATGGCGCACGCCGGCCGTCGACGCCGGGTTCACCTGGGAGAAGAGATCGACCCCGAACTCCGCGACACCCGCACCGCCGAGCGCGCGGACTCGCGCCCCTTCGTCGAGCTGCGGCTCCCCGAGTCCTCCGATGGAATAGACGGAGGTGGCCCGGGCGGCGGACGGAGGAAGCGCCGGAAGAGCGATGGCGAAGGCGACGGCGATCGTCAGCGCGAGCGACTTCCGGCGACGAGAGTTCATTCGATCAGAATCTCCCCGGCGGCGGTGTCGTGATGCTGACGCGCAGTTCGATCGGATTCGACGATTCGCGCGAACGAAGGCGAAGTTCCGGGAGCGTGTTGTTGCTCTTCAGCGTCAGGAGAAGTCCCTCGTTCACACCCCCGGCCGCGGTCCACTCCCGAACGAGCGACTGCGGCAGTGTCACAATGATGACGCTGTCGGCTGTACCGCCATAGGCGATCCGTTTCGTGGTCACGATGGTGGTGGAATCGGTGCCGAGCGGCGTGAGGGAGTTCTCCGATTCGAGCCACGTGTTACGAATTCGCCGCACTTCCAAGTCGACTCCGCGATTGGCCGTGAAGACGGCGTTCGCGGATTCCACGCGGAGCCGAAGCGTGGCCTCGTTCACGGTGGAACCCGCCGGAACCGCGAGCGGCGCGAAATGGAGGGGAACCCTCCAATCGTAGATCCCGCCGAGAATCAACGTTGAATCGGTTCCCGTGGGAGCCGGCGTCCCCGGCGTGTGAAGCGTGAAGTCGAGCGGGATGGCGGTCGAAATGGTGTCGCGCCGGCTCGCGTTCGAAACGATGTGGTCGTAGCCGATTCTCAGCCTCGCCTGCCCCGCCCGGAGCGCCGTGACTCCGGTGCCGCCCACCGTGTAGAGCATGAGACCCGGCAACGACGCCGGGGCGTGCGCCCAGTCCTTGATCGGGCTGAACGTCGAGGTCGGAATGGGGACGACGAACGGGAGCACGATCCCCGCATCGGCCGTTCCGAGCGATTGAATCGGCGCCGCTCCCGGAAACGCGGCGAGCGAATCGTACGCCGAGGCGGTGGCGAAATTCAGGACGAGCGAGAACGGAGTGGCGGTGAACGTGTCGTACGGCACCTCGAGAAAGATCGAGGAGACGGCGAATCCCGCCGCGGTCGTATCGGGGAGCGACCACGCCGGGATGCGAAAGAACGCGCGGGATTCAAAGACCCCGTCGTTCCCGACGAGAAGCGTCGGTGAAAAATTGGCCGCCCCCGGCGAGACGTAGGTATCGCGATCGGGAAAGAGGGCTTCACTGGTGGTCGTTCCGAAGCCGTTCGGGCCGCGGAGGAGTCGCTCGTTGCCGAGGAGCCGACCATCCTTCTTGGAGCAGCCGAACGCCCCCAAGGCGAGGAGGGCGAAGAGGATCGCGGGAATGGAAAAGGGAAGCCGGGCCGGACGCATGGCCGCCCATGATAATCCGTTGTCGCTGCGCACGCTAGAGAAAGGCATTTCCCCCTAAAACCGCCTCTCTCGGCTCCAGTTCCGCCTTCCCGCTGCCGATACCTTCCAACGCGAGCGAATTTGAACCATGGAGGGGTACTTGGCGCGTCCGACGAAGCAGAAGAAGTCGATTCAGGCCCCGCTGCCGTCGGCGGCCGAAAGCCGAGAGCAACTTCGCTATTCCCTCGCGCGACGCTACGCGTTCGGCGTCGCGTTCCTCATGGCCGTACTCGGCTACACGGCGTATCAGCTCACGCCGGGAGAGGCGCTCGGCGTCCCCGTCGAAGTTCGCCACCACGCGAGGATCTTTTTCGGGACCGCCGTCGTCGCGGCCACGGCGCTTCTCGGCCTCTTCGCCTTCCGTCGCCGCTTCGCCGAGATGGAACGGATCCGAAACCTCCGCGCGCAGCTCACGATCTACCGCGTCGGCGAAACGCTGGAGCGCCTCGATCGCGAGGATGAGCTCGTCCGCTGCGCGCTCGACGTCATTGCCGAGGGAACGGGCCTGTCGTTCTGGGCCATCTATCGGAGGGATGAGCGGGACGGCGCCTTCCGCCTCACCGCCACGCGCGGGCTTCCGGACGGCGCGACGGCGGAGTTGGCGCCCGATCCGATCGGACCGAACGCCCACTCCCCCGCGACGCGCGCCGCCTGGCTCGTCGATACGATTGTCTCGCGCGATCCCGGCTCGGGCCCCCGCTACGCGTTCCCCGCATCGACGGTGGGACTCGGCGCCGATCCGATCGTCGTCTCCGTACCGCTCACCGATCGCGGCGAGGCGGTGGGGGTGCTCCAGTGCTTCGTGCCGCGACGGAGGGGCTTCGAGGGGGACCAGCTGGCGCTCGTTCGGTGGACGGCCTCGCAACTCGCCGTGGGACTCAAGCGACTGAAGATGGAGCGGCGCGACCGGATGCTTGCGACCTACCTCCGCGGAAGCAGCGAGCTTGTTCTCCTGCTCGACGAAGAGGGGCGCGTGGCCGACGCGAACGAGACGGCGGAGCGCGCGATCGGCGCCGCACCCGGAACGCTTCGGCGGCGCGCCCTTTCCGAGTTCGCGATCGAGGAGGCTTCGGGCCGGCCGTTCCTGCCGGGGAACCTCGTCGCCGACGGGAAATCGGTGCAAGTCGCCATTCGTCTGCGCGCGTCCGACGGCCGGCAGGTCCCGTGCGACGCCATGGTCACGGCGGTCGCCCATCCCGAGAGCGGGGGAAGCGCCTGCCTCGTGATCGCCCGCGACGTCACCGAGCGCCGCGAGCGAGAAGAGGCGCTCCGCGTGAACGCCCAGGCCCAGCGCCATCTGAACGATCAGTTGCGGCAAGCGAACACGCGACTCGAGGAAGCGCGACAGACGCAGCAGCAATTCCTCGCGAACACGTCGCACGAGCTTCGCACGCCGCTCAACAGCGTCATCGGCTTCGCCTCGCTTCTGGAACAGGGGTCGGCCGAATCGGCCGAAGAGGTCCGCTCCTTCGCCAATTCGGTGCGGCTGAGCGCGGAGCATCTCCTCGGGCTCCTGAACGACATCCTCGATCTCGCCAAGATGGAGGCCGGGCGTCTCGACCTGACCGTGGAACGGGGCGACGGGCGGGACGCGGTGCGCGCGGCGGTCGCCGCCGTGGCGCCGGAGGCCGACGGGAAGGGGCTGGAAGTTCGGATCGAACTCCCCGAGAGCGACCTCACGTTCCCGCACGACTCCGCTCGCTTCCGCCAGGTCATGCTGAACCTCGTCGGAAACGCGGTGAAGTTCACCGATCGCGGCGAGGTCTCGGTTCGCGCGTGGCGGGACGACGATCGCATGGAGGTTTGCGTCGTCGTGGCCGACACCGGCATCGGCATTCCGCTCGACCGCCAGTCGAAGCTCTTCACCAAATACGCGTCGCGCGAGGAGTCGTACTCGCGGCGAAGGCCGGGCACCGGTCTCGGCCTCGCCATCTCGAAGGGACTCGTCGAAAAGATGGGCGGTTCGATCAGCGTCGAAAGCGACGGGGCGAACCGCGGAACTCGGGTTCGCCTCTCCTTCCCCGTCGAAAGCGCCCCCGCGCCTCCGGCCGCCGAGGCGGCCGGATCGCAGGCGTAACCAGGAGGAAACCATGAAACCGCGCATCCTCGTCGTCGAAGACGATCCGATGAACGCGAAGCTCTTCCAACTGATTCTCGCTCGGAAGGCCGGCTTCGAAGTTGTCGTGACCGAGGACCCCGCTTACGTGATCGAGGAGGCGCGCGAGGGCCGCGCGGATCTCGTGATCATGGATGTCTCGCTCTCGAACAGCACGTATCAAGGAGCGCCCGTGGACGGCCTCGCGATCACCCGGATATTGAAGGGCGACCCGCGAGCGAGCCGGGTTCCGGTGATCTTGGCCACGGCGCACGCCATGAAGGGGTCGCGGGAAAAATTCCTCGCCGACTCCGGCGCGAACGACTACGTCTCCAAGCCGATCCTGAGCGCGGACGATCTGATCGACCGGGTGAAGGCCCTCATCGGGAAGGGAAGCCATGCTGCATCGCATCCTGCTCGTTGACGACGAGCCGCACCACCGGAAGCTCCTCCGGATGGTTCTCCGGAAGGGCGATTACGAGTTTTTCGAGGCGGACGACGGCCACGAGGCCCTGCGGCACCTGGCCGGAGAAGCGATCGATCTGGTTCTCCTCGATCTCATGATGCCGCCTCCGAATGGATTCGACGTTCTCACCTCCATGCGCGCGAACGAACGGCTTCGCGACCTTCCGGTCATCGTGGCGAGCGCCTCGACCTCCCCGGAGGACGTGGAGCGGAGTCTGGAATTGGGCGCGGTCGACTACTTCATGAAGCCGCTCACGGACTGGGACATCCGCTTTCAGCTGCCGATCAAGGTCCGAAACGCCCTCGCGCTTCATCAGGCTTCGGAAGAACGGCTCCGCACGGAGCGGATGAAGGCCGTCTCGGCCATGGCCGTGGCCTTGAACCACGAGATCAACAACCCGCTCCAGGTGATTCAGGGGAACGCGCAACTCCTGCACGTCCTGCCGAACCTGGCGCCCGAAGTCCGGGACAAGGTCCAGCGGATCCGCGCCGCGACCGAGGCGATCGCGAACCTCACCCACCGCGTCTCGGCCCTGCGAGACGTGGTGACGACCGACTACCCGGCCGGAAACAAGATGACGGTCCCGATGGTGAATCTCCGGGCGTCGTCGGAGCTTTTCGAAACGGACGAAACGCGCAACCGGGCGGAGGCGGCGGGCGAGAAGGACGGCGTGAAACCGAGGGGGACTACCGACCGATCGTCGGGTAAATCCAGTCCTGAATGAGGAAGTTGAGCCGGCCGATCAGGAGCGCCACGCGCCCCATGACGGTGAACCCGAAGGCGGCGCCGAAGGAGACCATGAGGAACCACGTCCCGAGCCGGGCGATCGGCCGCGTGACCGCGTTCTGCTCCTTCGAGAAGAAGAAGTAGATCAGCACGCTGAAGACCCCGATGATGAAGATGAGCGAGACGAGCGTCGGCCCGTCGAAGGCCTGGAGCGGCCGAATCGTCCGCGCGATCTGCGGCATCACCTCCCCATGGATCCGCCGCGTGAAATCGACCCCGATGTAGTAGACGACGTAGATCCCGAGCGCGTAGCGCGAGATCCAACCGATGCGCGGCACCGACCGCACGTAGAGCATCAGCCCCAAGAGCCCGGGAACCAACAGATCCCAGTTCGTCTTGAAGTCCTTCGCGAGCGGCTCGAAGAGATTCGGGACGAGCGTCTGGTTCAGCACGATTCCCACGTAGTAGCCGAGCGAGACGCCGGCGAAAAGACTCTCGGCGAAACGGAAGAACGGATTGTCCTTGTAGAGGAAGGAGAGGGCGGCCAGCGTGAGGAAGGCGGCCAACCAGGTCCCGATTCCGACGAATTCCATCGTTACGCCGCCCCCGCCTTCTTGCCGCGCGTCATGAAGAACGCCAGATTCCCAAGCACGATGAGCGCCAGGATGACGCCGTGGAGCACGGTCTGCCCGTCCATCCCCTTCGTGGCCGTGAAGGCGTGTGTGCCTCGGTAGAACCTCCCGAGCGATTCGTGCTTGGCCGCGAGAAGTTTTTCGTACTCGGCCGCGCCCTTCATCCCGCCCAGCATCCCGACCAGCTGCCCCGAATTGATGAAGGCGTAGTACTTCGGCGCGCTCACGGCGGTCGGCCCGATGATGACGGGCGTGCCGAACTGGGAGTGGACCTGCGTGATCCACCACTCCCCGATGAGGCCGGTCGCCGCGGTGAAGACGAGGTCGAGCTGTCGGATCGTGCGAAGGCCCTGCATGATCGGAAATTCGGAGACGGGGCGCCCGTTCACGTCGGTCGGAAACGACAACGTGATGTCCTGCCCCAGCGTCCGCATCACCGCCGCGGCACCGTCCTTATATCCGAGGTTGATGTAGTCGACGCCGTATTTCGCCTCCGGATACTCGGCCGTGATCTTCGCCACCACCGCGTTCGCGAGACCGAGGCCGCCGAGCGGATAGAGGGCGGTCACGATGACGCGGACCTTCTTGAGCAGACACTGCCGGAGAAACGCCTCCGCCATCGGATCGTTTTCCGGCGCCGAGGACGGACCGTAATCGATCGAGAGCCAGACGAGATCTCCGGGCTTCAGCGCCTCCACGAACTCGAAGGCGTTTCGCGTGGAGGAAGTTGTCGTGACGGGAAGCCCGATCGGGACGACGATCGGGATCGTCACGCTCAAGAGAACGAGGAGAAAGATCCAGCGACGGTCGAGCGCGAGAAGGAACCGGAAGAAGGCTTGCACGCTACTCCCCCTTCCCGAGGCCGAGGTAGCCGCGTTCGATGCCGAGAATCACGCGGATCGCCATGGAGCCGGCGCCGAGTGCGGCGCCGATGATGATTCCCGACTGGGCGGCCCCGTTCGGCGTGTCCATGATCCACTCCGTCGCCTTCCCCATGAACTGGCTCGCGGCGGCCGCCGCGGGCTGAAGCGGCGGGAACGGTGCGGCCAGTAACTCGAGAAGCGGCACGCGGCCCGTCATCACGATGGCGCCTGCGATGAGGAGAATCGTCGCCTCGGTGTTCCGAGCGCGGAAGGCGCGAAACGCGGCGCTCGCCATGAAGAAGGCGAGGAGCGCGAAGATGGTCGACTGAAGCGGCTGGAACACCGTGCTCTCCACCCAGCGAAACGGTGTCGGCGTTCCATTCGGGAGGAACCCCATCCCCTGCCCCGAGACGGCCGCGTAGATCCCGAACCCACCCATGACGAAGAGTCCCGTCAAGAGCACGATGGCGTAGGGCCAGCCGCGGTCCCGGCGGGAAATTTTTCGAGCGCCGTTCGAGATGACGTTTGTGATTCCGAGCAGGAGCGCGAAGCCGGCCACGATGATGAGCCACTGATCGAGACGAGGGCTCATGCCGCTTTCGCCGGAGAGGAATTTCTTCGGGATGTACATCGAGAAGATCGGGATGAGGCCGGCGAAGAACGCGACGAGGAGCGGAATCTTGCTTCGAAGCGCCGGCGCGCGCATCCCGAGCACGATCCCCACGATGGGGATGATCGCGAAGAGAACGACGAGCGTCACGCGGCCGAATTCGAGGTTCATTGGGTCTTCACCAGATCGAGGACCCAGGTGGCGCCGAAGCTGACCGCGATGATCCCGAGGATCCCCACCGCGAGGAGCACCGCCTTGGCGATATCCTGCCCGCGCATGGAGCCGAGGAGCACCGGCTCCCGCGAAAGATAAGCGCTCGCGGCGTAGAGCTCCTCGCCGATGAGCGTGTAGTCGCAGGTGGCGACGAAGAACGGGAGCTGCGTCGGATCCGCCTGCCCGGCGATCTGGATGGCGCCGGTCGACTGCCCGGTCTCGGCTAGGATGAGCGATTCCGCGAAGAAGTACCCGACCAGGAAGATCGCCGCCGGTTTCTCGCGCGTCATCTGCGCGGAGACGGCGGCCGTAAAGGCGAACTGATCGTAGGTGACGTAATGGACCATGTCGTCGCGGAAGAGGTCGGGCCGACCTTCGGACAAATAGGCCGACTGGACCGCCTCGCGCGCCGAGACGAAGGTGAGCGGGTCCTTATTGGGAACGTCGAGGTCGGTGCCGTATCGGGCCGTGGCGCGCGCCACGTGCCCCAGGATCGCGATGCTCGCGATCGTCTGGATCTCGTCCATGCTCTGGATGCCGGGAATGTAGAGCACCTTCTTCCCGAGCTCGGTGGCGCGGCCGATCGCTTCATCGATGGCATTCAAGCCGGCGATGCGGCGAATGAAGATCGGCTTTCCGGAGCGAGCGTAGGCGATCGAGGCCAGGATGAAGGTGATGAAGAGGATCGAGGCGATGAGCGAGTTCATCCGCTCGTTGCGGAACCAATTGTCATGCGGCGAGATCGGTTCGCTCACGAGCGCGGGGCCGACGGCGCCCGCAATGCCGAGCGAATCGGGCGTCTCTTCGCCCCGAACGCGGAGTTCGTAGCGGTAGGTCATCCCGTCCTTCGCCGAGGTATCGACGTAGCGCTGCGCCCCGGGGGCCACGGTCTTCAGTGCCGTGAACTCATCGGCGGGCGGCTCCGCGCGCCGGACTTCGAGCACGGTTCCCGCAGGGAGCGCTTCGGGGTCCTTCCAGGTAAGGAGGATCGCGCCGCCGCCGTCTCCGGGCCGGTCAACGGCGGCGAAGTCGGTGGGGGCAGGAAGTTCGGGAGGTGGAGGTGGTGTTGTGACGGGCGCGACAGCCCCGGCGGGCCTCGCGAGCACCAGAAGCGTCAGGACGGCTAGGCTCGACGCGGTCAGTCGCACGGAAGCGGAGCCTAGGCGGGTGCTACGAGGGTGTCAACGGGCTTTTCGGCCCCGAAGCCTCATAATGGGCCAAACATAGACGGAGAGCACAGGCCAGCGGCTGCAGAAGAAGCGGAGCACGTCCTTCACCACCTGGCGAAGATGGACTTCGATTCCCCGGGAGAAAAAGGCCGGGAGGAGTTCTGGCTCCAACTTCGCGGCCCGGAATCGTTCCATCATCCAAAAGGGATTCAACTCCCGTTCTGGATACTGCCCGTCCCGCGGGTCGCGATAGAGGAACTCCGGAGGAGCCGAGAGCCGCCCCTTCGCCTGGAGTTCGCGCACTCCCTCCGCCACCGTATCGCCCCAGAGGCCGCGGGTCGCCCGCACGGCGGTGAAGAGCGCGGCGCCCTTCAGCTCGGGAAAGCGTTCCTTCACCATGGCCAAGCGGGCCGCGAAATAAGGACCGCCCGGCTCCCGCTCCATGTCGTTCCACCCCCTCCGGCGCCGCGACCGAGCCGGGAGGTAGAGCGAATTGTTCTCGTCGCTGAGAAAAAAGATTCCGCCCGGCCGGAGGAGCCGGTGCGCCTCGCTCAGGAATCCCTCCAGGTCGCGCACGTGCGAGATGACGCAGTTCGCCATGACGCCGTCGAAGGAGGCGGCGGGAAATTCCATGGCGATGCCGTCGCCGTAGCGCGACTCGAAGTGCTCGACCTTGGGCGTGATCGCGCCGGCGAGGTAGGTGCCGACCGCCACCATGTCGTGATCGATCTCGGTCGCGATCACCTTCTTCGCTCCGTAAATCGCGACGAGGAGTGCCTCGATGCCGAACCCGGCGCCGAGGTCGAGGATCTCCTTTCCGTCCGCCTCCAGGTACTCGAACATCTCCCGGCCCTTCTGGAAGACGTGCTCGATGCGGGCGGGATTTCGGAGGATGTTGAGATGCTTGTAGTAGGTGAGGAAATACTCGGGAAGATGCGCGCGGAGTTCCGCGTCGCTTTGCATCAGGATGGCCCGGAGCGACGCGAGGCGGAGCGAGGCGAGGTCGGTCACTTACCCCCGGACTCGTTCAAAATTCGCGAACGCCGGATGCCGTGGAAATTCATCCGGTTGTGAAGATGCTGGCGGCTCACGCCGAGGGCGCGCGCCGCGCGAGAGACGTTCGATTCGCTCTGGCGAAGCGCCTCGCGAATCGTTTCGGCTTCGACGGCCTCCATCGTCTCGCGGAGCGAGTGCTGCCCGTCCCAGCGGCGCGCAACGGATGCGCCGAGTCCGAAGAGATGCGGCTCGAGGGCCACGCCGTCGTCGGAGAGGGCGACCGCGCGTTCCATGGCGTTCTCCAACTCGCGAACGTTTCCCGGCCACGGGTGCCGGAGCAAAAGCTCGCGCGCCTCGGGCGTAAAACTGACGATCGACTTCCGCTGGCGCTTGGCCGACGCCTCCAGGAAATGCTGCGCGAAGAGGAGAATGTCGTCGCCGCGATCGCGAAGCGGCGGCAGCGTGACCGGCACGACGTTCATGCGGTAGAAGAGGTCCTGACGGAAGCGACCGGCGTCGACCTCGGCGCGGAGATCGCGATTCGTCGCGGCGATGAGCCGGATGTCGACCTTCCGCGAGACGGTGTCGCCCACGCGCCGAATGTGAGAGTCCTGGAGCACGCGGAGAAGCTTCACCTGAAGGCTCGCCGGCATCTCCCCGACCTCGTCGAGGAAGAGCGTCCCCTTGTCGGCCGCCTCGAAGAGTCCGACGCGGTCTTCGTTGGCGCCGGTGAAGGCTCCCTTCTTGTACCCGAAGAGCTCGCTTTCGAGAAGCGCCTCGGGTACGGCGCCGCAATTCACGGCGATGAAGTTCTCGTCCTTCCGCGGACCGTTCAGGTGAATGGCGCGCGCCACGACTTCCTTACCGGTTCCGGTCTCGCCGTGGATCAGCACGGTGACTTGCGTCGGAATCACCTTTTCAATCAAATCCACGACCTGCCCCATGGCGGGGCTCCGCCCGACGAGCAATCCGTACCGGACGTCTTCCTTCAGCGCTCGGCGCAGATTCAGATTTTCGATCTCGAGGCGGTTCTTCGTGTCGCGGAGCGACTCGTGGACGCGGGCGTTCTCGAGCGCGATCGCCACCTGAGCGGCGAACCCTTCGAGAAGCGCGATGTCCTCGGTCGAGAATTCGTGCGTGATGGAATGGGAGTCGATGTAGAGGACGCCGAGAACGCGCCCCGAATTCAGAATCGGAATGGCGACGACCGTGCGGAGCGAAAGCGCGCGGACGCTCTTCCGGTCCTGGAAGAGCGAGGAGCCGACGGCGTCGGGAACCCAGACGGTCTCGCGGCGATGCGCGGCTTCCTCGGCGATGCCGAAGGAGATTTGGAATTCGCTCGGCGGGAGCGTCGTCTCGTCCTTGCTACGGGCGATCTCGAATTGGAGCTTTCCTTCCTCGTGCATGAGCATGAGGAAGCCGCGGTCGGCGCCGGCGATGCGAATGACGGCGTCCACCACGCGGAGGAGGAGTTCGTTCGGGTCGAGCGTGCCGGTAACGGAGCGGCTGGCATCGAGAAGGTCTTTGTAGCGTCCGAGATGGGGCGCGCGGGGCCGCGACTGGGTGGACGGCTCCGCCAGGAGCTCGCGCTCCCATTGCGTCAGCCCGTCGTTCAACCGATCGAGCGGATCCTGCTCGATACGGCCGCCAGAGGCTTCAGGTTCTCGAAGGGGGTCGGGAAGTGGCGACATCGCGTCCTTGCCTCGCTCGTTCTCGCCCGGCAGGTAGTGCCGTGTGGCCATTACGAAAATGAAAGGTACATCTGTAAAACTTGTTTGTCAAGTGTCGAACCGCTAGGTGGGACTTGTTCGTCCCAGCCAGACCCCAAAAACCGCGTATCCAAGCCCAAAAATTGAGACTGCGAGGAATGCGATGAGGTCGCTTTTCACCCCCCAAAGCCACGTTCCGAGCCCCGCGCTGAGCACCCCCGCGGCGGTAATCGCCGCGACGGTCCCCCACCGTCCACAAATCCTTCCAAGTCGATGCGTGGTGTGGTCCACCCCTCCCACATGGATGGGACGCCTCGCCAAAAGGCGGGTGACGATGACGAAGATCACGTCGAACAGGGGGTAGGCGAGCAGCACGAGGAGGGCCGCGACGTGGGGCCACGAGATGCTGGAATCGAGCGCTTGGAGGGAGAGCGTGGCAAGGACGAAGCCGAGCACGTGGCTCCCCGCGTCACCGAGGAAGATGCGCGCCGGAGGCGCGTTGTAGACGAGAAATCCCGCGGCCGCTCCCACAGCGCCCCAGGCGAGCGCCAGATCGACGGCGGCCCCGTGCACGAGCGCCAAGGCCACGAATCCGAGTCCCGTCACCGGAGTGAGTGCGCTCACGATGCCGTCCATGGCGTCGAGGAAATTGACCGCGTTCAAAAGCGACACGACGGCGACGATGGCGGCCAGCGCGAGGAGCGGCTGTTCCGCCACGATGTGCGGCGCGCCGCCCCACACGACGAGCGAAATCGCGACGGCGAGCTGTCCGATCAGTTTGCCGAGAGGGCGCATCGGCCGGCGATCGTCCACGAGGCCGAGGAGGAGCGAGAGCGCGCCGCCCAGGAGGACGCCCGGCGCCGGCATCCCGATCGGCGCTCCCACGAGGAGCCGCGCGAGGAGCGGACCGACCACGAGCGCGCCGAAGACGGCCAAGCCGCCGAGGAGCGGCGTCGGCTCGAGGTGGGGTTTTCGCTCGTCTGGATGATCGAGATAGCCGGTCCGCCGCGCGAGGGCGCGGACGAGCGGAGTGAAGAGGAGCGCCGCGCCGAAGGAGAGGGGCGCGACGAGGAGGAACGGCGGCGCTCCGGTCAAGCGAGCGAGCCGGCGACCGCAACGGGCGCCGCGACAGGCCCTCCCTCTTCCGAAGCCGCGGCGGAACTCCCCTCCTCGAACGCCGCAAGCGACTCGCGCCAGTTGAAACGCGAGCATGCCCAGACGCGCCCTCGCTCTCCGAGGCGCGCCGCCTCGACCGGATCGCGGAGGAGCGCCACCACCCGATCGGCGATCGCGGCGGCGCCCTCGGCGACGCAGAGAACGTCGTCGGGCGCTGGAGCGAGACCTTGGTGGACGACCGGTGTCGTCACGACCGGAGTGCCGGCGGATAGAGCCTGGAGCACTTTGTTCTGAACGCCGGCTGCGAAGCGGTGCGGCGCCACAAACAGAGCGGCGCGCCGCAATTCACGGTCGAGATCGGGAACGAATCCGAGGACGCGGACGCCGGGACGGCGCACCCAGCCGCCGAGCCCCTCGGCCCCCTTTCCGGCGATATCGAGCGTGGCGCCGGGAACGGAGGCGCGCACGCGTGGGAGAATGTCCATGGCGAGGAACCGCGCCGCGTCGCGATTGTGGAGCACGTCGTGATTTCCGAAGAAGAGGAGCGAGGCCGAATCGCGCGCTGGTGGAACGATGTTTCGCTCCGGCTCGAATCCGTTCGGGACGACGCGGATCGACGCACGCGGCGCGATGGCGCCGAGCGCGCGTGCCTCGGCTTCGCTGATCACCCAGCAGTCGTCGAAGCGCGGTGCCACCAGCGCCTCATAGCGAGCGATCCGCCTTCCCTCTTCCCGGTAGAGCCACTGCTGCGGTCCGCTCCGGTAGGGAAGCGAGCGCTCGATCCCCGCCGAAATGACATCGGTCAGGTCGAGGATCCAGCGCGCGTCACGGCGTTCCCGCTCGGCGAGCGCGTAGGGCGCCATGCGAAAGAGGTGCGTGTAGACCACGTCGGGAGGATTTCGGTCGAACGCCCGGGCCACGTGGCGGCTCATCGCTTCGGAACGGTAGTAGGCAGCCTGAAGAGGGAGGCGCGTCGGAAGCGCGCGCGCGGCGCGCCACCACGAGACGAGCTTCGGCTGGTGCACGATTTCATAGCTCGAGGTGAAGCGGCGAAGCGGCTCCAACGCGGAGACGTCGCTCCGGCCGTCATCGAACGTGACGAGGTCGATGCGGTGGCCCGCTTCGGCCGCCGTGCGGAGCAAATGATAAACGCGGAATCGGTCGCCCCCCACAGGCGGGGACGGCATCCGAGAGGTCAGAAATAGGATGCGCATCGCGTTCTGAGTCTAGCAGAAACCGGCTCGGCGGGCGCGGTTACGCGGAATCGGGGCGGAGCCTCCGGTAGACGCGCTCCACCCGTTCCACCATCGATTCCCAGCTCCATTCGGGCGGGAGTCCCGGCCCGGTCGGGCGCGGAGGCGCTGCCAACGTGCGGGCGAGGGCCGCGCTCCACGCATCGGGCCTCCGCGGCACGAATTCCCCGTTCTCGCCGGGGCGGACGGCCTCCGGGGCCACGCCGACCGCATGAGTCAGCACGTAAAGGCCGCCCGCGAGCATGTCGGCGAGGGCGATCCCTCCCCCTTCGTAGTACGAAGGAAACGCGCCGAGGTCGGCGGCGTGGATCCATTCGGTTACTTCGGAGGGGGCGATCGGTCCGGTCGAGATCCGATCGCCCGAACGCCCTGGCTTGGCACCACCCACCGAGACCCAGATAGCGCCGGGCGGGTGAGCGTTCGGCGCCGACCACGCCCGCGCGAGGAGGTCGAACCCCTTCACGTAGTCGTCGCGGCCGATCGTGAGGAGGAGCGGCGCCTCCGGTGGAATTCCCTTTCGCTCCCGCCAAGCCGCGCGGCCGAGACGGGGCTGCGCGAAGGAGGCGCCGTTCGGAATCGACTCGAAGAGTTCCCTCGGCGCGCCGTGGTAGCGCACCAATTCATCGCGGAGCGCGCGGGAGACGGCGATGTGGAGCGGCCCGCGCCCGAGCGAAGTCCGCTCGTCGCGGAGTGCGCGATGATTCCCCGGATTGAAGAGCGTGCGGATCCGCCCCATGCGGAGGTAGACGCCCATCTTCGCCGCGACCGAGAAATGGAAGGTGCGGAGATAGCGCGCGCGGCCCGTGGCCGCTGTCGTGTCGATCGCCGCGTTCCATGCGGACACCCACAGGCCGCCGTGATGGTGGACGATGTCGTAGGCCCCATCGCCGAAGCGATCGACGAGCCGAAGCGCCGGGCCGGGGAGCTCCCGACTCGCGCGGGCGAGGATGTCGACGTGATGGCCGCGCGCTCCGAGCCCGTGAGCGAGTTCGAGGACGTGCGTCTCGAGCCCGCCCGGGAGCGAGAGGTCGACCCCCGCGACGAGAAGGACATTCATCGGGCTCGCTCGCCCTTCGAAGCGGCCGCCGCGCGTCTTCCCCGAGGCGACCAGGCGACGGGAACCGAGAGCGCCCACCAAAGGAGCGATGGGGCCAGTGAGCGGGGCGAGCGCATGGCGCGCCGCAAGAGTTCGCGCGCTTCGGTGGTGCGTCCTTCGCGCACCTGGAGTTCGCCGAGGCGAAGGAGCGCGCGGTCGGCGCGCGGGTAGCGCGCGAAGAAATCCTCCGGAGATTCCGCGGATGCCAGGAGCGCGATCGAATCGGCGCCGCTCGCGCGGCGCTCCTCCGCGAACACGCGGGCGACCGCGGCGAAGAAGAGCTGCCGGTTGCGCGCTCTCGCGAACACTCCGCCCGGGTGCTCTCGCCATTCATAGAGCGGCTCGGGGAGGTTGACGAATCCGATCCCCTTGGGGATTCGAAGCCAGAGATCGACATCCTGGGCCGCCTGAAACGCCGCGCGGTACCCTCCCGAGGCGTCGTAGACTTCGCGGCGCATCATGACCGAACCATGAACGAACGGCGTCCCACGCCGAAGCGCGGCGGCGATTTCGGCGCGCGTGCTCGGCACCGGGTAGGGGCCGATTGCCTTCCCGCCTTCATCGATCCGCGTCGCCGCCGTTCCGAGCACGCCGACCTCGGGGTGCGCTTGAAAGAATCGGATCTGTCGCGCGATTCGCTCGGGGTGGGAACGGTCGTCGTCGTCCTGCCTCGCCAAGTAGGCGCCGGTTGCTTCGCCCGCCGCGCGGTGGAGCGCGGCCGCGAGCCCGACACCCTCCGTCCGGAGGAGGCGAGTGCGGGGATGGCGCGCGACGAACCGAGCGAGGATGTCGGGCGTGGAGTCGTTTGATCCGTCGTCGACCGCCACGATCTCGAGTTCCGGATACGTCTGCGCCGCCAGGCTCCCGAGCGCCTCTTCGAGGTAACGCGATCCGTTCCGCGTCGAGAGGAGCACGCTCACGAGCG
This sequence comes from Candidatus Eiseniibacteriota bacterium, assembly GCA_031370645.1. GTDB lineage: Bacteria > Eisenbacteria > RBG-16-71-46 > SZUA-252 > SZUA-252 > SZUA-252. Next base: position 10,809 of record JANMQV010000151.1, on the reverse strand, counting down.
GCGTGAGGGCCGAGTGCCGGAGCGCATCGAGGCGCGCGTGCGTCGAAGCGGGATCGGGGACGTTCGCCGTCATGCCCTCATCCCATGTCCCGAGGCATCGCCACGTGAAATTCGCGCGCCCAGAGCTCCAGTACCGCGAGCGACCAGATGCGATGGGGCGCCATCACGTCCGCGCTTCCCGCGTGAAACGCGTCGAGAAGACGCGAGGTGGCTCCCTCTCGATAGAGCGTCCCGGTGGCCTGAGGGTCGCGAAGGAGCGCTTCGGACCAGCCGCGGAGCGGGCCGCGAAGCCACGCCTCGAGCGGAAGTTGAAATCCCTGCTTCGGCGCGCGGAGCACGGCGGCCGGGATCCTTCCACGCGCGTAGTCGCGGAGGAGCGGCTTCGTTCGTCTCCAGTGGAATCGTCGCGCCGGCGGAAGTGCCGCCACGTGCTCCCAGAGGCGGTGATCGAGGAAGGGCGAACGATTCTCGAGCGCGTGCGCCATCGACGCGACATCGACTTTCACGAGGAGATCGTCCGGGAGGTAGGCGCCCGCGTCCCACGCAGCGACGGCGGCGGCGAGTCCGGTACCGGTTCGTGTCGCGATGGCGTTCGCCCCCTCCGCGAGAGGCGCGCGAAGCAGCGCGCGCTCGTCGGATGGCGGCAACACCGAGGAAAGCGATCGCGCCGCCGCGCCGAAATCGCGGCGATCGAGGGCGGGCCAGACGGGATCGAGCCGGTGGCGGCCTTTGTAGAGCGCGTGAAGGAGGGCTCCGCCTCCGGGGAGCGACCGGGCGATGTCGGCGCGGCGCGCGAAGGGGTAGCGCGCGTAGCCGCCGAAGAGCTCGTCGCCTCCGTCGCCGTTCAGGATCACCTTCACGTGCTTCGCCGCCTCGCGCGCGACCAGGTAGGTCGTGACGACGGCGCTATCCCCGAGCGGCTCTCCGAAGTGCCGGAGGATGGCCGGTAGTTCCGACGCCACGTCGGCGCGAACGGGAAGGAGCGTGTGGGCGTCGGCGTAGCGCCCTGCTCCTTCGGCCGCGACTGCCCGCTCGTCGGGAAGTCCCTCGAATCCGACGGTGAACGCCTGAATCGGGCGATGCCCCGCGTGATGAAGCCGCTCCAGCACGACGTTCGAATCGATCCCGCCGGAGAGAAAGAGCCCGATCGGCACGTCGCTCACCGTGCGAAGACGCGTCGCCTCCTCGAGCCGCTCGTCGAGCGTCCGCCGCCACGTCGCGTCGGGGCGCGCGTCCGGATCGACGTCGGGGAGCGCCCAGTATGGTTTCACGCAGCCGACGCCGCCGGCGGCCGCTGGGGAAAGCTGAAGGAGCGACGCCGGCGGGAGCTTCTGAATCCCTTCGAGCAGCGTCGCCGGCGCCGGGACGTAGAGATAGTGGAGATAGGGGCGGAGCGCTTCCCGGTCGAGCGCCGCGTGAACGAAGGGGAGCGAGAGAAGTGCCGCGGCCTCGGACGCAAACGCGACGAACTCCGGTGTCCGAACGTAGAGCAGCGGCTTCTTGCCGAGGCGATCGCGCGCCAGGAGGAGCGTCCCCTCCCCACGATCGTAATAGGCGAAGGCGAACATGCCGCGAACTCGTTCGAGGCCGGCGGCGCCATGGCGGGCGAGGAGTTCCAACAGAACTTCGGTGTCGGAGCGGGAGCGGAACCGCGCGCCCTCCGCCTCGAGCGACGGGCGGATCTCGGCGTGATTGTAGATCTCGCCATTCACGGTCAGCTGGCGCTGGCCGTCGGCGGACGCCATCGGTTGGCGTCCGGCATCGGAGAGATCGATGATGGCGAGGCGCGTGTGCGCCAGGACGACGCGGTCGTCGTGGTAGACGCCGCTCCCGTCGGGGCCGCGATGACGAAGGGCCCGCGCGAGGAGGGTTCCCCACGCGGGGTCGGGAGGGCGCTCCGTGAGCGCGTAGACGCCGGCAATCCCGCACATCAGGCGCGGGAGTGTAGCACGGAGAATCGGCGCGCCGGTTCCCGCGGGCGGCGCGGCCGTCGCTTGACGCCCCGGCGGGGCTCGTCGAGACTCGGGTCCCATGCGCCGCGTCGACATTTCGTTCTGGTGGCAGCGCTTCGCCCGCCTTCTGGCCGGCGCGGCCGGAACCATCGTCACGGCGCTCACGGGCGTCATCCGAAACAAGTGGCTCGCGCATCACCTCGATACGACCGGCATCGGCGTTCTCTCGCAGGTGGTCTCGGGCCAGAATTGGTTTGGCCTGGCGGCGAGCCTCGGCCTCTCGCTCCCGGTGGCGCGCGCCGTCGGCGCGGCATCGGGTGAAGGCGCGGACGCGGACGCGGGCCGGCGGGCGATATGGAGTGCGGCGCTCCTGGCGACGATCGCGGGAACGATCGCGGCGGCGATCGGAATCGTAGCCGCTCCCGCGATCTCGCGCGCCCTGCTCGGCACCGAAGCGCACGCCGCGATGGTACGCCTCTCGATGATCGGTGTGGTCGGTGTGGCGCTCTGGTCGCCCGCGACCGGATTCTTCGCGGGCCGTTCCGACCTTCGCGCGCCGCTCACCTTCGCGATCGTGGGCGGCGGCGGCGCCACGATTCTTGCCTTCTTCCTCGTCCCCCGCTTCGGCCTCCTCGGCGCGGTGACGGCGGTGACGCTCCTCTACCCGATCGGTTTGGTCGGGATGCTCGTGGCGCACGCGCCGGCGCACGCCGCGGCGATCTGGCCTCGCCCGCGTCCGCTCCTCGCGATCGCCTTCCGGGAGGCACGACCGCTCCTCGCGGTGGCGGGGGCCGCGCTCGGGCTCGGACTCTTCGACCTGGGGACCATGGTGGCGCTCCGAGCCCACTATCTCCGCGCGAACGGCGTCGAGGCGAACGGATTGTTGCAAGCGGCCCTCGCGCTCTCGCAGCAGGTCGGCGCCATCTTCTATGCCTACCTCGCGGGCTATGCCTTCGGAAAGATCAACGCGGTCGCAGCCGTCGAGGGGACCGCGGGCGTGACGGCGTACACGCGCCGGCAGTGGACGCCGCTTCTCCTCCTCTCCTTCACCGCCATCGGTATCGCGATCGTTGCCGCGGCTCCGCTTCTCCGCCTTCTCTACTCCGACCGCTTCGACGCGGCACGGCCCCTGATGGCGCTCACGCTCGGGGGGGAGATGGGACGGGTGGCGGTGCAGGCGGTAGGGCTCGGCGCCCTCGCGGTGGGAGGGACGAGGCTCTGGCTCGCCATCGGCGTCACGCAGCCGCTGGCGCTCGCCGCGGCCTATGTCTGGTTCGCGCGCGGCGGCGCCGGGATGGAGAGTCTGCCGCTCGCCTACGCCGCGGCGTCGTCGATCAATCTGGTCGTCGCGCTGGTGCTCCTGGCCCGCCGCGGCGTCACGCTGCATGCACGGGGCGTGGGGCTCCTCATCGTCGTCTTCACGCTGCTGGCGCTTCTCGTTCGCGCGGTCGCCGGCTAGCGGCGAAGAATCCCTCTCCGAGAAAGATCCGCGAAGAGGCCTTCGAATCGCTTCGTCCAGGTATGGTCGCGCCGCGCGCGCGCGTGGCCGGCGAGGCGGATCCGCTCCCGCTCCGCTTCGTGCGTCAGGTAGTAACGGCAGAGATCGACCATCTCGGAGAGCGAGCGATAGCAGACGATCTCCCTCCCGATCTCATAGTGCCGCCCGATCTCCTCCATGAATCCCGTCAGGTAGAAGGCGCCCGCCATCGGCGCTTCGAATTCGCGGAGGCGCACCTGCCGCATGGGGCGCCACGTTCGGTTCGTGTCGCCGACGATCAGAAATCCGAGACTGATTTTGCTTTCGCTAAAGAGCGCCACGTACTCCTCGTCGGAGAGGATCGGATGAAGCGCCCCGGCGTGGCGCGCGCGGAGCCGGTCGAAGGCACGGCGGTCGGCCGCGGCGGCGAGGGGGTTCCTTCCCTGCCCGACGAGCTCCGCGATTCGCGCGAGCCAGGCGAGCGCGCCGCTTCGCTCCGTCGCGACCGGCGCCTTGCCGCCAGAGCTGCCGGCCGCGCCCCATCCCTGGCCGAACGCGTGCGCGTCGATGCCGGCCTCCCGCAACGCCAGGATGCCCTGCGTCCGTTCGCCATAGCGCTGCCCCGCGAATGTGGCGTCGTAGCGAGGTGAAAGATCGAGCGGCCGATAGACCTCCGGATTCGCCGCCATCGGAAAGAAAATCGGAGTCGCGCCGGCGTCCCGGTAACGCGCCAGAGCTTCCTCCTCCGGCACGAGACAGCAGCTGTAGTGACGCGCCATCGCCTTCACGAGATGGAATTGGTGCACGTTGTTGCAGAAGAAATTCGCAATCGGCGCCATCGACTCGCGCACGCGCGCGATCGCTTCCTGCGTGAGATGGCTATCGGAGAGGTAGGTCAGGACGAAGTCGAGACGAGACGTTCGATTCGCGGCTTCCACCGCGGCAAGGAAGCGCGCGGTGAACGCCTCGCGCGCGGGGGCCGTCCCCGGCGCCGCCGGGTCGAGATCGAAGAGCGGCTGAACGCCCTCGGTGAATAGAACGACGTCGTGGCCCAGGGCAACGAGCGGATCGCGGAGATTTCGTGTCCAGAGATCGGAGTCGAACGCCGCGTTCGGACTCCTCGGAATGGCGAGGAAAAGACGCACGCGGCGCTCAGTTCCTCAGATCGCGGAGGGATCGCGGAAGACGCGCCCGATCGTCAGCGCGAGAATCCGGATGTCGAAGAAGAGCGACCAGTGCTGCACATAGTGGAGATCATACTCGATCCGCCGCTCGAGCGGCGTGTCGCCGCGGAGCCCGTTCACCTGCGCCCAGCCGGTGATTCCCGCCTTCATGTGATGGCGAAGCATGTAGCGCGGAATGGAGCCGCGGAACTGCTCCACGAAGGCCGGCTGCTCGGGACGAGGGCCGACGAGGCTCATTTCCCCGACGAAGACGTTCCAGAGCTGCGGCAATTCATCGAGCGAGAAGCGGCGGAGAATCGTCCCGCCCCGCGTGCGGCGCGGATCGCCCTTCGTGGTCCACTGGGGGCCGCCCGCGTCGGAGCCGACGCGCATCGTGCGGAATTTGAGCATCCGAAAGCGCCGGCCGTTCATGCCGACCCGCTCCTGCGCGTAGAAGACGGGGCCGGGCGAATCGAGCTTCACCCAGAGGGCGAGCGCCACGAGGATCGGCGACAGAACGATGAGACCGACGGTGGCGCCGAAAAGGTCGAACGAGCGCTTCAGGACTTGATTCCATCCCTGCTCGGAGCTCTCCGTCACGAGGACGACCGGCGTGCCGTCGAAATCTTCCACGCTGGCGTTCAGCGTGAAGGCGCGCGCGAGGTCGGGCACGAGCCGGACGGCCACGGTGGAGTCGGAGAGGCGATCGAGCGCGTCCTGCTCGGCCTCCCACTCCGCGCGGCCGAGTGCTAAGTAGACGAGTTCTGCTCCGGTTTGCTCCGCGAGCGCCGGGAAGTCGGCCACGCTCCCGACGATCGCGAACTCCGCCGCCGCCGGAGACGCCGCCGCCGGAGACGCGGCCGCCGCGCCGGGCCGCGGCGAGACGAGCCCTTTCACTTCGAATCCGAAGTCGGGGTTCTCGCGCATCTTCTTCGCGACCGCGAGCGCCAGCGGGCCGGTCCCGACGATGAGGACGTGTCGGAGATTTCGCCCCTGCCGGCGGAGCGCGCGAAGTCCCAGGCGAATGAGAATTCGGTGGAGCCAGAGCACCCCCGTGCCCGCCACCGCGAACAGGAGGAGGACGGAGCGCGCCAATTCGCCGCGGAAGAAGAACGACCCGAGCGCGGCGAGCGCCATCACGATCGCCATCCCTTGCGCGATTGCCGTCAGCTCGGCGCCGAGCCGCGACGTGCGTCGCGATCGATAGAGTCGGAGCGTCCGAAGGACGAGGAGCGCGACCAGCACGACCACGGCGCCGTACCAGAGGTAGGACGAGAGCGGCGGAACTCCGAGCGGCGCCGCGAACGGAAGCACGTAGAAGCGGAGCGCGTAGGCGCCGATCCACGCCGCGTACAGGAGCGCGGCGTCGAGGAAGAAGACGGCGGTCAGGAGGACCTGGCGGTTCTTCGCGAACATGCGTCTAGTTCCGCGGCGTGGTGGGCTCTGATGGAGGCGTCGCCGCACTCCAAAGCCGCTTCGCGACGGTCACCGCTTCCTCGACGGTCGTGAGGTTCACGCAGGGATTCTCCGGGTGGACGCAGACGACCTGGGCGCAGGGAAAACATTCGACCGGCCGATGGAGCACGACGATTCCCGTCCCTCGGGGCCCGAAGCGCGCCGGGCTCTGCGGACCGAAGAGAACGAGCGAGGGCGTGCCGCAGGCTGCCGCCAGGTGAGCCATCCCTCCGTCGCTCCCCACGAACAATCCGGCGCGGCGAAGAAGGGCGCCAACCGCCGGAATGGAAAGGGCGCCGAAGAAAAACGCGCTGTCCGCCGGTCCGCCGCCGGCCAGGAATGCGGCACGGAGCGGCGCCTCCTCGGCGGCGCCGATCACCACGACGGACGCATCATAGGCGGTGCGAAGTGCCGCGGCAACCGCGCCGAACCGCTCGGCGCGCCAGGCGCGCGGCGCCCAGGTTGCTCCGAGCTGGATGACCGCGTAGGGGCGGCGCGGATCGAAACCGGGGGCGAGATCGCGCGCCACGCGTTCGAGTTCGAGCGCCGCGTGGGGCCAGGGCGGCGCTTCCACCCTGGGCGTGTCGGGCCAGCGCGAGAGGGTCGGACGAACGATCGCGAGATTCGTGTCGATCTCGTGAAGCGGCGGCGGGGGCCTCCGCCCGCGAAGTCTCCCGATCCGGCGCGAGAGCCAGTCGAGAACCCGGACCGTTCCACGATCGTGGCGGCGCACCGGCCGGAGCGCGCGGAGGAGCGGCCCGGCCGTCCATTCATCGCCGCGAAGTTCAAATACCCAGTCGTAACGCTCCGGCGCGAGCAAGCGAAGAAGCGCGTCCTGCCGGTCGCGTTCCCCGCGCTCGGCGTCGCCCGCGCCCGCGCCGCGACGGAATCGCGGGGAATCGTAGGCGAACACTCGGTCGACGAGCGGGCTTCCCTCGAGGAGAACTCCCGATCCCGGGTGCACCACCGCGTCGATCGGAACTCCGGGCCACGACTCACGGAGCGCGCGGAGCGCAGGAGTGGCGAGCAGAGTGTCGCCGAGATGGTCGAGCTTCACGACGAGGATGCGCCGCGGCGATTCATAGCGCGGCGAGCTCTTTCCGAGCGCGTTCGTAGTCGCCGTCCGGAGCGCGGAGAGGGCGAAGAGGCGAACCTCGTTCATGCGCGGGCGCTCGAAGCGGCGGAGGCCTCCGCGAGATACCGGGCTTGAAGCGCCGCGACCGCGGGAAGCGACCATCGCGCCGCCGCCACCGCGCGCCCCTCCCTCGCGAGCGACTCGCGGCGGTCAGCGTTCCGAAGAAGTTCCGCCGCGGCATCGGCCAGCGATTCCGATGTTTCCCCGGCCACGAAGTGCTTCTCCGCCTCGAGGTCGAGACCCTCCGCGCCGATCGGCGTCGAGACGACCGGAACTCCTGCCGCAAGCGCTTCCACGATTTTCACGCGTGCGCCCGCGCCGACCCAAACCGGCACGAGGAGGAGCGTGGCGCGCGCGTATTCGGCCGCCATGGAAGGAACGTCGGCGGCGAGTTCCACGCCCGCCTCCGCGCAGGCCTCGCGAAGCGCCGCGGGAGGGCCTTTCCCCGCGAGGCGGAGGACCGCGCCCGGCGCCGCGGCGCGAAGCCGGGGCCACCCCTCCCGCAGAAACCGAAGCGCCCCGGTCGTGTTGGGCGCCCACTCGAAGGACGCCGCGAGGAGCACGACCGGCGGCGAGACCGGCTGCCTCGCGGGGAGCGCCGCGAGATCGACTCCCACCGGAAGCGTCTCGACGCGCGCGGTCGGCGCCAAGAGGCGGAGCACGCGGGCCTCTTCATTCTGGATCGCCAAGACCAGCGCCGCCCGCCGACAGAGTTCCGATTCCGCGCCGCGAAGCCGAACGGCCTGCAGGGCGGCGTACGCGCCGCGCGCCGAGGCGCCCTCCGCGCGCGCGTAGCGCGCCATCCAGAGGAACTCCACGTTGTGCTCGCGGAGCACCATCGGGACACCGCCGAGCGCGTCGACGTAGGTGGCGAGGTGGAGATGGTGAACGTAGGCGACAACGGGGCGCCGCCGCGCGATCTCTTCGCGAACCGCGCGATCGAAGGCCTTGCTTCGATAGCGGGCCAGCGAATAGGGCCAGCGGCCGAAGAGCCCCCGCCACGCGGCGATGACGGTTGAAGGCGGCTTGAAGGGAACGCGAATCACGTGAACGCCGCGATCGGTCAGTTCGCGCGGCGGCGCCGATCGGTCTTCGGGCGGTGCGAACGTGAGGAGCGAGACGTCATGCGACTCGGCGGCCGCCAGAAGTCCCTGCCAGGCGACGATGCGGCCACCATCATCGGTCGGCCACGGGAGCCGCGGCGTGAGGACAAGGGCGGGCGGCCGCGTCACCGATCGCGCCAGTCGCGCGCCGCGAACGCCATCCCGACGAGGACCGCGAGGAACTCGACCAGTTCCTCGTCGCCGAGATTCCACTCGAAGAGCCCGGCCACGAGGAAGCCGGCCAGCGCGCCGACTGCGGCGTTTCGAACGGCGGCTCCGAAGTCCGTGGAAGGCGACGGCCGGGCGAGTGCGGTGCGCGCCAGGCCGATCCAAAGCCAGAGGAGCGCGGCGAGTCCCACGATTCCCATCGTCGCGCCGACCTGGATCACCACGTTGTGGAGGTGGCCGTGCTTCTCGTGCGCGCCGGGCTTACGGTATTTCTCGAGCAGAGGATGGAGATCTTGGAGTCCCACCCCGGTCACCGGGTGGTCGAGGAACATCGAGCGCCCCGCGTCCCAGAGGAGGAGCCGCTCCACGTTCCAGGAACTCCGTAGATCGAGCGAACTGAGCGCCCGGACGCGATAGCCGGCGGGGAGGAGGAGCAGCACGGTGAGTGCGATCGCGGCGAGAATCGGGAGCCACCTCGCCTTCGTGCGCGCCACGATGACGGTGAACGAGACGAGCGTGCCGATCCAGGCGCTCCGCGTGAACGAACCGAGGAGCGCCGGCGTCACGAGGAGACCGAGCGCCATCGCGCCGCCGCGCCAGCGGCGATCCTTCACTCGGAGCACAATCGCGCCGCAGAGCGAGAGGAGGAGCATCGCCTGGCCGCCGTAGGTGAGCGGATGGCCGACGAGCCCGCGCACGCGCGCCGGGAAGGCGCCGCCGTCGTGGGCGAAACGGACCAGAGCGTACACGGTCGCTCCGGCGGCGGAGACAAAGAGCGCCGCAAGCGCCGCCTTCGCGATGCGTTCTTCGCGCGCGTGGTAGGCGGCGAGCGACACGACCGCGAGCAGAAGTCCCTTCTTCGCGTTCGGCCACGAGCCGGAGGGATCGAGCGCGAAGAGACTCGCGAGGACGAGTGCCGCGATCCATCCGATCGTGGGAAGATCGAGCGGTGTCCGATACCAGCGCTCGCCGCCCGGACGCCACCACCAGACGAGCGTCAAGGCGCCGCAGAGCGCGACGCCGAGCGAAATCGGCGCCACCGACCAGGGAAGTGCCGCGGCGAAGAGGATGAACGAGACGGCGGCGGCGGAGCCGAGACGGGAAGGTTCTGGAACGGCGGCGCGGAATGGTCCGGACATGGGGAGCGATCGTGCGGGAGCGGGGACCGCGGGTCAAGAGGCCGGTCGGAACCTCGCTAGCGATGCCACACGACGTAGAGTTCGACGAGCCAGACCGTCACCGCGAAGGCTGAGATGGAGACCGCCAGGAGCCGCGACCGAAGGCTCATCGTCCCCAGCCGGGAGCGGAAATTTCCGAAGAGCGAAGCGGCGGACGCGGCAAGGAACGGCATCCACGGAAAGTGAAAGCGACTCCCGCCGAACGTCACGCCGTGGACGATGAGCCATGCCGCCACGATCGAGAGGAAGAACCGAGGCGCGATGCCACCGGGCGGAGAGAAATATCCGATCATGCCGAGCAGGAGGAGCAGCGCGTACGGGACGCTCACGGCGGCGTGGATCCAGACCGGCACGGCTCGCGCCTTTTCCCGAAACGACGTGGCGCCATCCGCCGGGTGGGGATGGAAGGAACTCACGACGAGCTCCGATTCGCCCATGATCATGAAGGCCCATTTCCGTGTGATGCCGGTGACGAAGCGCGCCGGGTGGTCGGAGATGAATCTCGCGGCGTTTTCGTAGGCCTCCTTCGAGGCTTCAGCTTCCCCCGCCGCGCGAGGACGCATCGAGTCGGGTACCGAGGGCGCGTAGCCGCCCGTCGCGGCCGGGTGGTTTCCGATGAGGAAGGCTCCGCCGACACTGGTGGCGATCGTGGGCGCTCCCACGACCACGGCATTTCTCACCACCCAGGGGACGATGACCAAGCAGGCTCCAGCGAGAAGCAGCGCCGACCGTCGCAGTCGGCCGGCGCCCGGCTCGATCACGAACGGGATCATCGGAAGCACCAGCAGGAATTCGGATCGGACGAGCGCCGCCAGACCCAGGAGGAGCCCGACGCCGAATCGGCGAGTACGGGAGAGCGACGATTCACGGGACAACGCGACCGCGATCGTCACGAGAAGAAACGCCGTGGCGGTTTCCGGTCTCAGAAACCGAGAGTAGAGAATGGCGGGAGGGAAGAAGGCCCACAACAGCGCGGCGCCTCGGGCCGCCGCGATTCCGCTGCCTCGCGCCAGGAGGAAGAGGAGGAACGCGGTCGCGCCATCGAGGATCGCTTGAACGACTCTCACCGCCTCGGGGCGCGGCCCGGCGACTCGGTAAATCGCCGCGGTGAACGCGGGATAGCCGACGGAGCGGTAAGCGGTCGGTCGCCCCTCGTCTTCGTAGCGACCGGTGGCGGC